>JAIECJ010000131.1 GCA_029068555.1 Lachnospiraceae bacterium
GTTCTGGTTGCAACGAATTCACCAAGCTTATGTCCAACCATATCTTCTGTTACATATACAGGCACATGCTTTCTTCCGTCATGAACTGCAATTGTGTGACCTACAAAAGAGGGGAAAATTGTAGAACGACGTGACCATGTCTTAATTACTGATTTATTTCCTGACGCATTCAAGGCATCAACCTTCTTTAAAAGGCTTGCATCTGCGAAAGGACCCTTTTTTAATGACCTTGCCATTAGGTAATTCCTCCTTGTTTTTATAATCGAAAACCGTTTGTCTGACGGCAAAGCGATTTATTTAATCGCCCTGCCATCTCTTCTTCTTACGATAAGCTTGTTAGAAGCCTTCTTGCTCTTTCTTGTCTTCAGACCAAGTGCAGGCTTGCCCCAAGGTGTTGATGGACCTGGTCTTCCGATACCAGTCTTACCTTCACCACCACCATGTGGATGATCATTCGGGTTCATAACAGAACCACGAACTGTAGGTCTGATGCCCATATGGCGCTTACGTCCTGCTTTACCGATTTTGATAAGGTTATGGTCACCGTTACCTACCACACCGATAGACGCACGGCAGACGATAGGAACCATCCTCATCTCCCCTGAAGGAAGTCTTAATGTGGCATATTTTCCTTCCTTAGCCATGAGCTGCGCACTGTTTCCTGCCGAGCGTACGAGCTGTCCACCCTTACCAGGATATAATTCAACATTGTGTACATTTGTACCGACAGGAATCTCCGAAAGAGGCAGACAGTTGCCGACTCTGATTTCCGCCTGAGATCCGTTCATGACTTTCATTCCGTCTGTAAGTCCCTCTGGTGCAATAATATATGCCTTCTGACCATCTTCATAGCAAATCAGTGCAATATTTGCTGATCTGTTCGGATCATACTCAACACCGATAACCTTTGCTGCAATGCCATCTTTATTTCTCTTAAAGTCTATGATTCTATATTTCTGTCTATTTCCACCACCGTGATGTCTCACAGTAATCTTACCCTGATTATTACGTCCGGCATGTTTTTTCTTTGATTTACAAAGAGACTTTTCAGGAGTTTTCTTTGTAATCTCAGAGAAATCAGAACCGGTCATGTTTCTTCTTGAAGGTGTATATGGGTTATATTTTTTAATTCCCATGTTCGTTTCTCCTTTACCTTTTATTATCACACTTGATTGTGTATAGTTTCTATCGCTGCGGTAGCATTATCGGACCTCTTATAGGCCAGAGAATATCTCAATATCCTTGCTGTCCTCTGTCAACTGCACGATTGCTTTCTTCGTCTTGGCTGTCCTGCCATATACCATTCCGCGTCTCTTCTTCTTGCCATCAAGATTCATTGTGTTCACTTTTGCAACCTTTGTTCCTTCAAACATCTTCTCGACAGCTTCTTTAATCTGAGACTTGTTTGCTTCTGTGTGAACTAAGAATGTATATTTCTTCTCACCCATGCCAGCCATACTTTTCTCAGTAATAACCGGCTTAAGGATTACGTCATAATACTTAATATCTGCCATTATGCGTACACCTCCTCAATTGTCTTAACTGCATCCTTTGTAAGGATTACTGTGCCGCCCTTCATAACGTCATATACATTGATTGTATTTGTCAACGCTGTCTGTACGTTGGGAAGGTTTCTTGCCGACATAACTACTTTCTCATCATTGTCATTCAGAACCACATAAGCCTTTGCAACGTTCAGGTTATCCATAACAGCCTTGAAGTTCTTTGTCTTAATCTCATCAAACTTAAGTTCGTCGATAACAATCAACTTGTTCTGCTGAACTCTGCTTGTGAGTGCAGACTTAAGCGCTGTCCTCTTTTCTTTCTTGTTCATTTTGAAAGAATAATCTCTCGGAACCGGCGCAAACACTACTCCGCCGCCTGTCCACTGTGGAGCTCTTGTAGAACCCTGTCTTGCATGACCAGTTCCTTTCTGTCTCCAGGGTTTTCTTCCGCCGCCTGATACCTCAGAACGTGTCTTCGCCTTCTGAGTACCCTGACGCTTATTTGCAAGCTGTTGAACTACTGCCATGTGTACTAAGTGTTCATTTACTTCTACACCAAAGACAGCGTCGCTCAAGTCGATTGTCTCAACTTCCTTGCCTTCCATATTATAAACAGATACTTTTGCCATCTGTATGGTCCTCCTTTCGTCCGCTCATCCCGCGAACCACTTTTACACATCTACTCTGGTAGTTTCTTTCAGTGTCACTAACGCCTTCTTCGGTCCAGGTACGGACCCCTTAACCAAAAGCAGGTTTTTATCAGCATCCACTCTCACAACTTCGAGATTCTGAACAGTCACCTTAACACATCCCATATGTCCTGGCATGCCCTTGCCCTTAAATACGCGGCTCGGTGATGAACAAGCACCATTTGAACCCTGATGACGATGGAACTTGGAACCATGTGCCATCGGCCCTCTATGCTGACCGTGTCTCTTGATTGCACCTTGGAAGCCTTTTCCCTTAGAAACAGCAGATGCATCAATCTTATCTCCCACTGCGAAGATATCAGCCTTAATTTCATTCCCCAATGCATATTCCTCTGCATTTTCAAATCTAAACTCTCTTACAAATCTCTTAGAAGAAACACCAGCCTTCTCAAAGTGACCCTTGAGCGCCTTGTTAACACCATGTCTGTGAATGACTTCTTTCTTTCCACCTTTATCCTTGTTAACAATTTTGTCCTTCTTATCCACAAAACCAACCTGAACTGCTTTGTAGCCATCATTTTCCTCTGTCTTAACCTGTGTTACCACACATGGTCCAGCCTGAAGCACGGTTACAGGAATTAATGAACCGTCTTCGTTGAAGATTTGAGTCATTCCGACTTTTGTAGCTAATATAGCTTTCTTCATTTTCTTACCTCCATTTGTTCTACAGCGGAGCGAATCAATCGCTCATACTAGTAGAAGGCCTACTTGTTTTTCATTTTGATATCAATATAAACACCAGCCGGCATCTCTAATCTCTGCAGCGCATCCACAGTCTTAGGTGTCGGTGTGATGATATCGATCAGTCTCTTGTGCGTTCTCTGTTCGAACTGCTCTCTCGAATCCTTGTATTTGTGAACCGCCCTCAGAATCGTCACTACCTCTTTCTTGGTAGGAAGGGGAACTGGTCCGCTTACCTGTGATCCATTTTTCTTAACTGTTTCGATTATTTTTTTGGCAGATGCATCAACCAGCTGATGATCATAAGCTTTTAATGTAATTCTCATTACCTGACTTGCCATAAAAAAAGTCGCCTCCTTTTCGCACTTTTTATGAATAAGTACGACAAGCGGTGACTGTACACTCCTCCGTGTGTGTCATGCTGTTTCTCTCATACGAGCCCATCTGCTCCCCATATCCATTACAATCCACACATCGTTTATTACTTTGTACAGTGACTTGTCGCCAGTTTCCTAACTTGACATTCGCTCCGCGGAAAAACCTGCTCTACACACTTTTCTATATAGGCAGCAACCTCACGTTTCATCGCTATCATGTCACAGCAATTAGTAGTATATCGTAGCATTATCGCTTTTGCAAGCTTTTTTTGTGATTTTATTGTTTTTTTTTGCGAACAATCTTGTTTCTCTTTGCTGTTCCGTAGTATACTTGTTGTACTTCTTGTAAATTTTAAATGAAAAAGATGCGTGCACAGCGTACTCATCCAGCAAAAAGCGCCGCTTTTTGCCTAAATAATTTACGCTGTTGTATTTTCCTGTAAAGTGAAAATGCAATTTGAGCGTGCATTAGAAAGGACCAAATCATTATGTGGATTGCAGACAACTGGAAGGACTATGAGGTGATAGATACTTCCTCCGGCGAAAAGCTGGAACGGTGGGGAGGCTATATGCTGGTAAGACCCGACCCACAGGTAATATGGAATACCCCCAAGGAACATCATGCATGGAAAAAGCCAAACGGACACTATCACAGAAGTTCTAAAGGCGGCGGCGAATGGGAATTTTTCAGGCTTCCCCAGGAATGGGACATAACATATAGCAATAAGAATAACCGGAACCTTACATTTCATCTAAAGCCGTTTAGCTTTAAGCACACTGGTCTTTTTCCCGAACAGGCTGTCAACTGGGACTGGTTTTCTTCTATAATAATGGAGACGTTAAAAAACAATCCCTCCCGCGAGATAAAAGTGCTGAATCTTTTTGCTTATACCGGCGGCGCCACTTTGAGCGCTGCCGCTGCCGGCGCCCATGTAACGCATGTGGATGCTTCTAAAGGCATGGTCGGATGGGCAAAGGAAAACGCTGCGGCATCTGGTCTTGCCAATGCGCCTGTCCGATGGCTCGTGGATGACTGCGTAAAGTTTGTGGAGCGTGAGATTCGGCGCGGAAACACTTACGACGCAGTCATTATGGATCCTCCGTCTTACGGAAGAGGTCCCAAGGGTGAAATTTGGAAAATTGAGGACTCCATTTTTCCATTTATAGAGCTTACGGCTAAAGTTCTGGGCAGTGATCCGCTTTTCTTTCTGATTAATTCCTATACAACGGGACTTCAGCCCGCGGTTCTGACCTATATGCTTGAAACTGTCATTGTCCCCAAATGCGGCGGACATGTGTGTTCTTCCGAAATCGGGCTTCCTGTCTCATCAAACGGTCTTGTTCTCCCCTGCGGCGCCAGCGGGCGCTGGACTGCCAAACACGCTCTAGCGCGTGTTTGAAATATCATTCCTGCCTCCTGCTGACAATTTTCACCTAGGTGCCCGTGTGCATAAAATGAAAAACCGACAGATTAAATCCCTGTCGGTTTTTGGCTGTAAAATACACGATTTCACCAATATACGCTTTAATAGTAACCAGTAGAACCCACCATAGATAAGAATACAGCGCCATATGTAGCAACAAACACGATCATCAACACAATACTAATCAGCGCCCACACGAGCATCGCCTTAAAGTAATTGGACTTACTTTTCTTTGTTCCGGAACCAAATGCCCATACAAACATCATAATGATATTCAGACAGGGAATACACAAGATAAGTGTTGTCACCATCCAGTCCGCAAAGCTTACAGGCTCCTCAAGCTCCGTGTCTGCGGACTGATAGGGCTGTTGCTGCTGATACTGCTGCTGGTATGGCTGCTGATAAGGCTGCTGGTAATTCTGATAGGGCTGCTGCTGATAAGGCTGCCCCTGATCACCATTCTGATTTCCCTGGTTTAATAAATTATTGTTGTCCATCAATATCTCCCTCCGATAATTCGTTGAATAAAATAATAAGTCTCACGCTTAATCTTACCACAAAGAAATACTTTTGTGCAACACATATCGACATTTTTCAGTATACAAAATACTGGCAGCGTTACAATTCACACCAACGCCAGTTTTCATCAGCTTATAAGTTATTGAGGTGTGAATTATAACAGATTTTGCACACAAAATGCTAAAAGGCAAGCATTTTGGCGCATGATTCCCACTACTTTGGCGTTGGTGTGAATTGTAACCTGGCAGCGATTTAAAACATGCGCAAAATATTATTTCTGTAATATACCATCGGCGGAGCGCCTGGAAAACAATTTATCATACGATATATGTACACAGCAAGCGTGACAGCACACACAATACCCAGCCACAAATATGTACTTTTTTTATATGTGGAGTATACATATCTGTTCCAGAAAAACCAGAGCAGAAAAGCAATCCATACCGGGGCCGCCGGATTGAGTTTCATTCCCCTGGCAAACTGTCCTGTCAAAATACAGAACACAGCCCGCGTCATCCCGCATCCTGCACATGGAAATCCCGTGAGAATCAGCTGTGGACAGAATGCACCGAACAATGCCCTTGCAGCCACATTGTAAACTGCAATGAAGAAAATTGCAACGCGGAAATCCTTTATATCCATCCATATTTTTGCTAAAACAGTCTGTATCTTTCTGAAAATCTTTTCCGCCATCATCCCGCCCTGTTTTCCTAAATTCTTTTTACAAATACTTTTTTCACCATACTAACTGTTTTCCTGTTAAATGTCAATCCTGTGAGCGGCATAAGCCCTTGAAAAATTGAACTTTCTAAATCCTAACAATCCGTCTGTCTGTTTTTGGTACTTCTCCACCCGCTTATAGTAGATGCTGCTCCTGTCATTATAGATATCTTCAGGAAGTGCGGCAGCGGCGTCAAGGGAAAGCTGTCTCCTAAGATAATAGCTGTCATATGCCTGACCCTCCTCGCTTGTCTGAATATTATAGGAAGCTATCCAGTAATCAGGATGAGCCGCCGAGAACGTAAGCCACCCCACTGTCACGATAATTATACCGTATCGAAAAAGTGAAAAATCCATATCGTGAATATAAATCAGAACCCCTGTCATAATCAGCGCTGTCATAACCAGCACCCACAGGACAAACAGCCGCAGGAATGTAAGCTGATAACTTGAAATATACAGTATCATTCTATAGGCGCTTGACAGTATCATGACATATGTGCATCCGCATATAATGGTCAACAATATCTTGAGCATAGCAGAATTTTTAAAGTATGCGAGTGTAAGCAGCACAAGCAATATATTGAACAGGCTGACAAATACGAGTTCAAAAAAACCGGATCTTGCATAGGAAGCATAGGTATATCCTTCAGGAAGGCTCATTTTTCCAAGGAAAAGGCCAAATATCTGTATGCTCGAAAACAACAAGTATATCACACACATTATGGCGTTCACGGTCACTGCGATGTAGGTGTCCAGATTTGCCTTATCCCTTACAGCCATATCATTTCTGTTTTTTGTCGTCTGCGGCTCCATGTTATATGCAAAGAATCCATAGCAGACCGCGCCGGAAAGCGCAATGCTGCATGCAAGCTTTATGATTGTCCCTGTACTTTCATACACGCTGGCATCTAATGAAAAAGTCAACACATCGCATATCAGCTTAAAAAATACTGCATCCGCGCTTGCAAGCAATATCATGATAAATGCAGCAACCGGCACCGCGATAGAGAATCCGATTGCCACAGACATCAGAATACGCCTGCGATTCGCCCTTCCGCTCTCCTGCTCTTTGTCCATATGTCCCAGACGCCACGCCGCCATCATATCCCCTACCGAGGAGAACATGCTGTAAATACTGCCAAAACACATGGTCATGCCGCCTTTGAAATATGCGGCGATACTCCACCCTGTAAGATCATGCCAGTACTGTAGCAACAGTATACCCAAAAGAACTGACATAAGCATTTTGTTGAAAAATATTAATATAGCAGAATCTGTAGTGCAGTTTAATGCACCTGCAAATACGATAGATATGATTAAAAAATTTTTATGAAAATGTTCTTTCACATTTTCTTTTCTGGCGTCTGCGGAGCTGCTCTCTAGTTTTCTGGTAAAGAAGCCAAAAAACAAGAGGGTTCCGCCTGCGAAAAAAGGGTATGTGATTCCCGACGCATTGTGGTACAGGCAGAACGTATAAAACAATGCATAGAGAAAACTGCCAACACCAAATGTCTGAAACCGTTTTTGTTTCTTCTTCATTTTATTCATCTTTTCCTCCTGTGCTGCCAAATTATTGATTGGCTGTACAGGTATCAAAACCTGCTGACTCAGCGGTTCTTGCGCAATCATATTGTTATCCATCTAAAATCCTCCCTTTCTAAATCCTATAAAATATACATCTGTAAATGTTTACTCACTCCTGTCATCTGGTTCCTCTGTCTCCACATATTCCAGTATATCCCCCGGCTGGCACCGGAGCGCCTTGCAGATTGCATCAAGCGTGGAAAGCCTTACTGCCCTCGCCTTATTGTTTTTGAGAATCGACAGATTTGCGAGCGTGATATCCACGTCCTTTGCAAGCTCTGTAAGTCCAACCTTTCTCTTCGCCATCATTACATCAAGATTTATAATTATCGCCATTGTTACCTTGCCTTTCTAAAAAAGCTTCGCTTTTTGTCTTAATAATTTACACTGTCACAATTTCTATAAAGCAAAAAACAATTATATTGTCAGGTCATTTTCCAGTTTGTACTCTACTGCCCTGTCAAACACAAATGCAAGCACCTTGCTGAAAAGCCCTGCAATTATAAATACCAGTACCAATACCAGCATGGCAATTGTCATATAGAGCACTGTCCGCAGCAGGCAGATCGCAGCAATCACAAAGCTATATGTCCCCATCCTTTGCAGGCTTACCACATTATCTTTCACAAAGCAGTCATCGTTCAAAACAGTGCGGAACATTTTCCTTAGTTCGCCAAGTATCAGGCATGCCAGCATGCCCAGTACAAAATAGATCACAATAATCTCTGTATAACGCCCTTCAAAATCATGAAAATCAAAAAAATCCAAAATTTTCTGCACCACCCCCGGCAGAGGAAGCATCAGTGTCACAATAATCCCTGTAAAGTACATTATATCAAGCATATACTTTGTAAAAACAATAACAGTCGCTTGTTTCATATTTATCCATCCTTTTCATTTTTTAATCGTTTTCCGGAAATTTTGTATTTATATCGTATCACTTATTTCATTGAATAGCAATAATTTTTTATTGAAATTCAATAAATTTTTATTGTGACAGTTGAATAAGGCATCAAAAAAAGGGCGATATTTCAAGCCCTTTTTTCAAAAAACTACTGATAAAAGCAGTCAAGATTCCTGACATATGCCTTTGCCGGCCGGTGTCCCCCATTTTGTATCATTTTATCCGTCTCTGTCACATATTCCGAAAATTTTCTTCTAAAATTTGGCTTAATCAGCTCCTGCCCCGATATTAGCTCTACTGCCTCCTGAAAATCGGTCATGGTAAAGTACTCCGGCATAAAGTCAAACGCAATCCGCACGTCACGCGCAACCATCTGCCTGAGCCTGTTGAACACACTGAGAATAATCTTTGCATGATCAAATGCAATTCCCTGTGAATCCACAATTTTATATGTGACAATCTCATGATAGTCGCGGTATTCGATATGTTCCCGTATCACCGCCCGCAGCGCGGATGTCCTTCCCGAATCAGATGCGCTGTCATTTTCCAGCGTTAACTGGTAGTCACTGTCACAAGTAATTTGATTATCCTGCTCCTGCCTGCTTCCTGCCATCTTGTGCACCGCAATATCAAACCACTTTGCATCGCCGGCATCACCGCTTGCCTCAAGATGCCCGTTTGCAATATCATCCTCATTTAACACTGCAAGAAAAGACTGAGAGACAATCCATCCTCTGGGATCCCGGCCACTGTCACTGAACACGTCACAAAATTCAAGGTATGCCTTATCCGTCCCTGTCTCCTCTTTCAACTCTCGTCTAGCAGTCTCCTGTATCGTCTCCCCTTTGTGCATAAAGCCGCCTGGCAGTGCCCACTCCCCGCAAAAAGGCTGTTCGGCACGCTTAATCATCAACAGCCGGAGCGATTTTGCAGGCAGCCTGCGGTAGTCAGGGTCTTTCATCATCTTTGTGCCAATGGAAAACACTGCGATGTCTGCGGCAACTGACGGGCGGTCATATTGGCTAATGTCATATTTTTTCAGAAACTCCCTTTCTGCATTTTTATAATTTTCATTTGTCTGACTCATGCAATATCCCCATTCAAATATCAGTTATTTTATTCATTCTTATTCCATAAACTCTTCTGGTTCAATCTCCGCAGGGAGCCGCAAATCCCCGCGGGGGCTGACTGACACAGAACCGACCTTGACACCGTCGGGCATACAATTGCGCTTAAACTGCTGTCTGAAAAATCTGGTGTAGAATACATTCTGCCACTTTCTGATTTCCTCATCGCTGAATTTGTATTCGCTGCTCCTTCGGACTGCCTCGCGGCAAAGACTGAATATCTCATCTGGTGACATCCCATACCGCAATGTATAATACAGAAAAAAGTCATGCAGTACATAAGATCCGACTGTTTCCTCCGTTCTTTGCGCGATTGTCCCGTCCGCATTGGGCGGCAGCAGTTCCGGACTCACTGGTGTATCTATAATGTCCTCTACCACTTTTCTCATTCCAGAAAATCCATTTTCATCCATATAATGACCAATTTCGTCAACCAAAGTGCGTACCAGCGTTTTTGGAACACTCGTATTGACGGCATACATGCTCATATGATCTCCATTGTATGTGCACCACCCCAGCGCAAGCTCTGACAAGTCACCTGTACCGACAACAAAGCCACCCTCCTTGTTTGCCACATCCATTAGAATCTGTGTGCGCTCCCGCGCCTGACAGTTTTCATAGGTGATATCATGCACACGCTCATCCTGTCCGATATCCTTAAAGTGCTGCCTCACCGAATCTGCAATACTGATTTCCTTAATCGTACAGCCAAGGTATTTCATAAGCTCAATGGAATTGTTCTTTGTGCGGCTTGTCGTGCCAAAACCTGGCATTGTGATGCCTGTCACTGTCCCTGCCGGAAGCCCCAGCTTTTTAACCGCCTGCGCAGATACCAGAAGTGCAAGCGTCGAGTCAAGCCCGCCTGACACGCCCACCACAACGCATTTGCTTTTCGTCGCTTCTATGCGCCTTGCCAGCGCGGTAACCTGCATCTGAAAAATATCCAGACTTCGTTCTCTCCGGTTTTGGGACGGCACAAACGGTGTGATGGACAGTTTTGTTAGAATTTCCTTCTTCTCTACAAGCGGTTTTGTACACGCAAGTTTTACATAGCTGCGCTGGGCAAAATTCTTTTTACACTCAGAATATGTTTTATTCGCAATTCTGTCATGCCTGATTTTTGTAAGATTGAAGTCCTTCACAAGCACCTTATTCTCAAAAGGCTTGTTTTCACCAATTAGCTTTCCGTTCTCATACATCAGGTTATGTCCGCTGAATACAAGGTCTGAAGTCGATTCATAGTTCCCAGCAGACACATATACATATCCACAGATGCAGCCTGACGATGCCGCACCCAACATATTTTTCCTGTACTGCGCCTTACCGATAACTTCATTCGACGCGGACAGATTTACAATAATTTCTGCACCATTCAGTGCAAGGAGTCTCCCTGGCGAAATAGGTGCCCACGCATCCTCACAGATTTCGATGCCGATGCACACCTTTTTTTCTGAACCAATTTCTATAAGAACATTATTGCCGAAGGTCGTTTGCAATTTCTCATTTCCGCAGATTATTTCAAAAACCTCCGCATCATGCTCTCCTGCGCTAAACCAGCGCTTTTCATAAAATTCAGCATAGTTTGGCAGATATGTCTTTGGAACAACGGCTAATAGCCTGCCATTTTGAATCAGCGCCGCACAGTTGAACAGTTCACCATCCTTTTCAAGCGGAACGCCGACCACAAGCACTGCTCCGTTTTCCCCGTATTTCTTTGTATGCATCGTCAAATCGTACAATCCCCTGCATGCCATGTCCAGCAGATTTCTGTTGTTAAACAAATCGGCACATGTATAACCTGTCAGCGAAAGTTCCGGCGTGACAATCAGGTCTGTCTGTGCCGCCTGACTATCGTATGCCCTCTTAATCTCCTGACAATTTTGGGCAGCATTTCCTATATGGACTCTTGGAGACACTGCCGCCGCCCTAAATAAATTCAATGCGTTTTCCATATTCTTTCCATTCCTTTTCCTGTATTATTCGCGCTATGACTCTTCGGATAATTCACTTATCACCTGTATTCTCCCAATAATATACTGGTTAAAAGTATCAAAAGATTCTGCCAAAAAACGCAGTTCCTGATGATGGCCGCTGCCAACGACGTGAATCTCTAACTTTGTCACGCAGCCTTTGCGGTCACTGTTATATTTTACATTCCACTGTGATGCGATTTCGGCTGCATATTTTTCGTTCAATACCGCGTAAAAGTTCCTACAAAGTTTCCTCCGTTAAGCCTATTTCTGATTTCCGCAAGCGTCTGTTCCTTTATCAGTTCTCCGTCCCTGAATACAGCCTCGAGCATATTTTCCTGTCCAGATATTGTCTCACCTGTATAGCTATCCGCAAATGTGATGCTGCCATTTTCATTGCGGTACACGCGGCACAGTCCCCTCTGACTCTTCTTGAAACCGCCGTCCTTTGGATCCTTGAAAATAGGGATCGGGCTGCCGTCCACCTCGCAGTAAGTCGCCTTGATGCAGGAGCTGAAGGTGTCTCTTGTAAACGGCTTAAGCATATTATCCTCCTCGACACACTGCATACTGAAACTGCCCACCCCCAGTGCCACATTGCTGCACGCAAACCCATTATCTATCAAAATCTTATAAATTTCTTCGCAGCGCTGTATGGTAATGCTGTCGCCGTAAATTGCCTTCACATGCGGGTCAAGCACCTTATATCCCTTAGAATTGACAGTTCCGCCAAAAATATCCCACAGCCTGAAAACGGTTTTTGTCACAACCTCCACGCAGTCACCACTGTCGCCTCGCATCAGCATACAGCCGTTGTGCGCCAGAATCTCCTCTTTCAGCTGCGGAAGCACATTGTTGATGATGTTCCAGTAGTCATAAGAGTCCAGTACTGCCGAAAAACTGGTATCGGGGTAAATTTCCGTAAGCAGCCTGCGAAGCAGCGTAATCTCGTCACCATCGACAGCATAGTTGCTGCACATTACAGAGTGCTCTGTACTGACTGCCCCCAGCGCAACAGTCTCCTTCGTGCAGTCGCAGCAATACATCTGTTCGAGAAACGGAATCACTGGAACCGTAGCGGTATTCAGGAAGGACAGGCACCATCCTGCACTGGATTTTACTGCCGACTGCAGACACTCCTGTCCCCTGAAAGAAAAATCACCGAGCGCTTTTGCCCTGGGAACCGTATCATCCACCGAAATTCTGTAGTATTTGTCGACAATTTCCCTATAAGTCGCACCGACTGTCGCGCTAATCATCGGATGCCACATTTCTGCGCTGATAAGCGACTCCAACGCCTGTGGAAGCCATGCAAAATCAGGATGCGTATTGCTGATTTCAAACATCGGCACATGCATCGGGACTCTTGTGCCCTCTGGAAGTGCCTTGATTTCTATTGGAAGATGCCCTAATTTATGAAGTTTTACAATTTTTTCTGTCCTGTAAGCATCCCTTCCAAGCGCTGCTCCAAGTACCCTGTCATACTCCCCGACAACCTCGTCGCAATTTTTTCCGAAAAATTCCTCATCAAAATATTCCATCAGATATGTCCGGATAAAAGCCTGAAGCCCAAACATCACTACATTATCCCACATTCTTACCCTGCTCATGCGCGGTGTAAAGTACGATACGGATTTCTCTATTTTTTCAGGCAGCATGTCGGAATGCACTGCCTTATAAAAGTCAATCAGAAGCATAGGGTTTGTATTATTCATCACTCATTCTCCAATTCAAAAACCCTGATTTTTGTATTTCTTTTTTCCCTGAAAATACTATCTGTCGTGTAAATCTGCTTGATGCGGCTGCACTCACAAAGCTTTCCTCGCAGAACAGAATCCTCACAGTGGCTTACAAAAAGACAGATATTTTCCGCCCCAAGCGCTGCAAGCGCTTCTGCCGACCGGATAAAAGTTCCTCCATAGGAACAGATATCGTCCACCATCAGTACATCGCTTCCCTCAACCAGACCAATCTCTCCTGCAACGGAGAGTCCCTTGATTTCTCCAGTGCTCCAGTCCCGTTTCTTGATGCCGAAACAGTAGGGCAGTGTGATCATGCTGCTGTAACGCTTTCCGGCTCCCTCATCAGGGTAAAACATCAGCGGCTTTTTGCCTGTGTTTTTCTCAATTTCACAGATGACCTTTTCGATATATTTCCGGGGTGTGTACTGTTTTACCCGGTCTATCAGGGCAAGACTTACGTTTGAGTGCGCATCCAGCACCCGCACCTCCCGAAACGCAAGACTGTTTATCATCTCGGCAAAATACTTGAGTGTGAACACATCCTCCTCATTTTTCACCCTGTCCTGCCTCGCATTTGGAATATATGGCATATTGAGGACAATGTTACAAAAGCCTGCTGCCTGTATGTGCCTTGTCAGAAAATAAACGGCGAGCAGTTCCTCGTTGTTTTCATAGTTCCATTTGATTTCAATTCCTTCATTGCGGTTCCCTGCTGTATCTGTTATTTTCTCTTTTAATAAAAATGTCCCATCCGGGAAATGACTGATATCGACTACTTTATTGTTAATCTGAATCATATGAAAGCTCCTTCCTGATTCATTTAAAAAAACAAATTTACACGACTTTAATCTGACACATTTTCATAGCTTCCAGTGCATTGGTGTGACTCTGCGGCGTGACGCCTGCACAGCACTTTTCTATCACCCGGATTTCCGCCTCAGGCAAATACGCCTTGATAAGAAGTGCATTGGAAATGACACAAATGTCAGTACAGAGCCCAACGAGCGTGATGCTTTCCAGCCCGCCGCACGCCCTTAAGTATTCTGCAAGCTCCACAGATCCGAAGGTTGGTTTGTCAAATACTTTCATGGCACTTGTCCGCAGTACCTCAAGCTTCTTGTCGAGCCGCCAGCCGTCTGTATCTTTGATGCAGTGCGGTACCGGAAGATTTCTACCCTCCTGCGTCTCCATGTAATTGTCGTCATGTGTATCTCTTGTAAATATCACTTCCCCGTCAAAGGACCTGACTGTCTCCGCCACATTATCCACGACAGCGGCTGCCTCTTTAGTGCCTAAGGCACCATCAATAAAGTCTTTTTGCATATCCACAACAATCAATACATTTTTCATACTTAACCTCCATTCCTGCCTTTGCACAAATTTGCCGTGTGAAATCGCTGATTTCACACTAACCTTCATCTTATTATCTAATTGATAATAAGATTGTATCGAAAAAAACACAATTTGTCAATATCTTTTTATTAAATAGATAATAAGTTTTATGTGGGTCTACTCTGCAATCTCATACACCGCACGGTCATATCCTACATACTGCACCGTGTCCATATCAATCGCGTCAACATTTTCCGCCGCATCCACAACCGCAATGCATTTACCTTTTCTGATAAACAAGGGCACCTCATTTAATGCCACTTCAATGTAATGGGTTCCCCGTCCCAGAACTTCCTCATAAATGCTTCCATCCGGCATAAATTTAAGAAGCTTCATCTCCTCTGGGAGATACACAGTTCTGCCGCTTACATTCTGTGTATACACTGGCGTAATCATCACTTCGTGTCCGAGAAGAAGCTGATCCTCCGTCTCCACAGCACGCCTGTCATCCGGAAAGTCAAACCCGAGCGGGCGGAAATACATCTCATCTTTCTCTGCTGCCTTGAGGTACTCACTATAAAGATACGGTATCAGTCTGTAACGCACACCAATCACATGGCGGAAATCCTCAATATGCTCAAACTGGTAGCACTCCTGTTCCCTTGTTCCGAGCGCGGTGTGGTTCCTCATCAGCGGCGTAAACACACCGAGCGCAAGCCAGCGCAGTACCAAATCCCTTGTCGCATTGGATCCGAATCCTCCAAGGTCAGCTCCGGCATATAGGAATCCGCACATATTGAGCGACGGCATCATCTTCAGATTCAACAGGATATGTGACCACCATGACTGGTTGTCTCCTGTCCAGATGCCGCCATAGCGATGCATTCCGATATAGGAAGAACGAGAGAACAAAAGCATTTTCTTATCTGGTGCAATCTTTTGCAGCGCCTCGCCTGCCGCTCTCGTCATATTGAAACCGTACAAATTATGCACCAAATTGTGACAGACTGTTTTACCGTTGACATTGTGGTAAAAGCGTCTGTAATCGTCGGGACTGTTCTGAAGATTTTCCATCTTTGACCTGATTTCACCCGGAACAAGGTCACAGTCGTCTATGCTCCCTCCGCCGTCATCGCTGTTGACTTTCTTCACATACTTTCCGATTTCCTGATTTAATTCCAGAATACCCTCCTTGGAGTAAAAGATTGCCGGTTCGTTCATATCGTTCCAGAAACCGTCGATTCCAAGACTTGTGAGTCTCTCGTATTTTCCGCCGAACCATTCCCTGGCATCCGGATTGAGCATGTCCGGAAAATGTGTCCAGCCTGGCCACACTGCCGCCACAAACTCCGAACCGTCCTCACGCTTGCAGAAATAGCCTTTCTCCACACCTTCCTCATAAATATCATAGCCATCCTCAATCTTTACACCCGCATCTATAATCGGTATCAGATGGATTTTTTCTCCCTTCATCTTCTGCACAAACTGCGCAAAATCGGGAAAGCGTTCGGCATTTATGGTGAAATCCTTGTAGTCCTGCATATAGTCGATATCCATATACACCATGTCAATTGGCACATGGTTGTCCCTGTACCCTCTAACCACAGTCTCGATATCTTCGGCAGTCTTATAGCCCCAGCGGCTCTGTCCGAAACCAAAGGCATATTTCGGTGCAATATAACTTTTTCCGATTATCTTCCGAAATTGTTTTACCACATCATACGCACTCTTACCAGTAATTATATACAGATACAAGTCGATCCGCTCACAGCTCACAGTGAGCATATCCTGCCTTGTATAACCGATATCGAAACACATATCGGCAGGATAGTCAAAAAACAATCCAACATGTCTCTTTCCGGATATAACGATAAAATTGTGTGCACCGTACAGAGATGTCTTTTCTTCTGTGTGGTGGGGATCATCAGTACAGTTGCTGACATATTGATAGCCCCTTTTGTTAATGCCGCGGTTTGCTTCTCCCAGACCATAAACGACATCTGCTTCGTCCATCCGACAGCGGTAACAAAAACCATTTTCGAGTGATATTTCACCACACGCAAGCTTCCCCGTAAACGCCGAAGCCTCCATCTGCACCGTCACCGCTTCCGTCTCAAACGGACTGCCAAATACATATTTCTCTACCATTTAAAAATCCTCCTTGTATATTAATCTCATATTTTTCAGGCGCTTTTTGCGCCAAATGTCTTTGCAATCGCCAGCATTACCAAATTTGAAGTAATCAGCTCTGCTGCCGGAAATGCCAGCCAGACCCCGTTCATTCCCATTACCGCCGACAGTGCGAACGCACATAAAATAATCGCCACAAAGCCTCTTGATACAGACGCCGCAAATGCCCATTTAGCCGACTCTGCTGCGCTTAAAATTCCAGTTCCCACAATGTTGAAGCCAGCAAATGCAAAACCGATAAAGTACAGTTTTAATCCAGTCACGGCATATGCAGCAAGCTGCGCATTCCTTTCATTATTAAATACTGCCGTGATGGGCGCCGCAAAAATGTAAATCACCACAATGATCAGCGCCGCAAGCCCAAGGCTGGTTCCCACTCCAAGCTTCACTACATTTTTCAGTGATGTCTGCTCTCCTTTTCCATAATAGTCGCTCAGAAGCGGCTGTGCCCCCTGCGATACACCATTAAAGACGGCTGCCGCCACAAGGGACGTATTGGCAACCACGCCGTATGCCGCCACACCAACATTCCCCGCTATCTTTAAGATAATCATATTAAAAACTACTGTGGTCACACCCGACGAAATCTCCCCAACAAAGGCGGAAACACCGAGCTGGCATGATGCCAGAAGCTTTTTCGCAGAAGGCACCGCCCACCGGAACGTGACAGTGCTCTTTTGGGATAAAAGATGTGTACAGCAGATTGCCACGCCGAGCACTGGTGACAGGGCTGTAGCCAGCGCTGCCCCGCGCATTCCCATTCCCAGCGGAAACATCAGCACATAGTCAAATACTATATTAAAAAGACTGCTGCAAAGTGTCGCCGCCATCGCCACTGCCGGCGCACCGTCATTTCTAACAAACGCATTGCAGATGTGATTCCACATAAAAAACGGTGCAAACATCATAAAAATTCCGGTATAATCCTTTCCCACCACAACAATCCTGTCATCACCGCCCAAAAGCGCCACAACTTTTTCTGGCACCAATATTCCTATCAGAATAAAGACCAAACCAATGACCAGCGCCCAGAGCAGCGCATTGGAAAAATATGTCTCGGCACTCCTGTCACGCCTCGCCCTGAGAATTTTGAATCGGATTGCCGAGCCGACCCCCAGCATGGCGCCAATGGCAAAAATCAGACTGTAAACTGGCAGTACCAGGTTGAGCGCAGTAATGCCGTCCGCCCCCTCTGCCATAGATATAAAAAATGTGTCCGCCAGAATGTACACCGATATCCCCAGCATGCCAAGGATATTCTGGGACACATATTTAAAGAAAAGTTTTTTTTCTGACATGTTTTGCTCCTCCAACTGATATAGCATTAGAATACCCTTACAGGCTCGGCTGTGTCAAGTACAATTCCGCCATTCCGCCCCATCCCGGATTTATTGCGTTCTAAACAGTACAGTGCTGTTCATTCTATATCAGTAACAAGTACAGTGAAAATTCAGTTTCACACCTACGCCAAAATGCTTGCCTTTTAGCATTTTGTGTGCAAAATCTGTTATAATTCACACCTCAATAACTTATAAGCTGATGAAAACTGGCGTTGGTATGAATTGTTACTGCGCAACATTCAATTTGATATATCTTTTGTCGAATACTTGTGAAAAATGGAAAATTATGGTAAATTATTAGATGACGAATGGAAGGTGATTACAACGAAACGAAAATATACAACACAAAATGTATATGATGCCCTGCAAAACAGACTTCATTACATCTTTAAAGAATTTGACAACATCTTTGTATCTTTTTCAGGAGGAAAGGACAGTGGACTGCTGCTCAACCTGACCTTGGACTTTCAGAAAAAATATTATCCCAAAAAGAAAATCGGCGTATTCCATCAGGATTTTGAAGCACAGTACAGTGTGACAACGGAATACGTCGAGAGAACATTTACAAGAATTGAAAAGGACGTCGAACCATACTGGGTGTGTCTTCCCATGGCAACAAGAACTGCGCTCAGCAACTATGAAATGTTCTGGTATCCATGGGATGATGCCAAGGAAGATGCATGGGTCCGCCCCATGCCGGAACATCCCTATGTCATCAATCTGAAAAATAATCCAATTACAACTTATCACTACCGCATGCATCAGGAGGATCTCGCAAAGCAATTCGGACGCTGGTACCGCATTTCCCACGGAAACAAAAAGACAATCTGCCTGCTCGGCATACGCGCCGACGAATCCATGCAGCGCTACAGCGGAATTTTGCACCGCAAATACGGTTATGACAACACCTGCTGGATTAGCAGCCAGTTTAAAAATGTCTGGTGCGCCTCACCGTTATACGACTGGACAATCTATGATGTCTGGCATGCCAACTATGTTTTTTCCTATGATTATAACCGCCTGTATGATTTGTATTATAAATCCGGACTAAAACTTGACCAGATGCGTGTCGCCTCTCCTTTTGGCGATTATGCCAAGGAAAGCCTCAATCTATACCGTGTTATTGACCCTGAAATATGGGCAAAGCTAGTCGGCCGCGTCAGGGGTGCAAACTTCGGCGCCATATATGGAAAAACAAAAGCGCTCGGTTACCGCAATCTGACACTGCCTGAAGGACATACATGGGAGTCCTATACCAAGTTTCTTCTTGACACACTCCCCGTCCGCATAAGAAATAATTATATCAAGAAATTCCAGACTTCCATTGAATTCTGGCACAATGTCGGCGGCGGGCTCGAGGAAAAAACCATCAACGAGCTGATTGAACACGGCTATCACATACGCCGAAACGGCGTTTCCAATTACACTGTCATGAAGAATTCGCGCATCGTCTTTGAGGGCAAACTGCCCGACCACACAGACGATATCAAATCCTCCAAAGATATCCCAAGCTGGAAACGTATGTGCTACTGCATCCTGAAAAATGACCACATCTGTCGTTTTATGGGATTTGGACTGACCAAAAAACAAAGAGACAACATCAAACTGTTAAAAGAAAAATATCAAAACATAGGAGAAACGTTATGACATATAAAAGTCCCGTATACCAGGTGAAATCCGTTCCTGTCGAGAAAATCGCACCAAATACATATAATCCAAATTCCGTTGCCCCGCCAGAACTGAAGCTCCTCTATGACAGCATCAAGGAGGACGGCTATACCATGCCGATAGTGTGCTACTACGAAACCCCTACTGATACCTACATTATCGTTGACGGCTTTCACCGCTATCGCATTATGCTGGACTACCCTGATATCTATGAGCGCGAGGGCGGCATGCTTCCTGTCGCTGTTATTGACAAGCCCTTGTCGAACCGCATGGCAAGCACGATACGCCACAACCGTGCAAGAGGCTCCCATGATGTCGACCTTATGAGTAACATTATCCAGGAGCTGCATGAGCTGGGACGTTCCGACGCGTGGATATCCAAACACCTCGGGATGGAGCGGGATGAAATACTCCGCCTGAAACAGATTACAGGAATCGCCGCGCTGTTTGGCGATATCCAGTTCGGGAACGCATGGGTTCCGGTGGATGATCAGGCAGATGCTGTCGCTGCCCCGTTTCCAAATGACGAGGAATAATATTCTGTCATAAAAAACGCCCTTTGTTTGAAAAATGCTTTCTGCCAGATGTGCGTCACTGTTTGTGGGAGGTTCAATCATCTTACAGATGACTGGCCAAATGAAGGGAGCGTAGCGGGCTACGTTGAAATCAGTGTAGTATTTTAGATATTTAGCCAAATTCAGACTGCGAGGTGATTTATTGATACTTCTTTATCTTCTTATGTTATTGTCATATACTGCCACGATATATTTTCTGGTGAGCCAGATATTTTTCTTTGCTTTACTTAGTTTTATTGCAAACAGCTGCCTGACGCTGTTTTGTGTCTTAAAGCTCCTACATCGTCAACCCAATACGCTGTATTCCGCGTTCTACTCCCCAAAAGCATCCATTGATAAACCGGCTTATATCGAACAAGCTTCTCGAACAATTGCACGGTTACAGCTTGCGAACGGGAAATTAACGGAAGAAAACCAAAAACTTGAAAGGCTGATAAATGAAAAATAATGCACTTATTAAACTCTTACTCGTTTCCTATCTTGTCATCGGCATAATTGGTATTGTGCGCTATCTGACACCATCGGTTGAAAAAGATTTTTCTGATGCAGCATATACTGCAAGAAGAAGCCCGCAGGAACACGAAAATGGAACGAACTACTTGGTCAAAAAAACAGATGAAGCTGAATTACAGACTGAAACTGACGCTGAACCGTCAAACGTTTTTTCAGCAGGGCATGGTGAATTTGTCCCTGATATGTGGAAGAATCAGATTGCCAGCTTTTTAAGCGAAATTGATACAGGAACGGATGCAGAAGATGAATACACAAATAAAAACGCCAGTTCTGACATTGGCAGCAGTTTCACCAAAACATCAATCCCAAAGCTCATCATCGACACAGATTTCGCCTCCGACGCGGATGATGTCGTTGCCGTCAGGCTGGCAATGTGTTTTCAGGATTTGGGGCTTGCCGACATCCAGGGTATTGCCCTGTCCACGACATACTCCCGCTCCCCGCTTGCAATCCATGCGCTGTGCAGTCAGGACGGTTATGAAAATATACCAGTTGCAATGGACACCTCTGGCAATGGTGTACAGGTTCATACGGATTATGTGGATGTAATGTATGACATGCCGAAAAGCAGGGATGACTTTGAACAGCCTGTCCAGATGTACCGGCGGATTTTGGCAGAATCCGATACCAAAGTCAATATTATCACACTCGGATTTCTGCAGAATATACAGGCATTAATGCGCAGCGCCCCTGACCAGTATTCACCGTTTACAGGGGCGGAGCTGATTGCGCAGAAGGTTGACACCATCTATATCGTAGGCGGAAACAGCACAGGAAAGCCTTCTTTTAATTTTTACTGGACTGGCGAAAAGGTGATTGAAGCTGCCAAAACGGTTGTCCGTGACTTCCCGGCAAGAATTGTCTTTTTGCAGACTGACCTAAGTGACGATACCTACTGCGGACAGTTTTACAACACAAAAGATCCGCATCAGCGCGATATTGTGACAAAAGCATTAAAAGCAAACAATCAGGGCGGCGGCATTGTTGCATGGGATGTCTTTTCCGTCTGGTGTGCCGTCCAGGACATGAATGGAAATACAAAACAGACATTTTTATCTCTGGAACGCGGCACGCAGTATGTCAGCGACACTGGCGCGACAAAGTGGACTGCTGGCGAAACGGGCAGGCATTTTAAACTATATAAAAACGCCGAGGGTGCATATTACAGTGAGCTTATGAACAATATGCTCCTTCAAAAATATAGTCATACACATGACCGCTAAGGAACTGTTCACAAACAACTTATGACAATGACATCCAGGCAAGTCATTGTCATAAGTTATCCGCTAACAGTTTATATATTTCACTATTGTCAGTATATTTTTATCATTCTCGTGACGATAAGATAATTCGTCCATAATATTTTTTACCATATAAATGCCAAGCCCGCCAATTTTCCTGTCCTGCGCGCCGAGCGTAATATCAGGGTCTGGTTTTTCCAAGGGATTATATCTGACACCCCTGTCAGAAAATGTAAGAACCAGTTTCCTGCTGCCATCATTTCTGACTTCGACTGTGACTTTTCCATCATCCTCTGAATACGCATAATTGCATATATTTACAAAAATTTCTTCTACCGCAATATCTGTCTGTCTTTTTGTCTTTTCATCGCAGCCAATGCGTTCCATAAAGCTGTTCACAAACAGAGTCACTTCCCCAAGTGCAGTCAGATCTGCATCCAGCGTAATACTTTCGCTGGTCTTGGCATTTCCATTTTCAGTCTTTTTTATTGTCTTAGACTTTTCCATTTTCAATCTTTTTCACTGCTTTCTTTTTATATATCATGTCAAGCATTGTAATGTCGTCAAACTGCTCCGCCTCGCCCACAAAAAAATCTACGTCGGACTTTACCGCATTGAGAAGCTGCACCGGCGGCAGGCCGGAATCTTTATTCAGCACTTCCGCCAGCCGTTTCATTCCGTACAGTTCCTGCCTTGTATTTGCCGCCTCAGTGACACCATCTGTATATAAAAATATTCTGTCTCCTGGCATCAGATCCAGCTCTCCCTGTGTATATTGTACGCCGTCCATACCTGCAAGAACAAATCCCGGATTCACCTGATAAAGCTGATAAATACCGTTTCTGTCAGTGATAAACGGCGGTTCATGTCCGGCATTCACATATACCATATGACCGGTCTCCAAATCCAGCACCCCTTCAAAAGCGGTGATAAACAATCCCTCCTCGTTGGACTCGCAAAGCAGCCTGTTCACCGCAGTAAACACATCGCCAAGTGCCGTTTCAGGCTTCGTGTGATCTTTTATCAGCGTCTTACCGATGACCATAAACAACGCTGCCGGAACACCTTTCCCAGACACGTCCGCCATCACCATAGCCAGATGGGTATCATCCACCATAAAGAAATCGTAAAAGTCGCCGCCGACCTCCTTTGCTGGTGTCATGGTGGCATAAATGTCAATCTCCTCCCGCTCAGGAAATGCAGGAAATATGTTCGGCAGCATATCTGCCTGTATCTGTGTTGCCACTGACAGCTCCGCACCGATTCGTTCCTTTTCAGCGGTAATCAGTGTTATCTGATTGATATAAGTGTGCAGGTCATCCAGCATATCGTTAAACGCCGCTGCCAGATTCCCGATTTCGTCTGCAGATTCCACTTCCACTTTTGTATCAAATTCCCCTTTTCCAATCTGCTCGACACTGCGCGACAGTTTCTGAATCGGTCTGGTGATGCTTCGCGCCACCGCAAAGGAAAGCACCATTACCATAATACCGGCAGACACAAAGAATATTACAAATTTCTTCATAACTTCGGACAAAAAATCTTGTGTAAACTCCTGGGCATCGCCTGTAATCTGGTCTATCGTCTCCTTTGTATCGAGTGCGGGTTTGATAACCTCGTCCCGATCAATGCTGATGCACAGGCACCAGCCTGTCTCTTCCAGAATTGAAAACGCCACATAACTGTCAATACCATCCAGCGTCAGATTGACAATACCGGAGCTTTTCCCGCCTAATTTCTGCGCCTTCTCCAATTGGCCGCCTGTCTGTATATGTGCGTCGATATCTTTCTGAAAATCATTCTCAAAGTAGTCTGGATGAGCTATCAGCTGTCTGTCTTTGTCCATCACAAAGGCATAACCGCTCTGTCCTATCTTTGCTGTAGAAATTTCGCCAAGCATATCCTGCAGTCTGATATCCGACGCAACGACACCTGCCACATTCCCCTGTACATCGCGGAATGTCCTTGCGCTTGTGATGCACATATGTCCATATGAATCCGTGTACGTGTCAAGCCAGATGGTCTTGTCAGGATGGTCTAGCGCACTATGATACCATTTTTGCTCCCGTGGGTCGTAGGACTGGTCATAAAGATTCGATTTGGAATACCTGTATGATATACCACTCCTTGTACCCACATAGATATTGTCAAGCATATTGTTTTCGGACAAGCTGGCTCCGAAAACAGCCTCACAGTTTGACAAAAGGCGCACTTCACGCCAGATGTCGTCTGTCACGCTTACGTTCGGCGCCAAAGCATATTTTGAACAGGGCTCACCGTCCACTGTCTGGTCAGGCAGCGGCAGGTTTCTGCCTATAAATCCTTCACTGTTTGCATAGAGATATTCAATATATCCCGCCGCCGTCGTGACCATCCGGCTGATTTCACGCATTTCCTGATTAGAATACATAGCCTGTTTACCAGCAATTTTGGTCAGGTATTCCTCCGCCTGCCCCTGCAGTGCCTCCTTGCTGTCATCGGACGCTGTAAGGCCAAGACTGACATTCGTATGCTGAAACACATCGCTTAATCTGTCTATGGAAAAATATGCATTGGCAAATGCAATTATCAGCGTCCCAAGGGACATAAACAGTACAACAAGCAGAATTTTAATACCAATTTTCATGTTTTTAAACATTTTGGATCTGCCCTCCTTCCCCATGCAGATATTAATATTCCACTGATTACATCTTCATACCGCATACCGGAGTACACTGCCGCTTTCGGCAGCAGGCTGTCCCTTTTAAGCCCTGGGACTGCATTCATCTCGAGCATATATGGTCTTTGTGTTCTGTCAGATACCATAAAATCCACCCTTGCCACATCCCGCGCGCCAATATATCTGAAAATGTTTCCTGCAAGCATCTCCATTTCATCAAGACAACTTTCCGCAAGCTTCGGAACTGCTATATCATACGCCCCTGTGAATAAAATCATCTCTTTTGACGCGGGCGCCACGCCTTCCACACACTTTAGTGTCACCAGCCTGCCCGCTCTTTCCAGAAGTCCCACCGTATAAAATTTTCCCTCGACATACTCCTCCAAAAGTATGGGATCGTCATAGCAGAATACTTTATCCAGCCTGTCCAGATCAGCAGGCGTCCGTACCAATTCGATGCCATAGCTTCCGCCCTGCGACGGTGCCTTGGCAACAAAGGGAAATCCAATTTCATTAAAATCAAATCCTCCCTGGCAAAATGCATCCTTATGTAATATTTTCCATTTTGGAGTCGGAATTGCATAATATTCAAATAAAAGCTTGCACAATATTTTATTATTCATCACCATGGCTGTCTCCGCTCCGCTGCCGGTATACGGGATTTGTTCGTGTGTGAGCATCGCCTGTAAAGTGCCGTCTCCGTGATGTTTTCCCTGCACACACAGATAAACGATATCTATGTAACTTTTTCGTATAGTCTCAATCATGTTCTGTTGATATTCCAGCATACAGACTGCATATCCTTCTGTTTTTAAGGCCGCTTCAACTGCCATTGCATTTTTCCGGGAAGCCTCCGCTTCACTGGAAGTACCACCGTACACAATACCAACTCTCATATATCCTTCCCTCCCTGCAGCAGATATTTATTCTATTGTCAAGATCGAGTCAAAGCCAGTCATATGCAGCACTTCCATGACTGCCTCCGCAACATGCAGCAGCTTCATATATCCTGCCTTTGACATTGCCGTTTTATGTCCCAGAAGCAGCGCGCGCAGTCCCGCACTCGCCACATATTCCACTTTTTCAAAGTCAACCACAAGCTTATTGGAGCCTTGGAATGCCGTGATAATAGCATCCTGCAGTTCCTTACTGGTGTTTGCATCCACCCTGCCCTCCACTGTCAAAATAATTTCTGGTCCGTTTGCTGTCCGCTCAATATTCATCCGTTTGCTGTCCTCCTGTCAATACACAATATTCTTTGTTTCTACCAATCTTCAATTCCGCCACGGTCACACCATCACGCCAAAACCGAATTTTTTCACAGCGCTCCTCCCAGTGCTGATATGCGATGATAAAGCTTCCGCTGCTGTCTGGAATCAGCTTTGCAGCCATATATATCTTTGCACTTTCCTTGCGAAAAGCCTTCTTCATTCCTCCCTTGACGCGGTAACTGTATTCGGAAGTGTCCGTCTGTCCTAAAAGAGTCACATATTCACTTTCCCCATTTTCACAGAGCAGAACAATCCGTTCCTCTGCAATTCCGTCAATCCCCCAGAGCCGGATAACCTCATCTCCCGGCGCCGTCGTTTCCATGAGCTTATATTTTGTATTATCTGTAATCCACACGGCATACAACGCTCCAGCCGCTTTACCCCCTGCACATCTGCCGCGGATTACTGTCATGTCTGCTGAAAAAGGATAACCTGCTGCGGGCTGCATCCATAGATAACGTATCACCGGCTTATTATCCTCTGGCAGACAGATATACAGCTGCCTGTCCACATAGACTCCCCCTGACACCATAATGTCCATACTGCATTCCCCAGGCTGCGCAAGTATGACCGCACAGTCTGCACCTTTCCACAAAACCTTATTCTGCTGCCGCACCTTAACTGTGATGCCTGCTTTTCCATCCGTTTTTGTCACCCACCGCCGTGTGACAGCATCAATAAACCTGAGCACGACAGCCACCTTTGTATGCACAATTCCCATATGATTATTCTCCATGTCGATGTAATGTTACATCTTATGCTGCGATACATTGATATCCACATCGGTAACCCGTGCCGTTTTTCTGCTTATTCCCGAGTCAATCGCAACTGGCGACACCTTATAAAACAAGGACAGCCTGTTTCCCATATTCGGAAAATTCCATATCTTTGACTTTTCATCCATATCCGGCTTCTGCATCTGGATATACAGCCTCTCTGCACCTTCTGTCTCCTCCAAAAAAAAGACAGGATTATCATAAAAAAGCTGTATAATGCGTCCCAATACCTGCTCCTCCTGATACAGCCTGTACATCACATCACCTTTCGTATACGGCGTAATCATGTAATAGAGACTCAGATAAACAGGTGGTCTCGAAATCCTTGTCACCAGATCCTGCTCCTGCACCACTACATTTGACTGCTGGAAAACTTCCTCGCTCTGTCGTATATCATACAAAAATACGCCCAGCGATACATCCCCTTTGTCCTCAGGGCTTCTAAGCCCGATTTCATCCGTATTCCGTATCAGCCCTGGGCACAATGCCTGCTGCAGCATTTCTACCAGTCGTTTCCCCGTGTCCGCTATCATTGTATATTTTCCCATTGTTCCTCCTGTCCCCTATGCCAAAAAGGTTTTCCCGCCCATTCTGCTGTCCTTGTCCATATGCGCATAACCCTTGCGGAAAAGCGCCGCATTGAAATCCAAAAAGCAGTAGGAGTCAAGATTGCTGCATTGTTGCGAAAACACCAGTCGGATATTGCTTCTTGCCGGTTTAAACTGCTTTATCAGATACATTAACTGTGAATGCCGCCTTTTGTCTGCCACATGCTTTACGAGGATTGTCACCTCATGCATACTGGAACCGTACAGCTTTTGGTAAGTCATCCTTACATTGTCCGGAATATATCCCTCAAGTCTGTTTCTTTCTATGATTAGCAAATTATTTAATGCTTCACCGCCAAGCACAATATCTGTCAGCCTTCTGATAACCTCCTTTGTCCCTTTGATGCGGTTTAGATAATAAAGCTCCTTAACCAGCCTTCGGAGCATTTCCTCGTCAGGAAAATCGCCTTCCGAAGCAAAGCCAAGCCACTCTGCAAGCTCCAGGAGGAAAGGAAACGGTGTCTTATCAATGTCAAGCAGCCTGTCCAGATTCGCTATCTGATCCGACATATCCTGATAGATGGAGGAAAATATGGACAGATAGCGATGAAAAAATCCGCCCTCCTCCTGATAAATTTCCGGAAAAGTCCACAGAAAATTATCTCCCTGCGTGTCAAGGCGCATATCATATAACATGCAGCCGACCACATCTTTGTTAATTCCCCTCTCGATCTCCACTGCAATCCATAGATATTCACCTGTCAAATTATACAGCAAAATGTCCTCATGACCGACAAACGATTCACCGTCCTGCGTAAAATGCGCCAGCTTTTTGCTCCATGGCACATCCCCATTGTGAAAATAGCGATTGAGCTCCTCTGCCTGCTGTGGCTGCGCATCGCACGAGAATGCGTAGATTTTGAGCGTACTGTTCGGCGTCAGTTTGCTTTTACAGCTAAAACGTCCCCACTTTGTCTCTTGCTCATAGCTGCAAAAGCGGTTCAAAATCACAAAATGCTTCCCTCCCACCGCATTCTCTGCGGTATACAATGCGCTGCCATTTTGTACAAAACCCTCAAAGTAAGCCATGGAAAGCTTTGTCCCGCTGACTGTATAAATTTTTTTGTGTTGCATTTTCCTGCCCCCTTCCCCTGATCTGCAAATGGAAATTGCCTACTCTGTGCTGCTTACGCTTTCTACCCGGACACTGCCGCAATAATACAGCGCATTTGCAGACAAAAGGATGTCAAGACCAGTTATCCGGTTATGACGATGGTTGTCCGGAAAAACTGTAAGCTCACAAACCTCCTCCACACAGTCCATAGCTTCCAGACAGCTGTACAGTTCCTGAAACACTATCCTGCTTCCAAACGGGACATCAGAATGAATCCCGTCGAGCAGCTCCCGCAGTACCAGCTCAGTTTTCTGACTGCAGCTACCAAAGTGCTTTTTGAAGCAGACTTTCGCCGTCACATTGACCGATACATACACCGGCTGTTCAATCACAATTCTTGTTGTAAGCATTCTGTATTTCTCCAGATACCTTTCCATTTCATTCCGGTATATGACTGACAGCTTTGGAAACGCCAGGCTGCTGTTTGGCTTTACTACAATGTGAATCTCGTTTTTTTCAGGCACGGCATAAACACCTGTCTTATGGATGGAAAGTCCTGGAATTGTTTTCATAATCTGCTCACAATCATCCGCCGTCACCATTGTGGAAACGGCTTCCACATCCGACGCAAACCTGCTTTTGACCTGTTCCAAAGACTCCTCGTATCTCCCGTCCAAAGCTTCTGTACAGCTTACGCAGCTTATCTGCCCGCAGATAAGCTCTGTCCCCGCGCGTATGTTTCCACCGCTCCCCCTGTAAACAGCATAACTTCCAAGCCTGAGTTCCGCCCCCTCGTAACTGCCGCAGTCATGTATTGTCAGCGTATTGTCTGATTCATTGACACTATACCACACTTCGCCCGCGATATGGCTCTCCGGCTTTACAACATGGCAGACCTTATCGCCTGTGTCCTTTTCCTCTACTACCAATACCGAAAAGTCCTGCGGATATACCCTTTCCTGTTCCAACTTAGGAAGATGTACAATCTGCCCGTCATATCCATACAAGATTCCGAGACTTCGATATGCTGTCAGCGTTTCATCGCGACACACGGCAAGTACTTTCTGCAGCGAACCTGTAGCGGGCAGCAGCTTTACGGCGCCATCCGCAGTATACTCTGTCCGGAACACTCTCTGACTGTCTCCATGATGCCAAAAAGCTGCATCCGGTGCGTTTATATCATAATACCTGTGATACCTGCCATCTGATTCTTTTCCATAAATTTCAAAATGTCCGGTTTTAAGGTTTTCATTTCTGACACATATGTCACTTTTTGTCTCTTCTGTGACATTTCCATCACGATCTGTCTGTTGTTCCAGAACCATCACATCCGACCGCGTATCTTTCTGCACTGCCTCCACCAGAAGTCCGCTGACTCGCGTTACAAGAGGTGTCATGTCATAGTCCGCCCGCACAGCCGTAACCTTTATAACATATGCGTTTTCCTGCCTGCTTTTCGCAATGCTTTTACAAATCTCCCTGTCCAGGGAAAAAACAACATAACCACTCTGCAAAAAACAGTAGGTATTATCCTCCACCGCAATTGGTACATATCCTGCCAGTGTCTTTATTTCCCATCTAAACTCCGCAAACGGATTTCGGTATGCTCCGCTAATCCAATGCCGTCTGAACTGCTGAGCAATTTCAAAGTAGATGGCTGTCTTGTGTCCTGCATCAGGAATGTCCTTCAGATAAAAATACACTTCTCTTCCATCTGACGGTTTTTCTCCTAACAGGGGCAGACCGCCTTTTGCACCCCGCCTGTCCAGAATCTGTAGGGCGCTGTCTTCTGCCAACCCGTCCACCCTTACTGCACTAATACGCATGTCCTTTATCCTTGTCCCCCCGTCCGCACTCTGCTCCAGTTCATAACATATATCCTGTGCATACAGTTTTCTGCTATTTGACGAAAAGCGTTCTGTCTCCGTCTCTGCACATTTTCCGGCATCTTCCAGCAAAACAAAAGCTTTTGCCGCGCTTCCCTTGCGCGCTTTCATTCCTGCAATGTCTAGAAGCCGCCATTTTATTTTATCTGGCACCTCGTTGATTTCACTCTGCTGCAGCGCCATAAATGCCGAAAAATTCTCCAGTATGGTAATACCTGGATCAGAGACATTATAATTTGTCCAGTCCGCACTGTATATTGGTATCCGTTCAACCGCTTCCTCCCGAAGCTGTTCATAACTTTTATTATTCAAATCAATACTGCCAAGCATATTAGTCCCCCATTATATTGATTGTGTGCGTCCCGTTACAGCAAACCATAAACGGATTTATCCTGACTCTGTCCAGACTCATTCTATGCATCCGGTGATTGTCCATATACTCTGCAAGTATATGGATATGCGCAATGTCCGCCGTGCGCTCCAATGTGCTGAGCATCAGCCTGATTTGCCGGATCCCTGGAAGCTTCCCTATCTTCCAGCCCGCCCTGCCGTCTGCTTTTACAGGTTCCAGAAAATCTGTAATCTTGTCTACCCACTGCTGTTTTACCGCCATGCTCTTTGTCATATCCGGAACATGGAGCCATATGTCCATTGATATCTTTACAAAAACAGGCTGTCGAACCAGTATGCCGGATTTTCCACAGGTGGTCTCGCAAATGCCTGTCAGATGCCATTTCAGGGAGTCCTGTATGCTGCGAAAAGAATAGTCCCCCAGTTTGAAATCCTTCATAAGCAGAACAAGTGTGATTCCTGCCTGCCCGGCAATGCACACTGCCTGGTCTATCGCGGATGAAAAGGTCAGTGCCTCTCTCACATAATCCTGCTCTGTCACCATGCGTTTTCTCGACGAGAGCAGGGTATTCCCCCTTATCAGGGCATCGCGCACTTCCTCAGGATTGACTGCGCCATAGGCATCTATAGGATTTGTGATCGCCTCGACTGCTATCACTGTACCCTGAAAGCGGCTGATTGTGTTGGCCCTGACATTTGCCCGCTCGCCATCACAGCAGACAGCCCTTACTCTGAATGCAGCGCTTTGGGTATTCTGTGGAATCCTCACATCTGCTCCATCCCCGAATACCAGCTCGTTTCGTCCCCTGTCAATACAGTAGCAGCGTTCCATATGTGCTGCATTTACAAAACTGTCAGTCTCATGCCACAGTACATAAAAATCCTCTATTTCCCCTAAGGAATTGTATTCTGCCTTTGTCTCTATATCGGAATCCGCCATAAGACTATCCATCTCCTCCAATGACAGCCGATCCCGCTCATTGACCCAGACCTGTGCTGACAGGATATTATCCGCATACAGCGGAAACCGCATGTCCGGCGCTACGGACTCAATATAATAATCCTGTTCTTCCTTTATCACAACGTTTTCCACCATCACAGCATTCATATGAACGCTCCTGACAACCGGAACGTTATGTCTGTCTGCAGCAAATTTCCTGTCACTATCCTCTATGCGAATCCAGTACCGCCTCACCCCCTCCACCTCACACTCCGCCATGTCGGGGGGCGGAACGAACATCAAAATCCCTGAATTTTGAAAAGCGTTTGTACCGTCGATTACTTTTAACGGTTTAAAGCTTCCCACGTTCGCTGAGGAATACGAAAAGGAAAGTTTTAGACCACTATAATCGGGAGCCGCCATCCCACTGTCCAGCTCCACGAACAGCGATACCGTCCCCTTGCCAAGGGAACGGTTAAATCCCCAGTACACATAATCACCCTGATACGGAAAAAGCGAAAATGCATCCACGCCGCCATGATTCAGCCCGCTCCATACCGCAGCAGCTGTCCCTGCCCCCTTAATCACTGTCACAGTATTTGGCATCATGCCGTGTTCCTGTTCCTGCGTATATAAGCTAACCTGGGACAAAATCGGATATATGTACGTAACCTCCGGCATATAACAGTTGTCCACTCTGACAGCCTGCATCCGAATACAATTTCCCTCATAACCGCCCTGTACAATACTTTCCCAGTCATCCGGCACACTGAATGCAACATGATATTTTCCTGCATTCTCCTCCCTTGAAAAAAGCGCGCTCAAATCCATACTGGCATCAAGACGCCGCCATCCTCTGCCGTTAAAATATTCGAAGGTAACTTCCTGAATGCTGCACTCATAATAACGCCGCGCTGCATTTTCCTGTGGTCTTCTCTTGATAATCCGTAAATCCTGTTCTGCTATTGAATCCATCTTCGGCGTATATCGGCCAAAATCGAGCTCAAAATCCAAGATCGCCACTGCGCCCGGCTGCCGCAGCAGAAAATCCTGTCCTATAAAGCATTCATCATAGAGCGCCGGCTGCTCTGTAAACGGGCAAAATGTTTCACTGTCCGCCCGCACTTCGTTTCTTCCATTCCAGATAAAGTCCGGACGCAGTGCACAGTTTTCACCAAAGAGTTCAATGCTCTGAAGCACTATATTTTCCTGAACAGGCTCTGTCATCTCAAGCATAAGGACTGTCATCCGCTCTCCGTTTTTCTCGATGGACGGAACCTTTTCAATATTACCGATTTCGACAAGTTCCCCGACATTTTTTACATAATCAAATGCACGCTGCTCTCCCTTGGCATCGGTAAGATACGAAAGCGTAAAATACGCTCTGTCGGCAAATAATTTCGCCATATGCAGACTGGTAAGATTTCCCCGAAACCGAAGCCGCACTTTCTGTTTTCGTGTATCGGGAAAGTTTCTAAAATGCATCATAACTGCCTGTCTGTGAAGTGATCTTCCCTGAACAGAAAACATGGAAAAACTGTGCGGACTGCAAGCCGCCACCCTTTTTTCAGACACTGATGCCTGTATGATATCTGTCAGCTCTGTATTTACAGCATTGATACCATGCGAAAAGGCAAACAAAACCTCCTCCCCGGCGTCCGTCAATCCCATAACCTGTGTTCCCTTTGCCAGATATGTGCCGCCCTGTATTCCTTCCGCGACCTTTATTGTACAGACTGTCTTTGCCGGAATTGCCGGTCTCAGTGACAGTCCATACATATTTGCAAACGCGGCATGATATTTGTCTGGCACTTGATTTAGTTTGCTGATATTTTCCGCCATCTGTTCAGAAAAGATAATGCCGATTACCGATGCCGCATCCGGCTGCGCGTCATCAAATTTCCACTCTGGTGTGTAGGAATCGGACAACGCCTTTATTTCGCTGATAATGTCTTCCCGCTTTCTGTTGTCAATTTTCATCCCTATCATCTCCTGTCGCCGCATACTCATCCTGCATTCAAATAAAATGGAAAGACAACACTGTCCTTTATATAGCTTTGGGCAAGCGTGTAGTGGACATTCACAATCAGGCACCCTTTGTCAAGTTTTGGCTCCACATTCACATCGACATCCAAAATGCGTGGTTCCTGCTCCGAAATTGTCTGTTCAATCTCTCTTGCCATCATATTCATTCTTGTGACCGAGGTGTCCATAAATGTGTAGGATAGCAGTCTGCTCCCAAAGTTTCTGCGTGTGAACCGCTCGCCTTTCTGCGTCATCAGAATGATATATACCGATTCCTTTACACTCTGCTCACCGTCTGCCATCACAATCCTTCCTGTCGCTCTGTTAACCTGAAGCGGAAACTTTAAGCCGCTTCCCAGATATTCCCTGTTTTCCATCTCCCTCTCCTTTGCTGACAGGTTATCCCATCTTTATAGGCTTGCCTCCAAGCGAGAGCATTCCGCTGCACTCACTCTTCAGCAGCGATGTCGCTTCCATACTGACCTGTCTCCCTGATATTTTAACTGCTCCGTCCGCCTCGACTTTCACGTTGGAAGATGCCTCGGCAGAAATCTTTGTTGCCTCGATGCTCACCTTCCCGCTCTCGCCGTTCATAACCAGTTTTATGCTGTCCCCGACTGTTATTACAATCCGCTGCTCTGCATGGATATTTATGATACCCTTCTGCGTGCTCATCTCCACAAGACAATGCTTTTCCTTGTCATACATCGCTATTTTGTCCGCTTCATTGTCAATGTCTATATGGTGTTCATCCTGTGCCGTGGCAACTGTAATTTTGTCCTTGGCGCCATCTTCCCTTTCGTCATCCCAGAAAGAAATCCTGCTGCCATTTCTGGTCTGAAGCTGTTTCGTCTGGTTCTTCTCATCCGCCGATGTTTTCAGGAACTTGTCTTTGTCCTTTGGAATACAGCCTATCACATAAGGTTTTTCTATATTTCCATCCTCAAACACAAGCAGCACCTGATCCCCCTTTTCCGGAAGAAAATAAACTCCCCAGCCTGCACCGATATAAGGCATCGCTGTCTTCGCCCACTTAAGCCGATTCGCATCTGTGTCGCGTACCGGAACCGTGACACAGAGCCGCCCCGGCATCTCCTGTGTATAATTTTCAGCCACGATTCCGACTACTATCCCATATATCCGCTCATCGCCATATTCCGTTTTCGTCATCTGCTTTCCTGAAACCGTATCAAATACATCAAATAACGCCATTTTGCAATCTCCGTTTTTATATTTTTTTAAAGTAAAGTGCGCTTTCATGACATGGCAGCCATGCAGCCTGCAATGGTACAGGGTATCACATAATGTCAACTCATTAAAGAAGCCGCCATCGCAGTTATGTGTGTGCTGTACCCATTTTCGTCCGACATCATATGTCGTACATGTGTGATATAGAATTGGTTATCACCCGGACATTCCAGACCTGTGATTTTGACAAAATGTCCTGGCTTGAGCTCCGGTATGCCGACGCAGTCACATTCAAGTGTTCCAAAACGGTATGAAATATCCTCCATCAGGGAATCCGCCCGACACTGTGCCTGATCCTTCGATACCGCCGCCGCATCAATAACAGTCCGCTGTGTCTGCCCGATAAGCGCCTTTGCCTTGTTTCCTGTGGATATCTTATTCGATACTTTTCTTACTGCGGACACCATTGCCGCCCTGGCTGTATCCATCCCTCTGACCTCCACGCTTTTAACCAGCCCCGTTATATCATACGTAATGTCGTAGCTGGTAACACCTTTGTCCATGCCGATTTCCATAAGGCAATCCTCCGGCGCCTGCTTTGCCTTCCTGAAATAAATAATTCCTGTGTCCACATAGAACTCATAATGAAACCGCTTTGCCGCTTTCACAATAAATTCATAATCACTTTCTGAAACCATTTCCACTGAATAGGATGTCTCTTTATTGTTTTCTGTGCTGTTTTTATCCGGTGTCGCATCCACCCTGACGGACTTATATATTCCCTCCGCGCTCATTTTCTGATAGAGGGGTCTGCTGAAAATCTCCGACACTGCATCCCCATAATTATCTGCCGTCATCTGTCTCGCATAGCTGCCCGACATCATGAGTCCCTTGGCATCCATTGCAGTGACCTCCACATGATGAATGTCGCCGTCGCCGTATACAAATCGTGTCTGTGCAATGAACCCTACAAACATTTCCTCCACCACTCCACTATATCCCATGGACACTGTCACCGGACTGCCTAGCTGCACAAAGTCCTTAAACTGCGCATATTTATATGCCCGTTTATCCAAATCATACACATTATATATAGAATAGGTTACTGCTGACGCTTCCATTCCACAGCTCAATTCCACCTGCACTTCACTGAGCACCAGTTTGTATCTGTTATCCGAAAACAGCTTGTCACCAACCCGCAGCACAGCCATTGGGTAAGTAAACATCCCATATTTTTTTCTGATATCCTTGTAGTCTTTTCCTGGCATCAATGTCATCTCCTGCCCTATGCGCCAGCGCACGCCTCCTGTTTCTGTTCTTTCCGTCTATCTCTGTGTCTATCCTCTAACTGGCTCAGTATCTTACTTGTCCCTTCCGCTTTGGCCGACGCCTCAATTGTGAGATCCATATGTCCGCTTATGGGATTTCCTGTGCTGTCAAACATATCATACTCCCCTGAAAAAGATACTAATTTTCCCTCCATATGAATGTCTGACCACGAAAAATCCACCCGTTTTGTCGGACTGTTACAGATCATGTCCATAATCAGTTCCATCTGATCCCGTACAGACTGATCCATTGGCGATCTCCTGTGAAATACCAGCGAAAAGGACATATCTATCGTGCTTTCGCTGGTAATGGTTGTAATCTGCACGTTTTCTCCCACTTCCATATCATTTTTTACATCTGTATTTTCAGATGTACCCACTCTATATTTGATGCTCGCAGGATTGTACTGCACCCTTATGATTCCTTTCTTAATTGCCTCGTTCTCCCTGTCTGCTTTTATGTCTACATTGCTATTTTTTTCCTGAAAACCAGCTTCATTCTGGTGCAGCTGCCGGAACGTATCCATGGCAATTTTCTGTTCCCGGTCCGCCTGCCCCTGTTTTTTTTGAAAACTGCCTTTTCCCGTCCCGTTCCTGTAATCTACTGTAAGGACTGCCTTACTCAGTTTTTCATTTGTATTTTCCACAAAATACCTCTCCCTAATTTTCCTGTATTGTCAAATTCACATATGCCCTCGTCGGCTTTCCAAGTGCATTAAAAAGCACATACTCAGCATCCACATTTTTGACAATTCCCTTATAAACCATTTCCCCCCAGCAAAAAATTACCTGGCGCACAAATGGATTGGTTGCCAGTGCGATAAATTTTTCCACGTCGGGCTGTACATTAGAATCCTCATATATTGTCCTGTCATACACAAGCTTAAAGCTTACATTGATGGCAGCGTCTGGACAGTCGGATAAGGCTGTCTCCACTTCCCCCTGTTCTTTCTTTGATATGTCCGCTTTCTTTTTCTGCCTGCTGATATCATGTGAAGTAAATGACAGGGTCGATGGATTGAATTGGATTTTTATCATGTAGTTGTTGTTTTTGCTGTTGTTTCCTGCTGTTTTACCTGACAACATTTTCTGTGTTATCTCAGGCCGAAGTGGGTCTGAATCCAAATCGCTGCTTTCAATCACCGCTATATATGCATTCTCAAGCATTCCGCTGCTTTTGGAGCGGAGTGCATCAGCATCCCCTTCTGCGTTGTTCATTTCTCAGTCTCCTCTCAAGTTCCAGATATACTTTGTCTGAAATGGCATGTACCTGTGTTTTCAGACTGCGCTCCACGAGGCTCGTAAGCTGTTTCTCACTCTGCGCGGTCAGTTCCCGCTTCATGTTCTGAAACATATTTTGAAGAACCTGTGTATCTGCAGCGTTCGTTATATGGTTCCTGCCGCTTTTTCCATTATGCATCTTTGCAGACTCCCAGAGATCGGAACGTTCCTTTATCGACGTGTCCAAACCCTGCAGCATTTCCCTTATCTTTTCCAATACTTCCCCACCCAGATAGTCGACTGTCTTATGTATGAAATGGAGTTTCTCCATCTTATCCGTTGCAGGACTGATTGCTGCAACGCTGTCCGTCCTGTCCTGTGCATCATATAATTCTTCTGGCTCTGTGATGTTTACCACGTCATCCGCTGTCCATGAGATGCTTTCCTCTTTCTGCGCTATCTGATTGAGCAGTGTATATAGTATAATTGCATCAGCCGGATCCGTGCCTTCACGCCCATCTGTGTTTAATCGTTTATCTGCTTCTGCAATATGTTTATTTATCTGGTTTGTTTTAACAGCTGTGTCCGTTTCATCACATAGATTATACGTTTCTGCCGTCTGGGAAAAATCTAACTTAACACGATTAAAATATGTATCAATATTACGCAGCACATTACTAATGACACTGCTGTCACATTTTTCTATTTTCTGATAAACACTTTCGCGATATCCTAAAAGCTGCTCATAGAAGGTTCTGGTCTGTTCATCTGTAATGCTTAGCACTCTTTCCATTTCTTTTGTTGTTTCTTTTTTGACAGCAGATGCATTCTCATAAATCTCCTCCAGTACTGCCTGCGGATTTTCCAGTACACGCAATGCATTTCGCCTTGCCTGAACAGGATCCACCGACACACACCCCGATTCGCTCGCGCTTTCGTCCGGAACACTAATACCATCATCCGCCCTGTCAAAAATGACATTTGTGTCATTTTTGTTTGTCGTGTTTTCCAAAAGCTGTTTCATATTAATGTTATGCGTATTTATCCGCTCAAGCAGTCTTTCATTCTCCATAATCGGAATGTCGTGACTATTCAGAATATCCGCATGCTGGTTCAAAAATTGTTCAATATAACTGCCTTGATAAAGCGGAATACTGATCCCCGGCTCATCCATTTCATCAGGGAAATTTACATTGTACGTCACAGCACGCCGTCTTATTATCTCCTGCCCATCCGCCTCATCAGGCAAATTCAAATTTTGTCCCTCAGCTTCCTGTACAGCAGTTTCCAGTGTACTGGGGGCATCTGTCTTCTGTGTCTCATAACTTATTTCACTGTTTCTGCGCCGCAATCTCTGATATGTTTTTTCCAATAGGCGCAGCTCATTGATATATGCATCCGTTTCTTCAGTATACCAGTTCTCCTGTTTGGTCTGATTATCTGCACATTCCCCCACTCTGATTTTTTCTGACATCTGCTTCTGATAACGCTGATTTTCCAGAATAGAAACCACAATACTGTTTCTCATGTCCGCATATAATGCATCACTGCCATCATCAAAGTGAGCGCCAGAATCTAAAAATACCAACAGCTCTGTCAGCTGAATCTCATCCTGCAGCAGTTCCTGCATTCTGTGTCCATATACCGCAATCTCGCTGATATTCATCATTTTCCCACTCTGGTAATAACGGAACCGCTCCATCACGTCAGCGAAATCTGCGGCGCACTGATACAAAATACTGGTATAGTCCTTCCATACCACTTCACCGTTATCATGATAACACTGCCGTTCATAATGTATCTTCTGTAATATATTTTCGAAAACTGCCACTGCCATGCGCTGCATTACTCTTTCCTCTGTCCACTCATTCTTTTCAAGCGGCATTGTTTCATATGCACAGAAATTCTGCCAAAAAGCGGAGTTGGTCTGATAAAACACATTTTCCCGCAGCTGTGAAAGCTGTATGGCATCTGCCTGTTCTATCCATGTCACGTCATGAATGCCAGTCGCCGCATTTGCCGTCCGCACCTGATTCCGATAACTGTACAGAATATTATTGCATTCTGCTGTCAGCAGCCTTTTGAAAATCTCATTGTGCAGATATCGGTTCGCCTGAAATCTGTTTTCTATCCATTTATTATCTGTGATTGTATTATCAACCGCGCCGGCTATCTGCCTGCCGTACACAAAATACTTGTCTGTCAGCTCTAAAAGCAAACGGTTCCTGATCATATGCCGGCCGACTTCCCGCATAAATCCGCCAGCGTCCATTATCCCGAGTTTTTGCAGCAAAGATGCGACAAAGACTTCATCCTGATATGTAAAACGGGGCGTATGGTACAGCATGATTCTATTGATAAGCTGGTTTATCAGTTCAAGCTTTAACCGCGCGTCTGCCTGAACCTGATTCTGTACCTGCAAAATACTGTTATATATTCCGCTGTTTTCCATACCAATATATATGTCAGGCTGCTGCTGCATCATGTGCCAAAGATCCTCCACGGTAATATTTGTGCCAGTCAGACGGTAACCTGCCCTGATTTTCTCCCCAAGGATATCTGTATAGCTGCCAAATGGGCAGATTGTCAGGACGGCGAGCGGACTTCTTATTATCAGCATGCCTATCTCCTTTTTATCTGGTAAATTTTTTTACAGTTCTTGCACTTCGTTTTTCCGGCCACTTTCTGCTGTTTTCTTCCATGTCCTTTCGCCGCAGTTCATCTTTGTTATATACCGCGCGGCGTTTTCCTACTCCCATGAATTTTTTTGCTGTCCTGCCAAATGCCCACGGCTTTCTGGGGACATCCTTTTCCGACTTTATGACAGCGACCTCCTGATATGCAATCTCTGTCGTCACCACCATAAGTCCTCCTTTCTCAGCATCCAGTTCCCCGTACTTTTTGCTGATTACTGTTATTCCCGAAAAGGAAAAGGTCATTGTCGGATGATTAAAGTTGTCAGGATAACGTCCGACATAAAGCACCAGCGGGACAGTACTTTGATAGCCTGCAGGAAGCGGGTCGAAATATTTTTCACCCACATAACGTTCTATCTGCAGGATATTGGGCTTTGAGACCGGCTTTTCCCGCAGATGGACATAATCATTCACCCCGCCTTCCACAATATTTTCATACTCCTTTTCCTGTGTAATACCGCTCACCCTGGTGCATGCCAAATCATACAGCGCATCAACCCGCAGCAGAAAAATAGTATTTGAAATTGGATTGCTTAATGAGTCACTCCTGATTTTTCCCACGCAAAAATTTCTCTCCTTTTATTCTTTTCTTTCTCTTTGTCTGAGGGTGCTAGGCTCCTGTTGATGTCAGATATTTCCCTGCACCATTTCCGCCTTGTCGTGTGATCCATCTGTAGAACAGACGCTTCACTCCAATGAAAATAGTAGGCGATAAACGACATCTCCTTATACAGCTCCTCCGCCGGATACAGCCTTATCCCTCCCGTGTAAAATTTAACGGCACCTCCTGCGTACTTCCGCATTCAGAGCAGACTACTCTCATCGTAACGGTTCCCGTGTCATTGATTTTCTGATACATGTCCTGTAAGAATGCCATATCCGCAGTAAAAAGCTTTTCTATCAGTGCTGTAGTGACCATCTCCACTCCATCCAGCGCAATGATGACCTTTGACAGGACAACAATACTCAGATAAGAGGGATTGCTCAACACCCTTGGATCCCTTGTCGCACTGATTTCGTCTCCTGCCGTTGCAAGCCGCATTTTCCCGTTTTTATGAATCTCCCCGCTACTGTCCATATATCCTCTTGGCAGCTCAAAATCATATACCGTCTGCACACAAATCCTCCCTTCTTACCTTTCTTTCCTCTAATTTGGTATAATCAGCTCCTCATAGGCAAGCTCCACTGACTCGATTGCCACCTCGTTTGCAGTGGCATTTAAGTCCGGCGCACTGTATTTTGCCACCCATGCGTTTGTGAGTATCCATACTCTTGTGCCCTGGATGCTTGTCACAGCTGTGGATGGTGTGCCGGCATTCGTGTCTATTAATTCGATAGATACCTTGGAACGGGGCATCTCCCCTCTTGTCTCACTGACACATTCCTGTATCCATGTCTTAAATGCGCTGTCCAAAGTATACCCCATCTTCAAAGTTACATTTCCATGCTTTACAAGTCCCGGAATTTTGACCGGAGCCATGCTGTGGGCATTGCCCTGTCTGAACTCGATTACATCCACGGAAGCCTCCACGCCGCTGACCTCGGTAAATGCCGCTGTACCACTTACGGAATCCACCGTCACAAGAAAATTCATCTTTGTCAATGGATACGCAAGACCTGAACCATTATCATAAGTTGCCATATTCTTTTTCTCCTTTGCTTGTCTTTATCTTAATTCCCAGAACCTGATTCCGCCGTATACTGTGTGACCCTGAATATCACAAACTCGGCAGGTCGTGAGGGTGATATGCCAATATTGCAGATTAGCCTTCCGTTTCTGATATCATCCTGTGTCATAGTGGATGATCCGATTTCAACGAAATAGCTTTCTTCCGGACTAGCGCCCGCCAGCATCCCGCTTCTCCACAGCGTATCAAGAAAGGAGGATATTGTAATACTGACCCGCGACCACAAGGTCGTGTCATTCGGCTCAAACACCACCCAGTTTGTGTTTGCCTTAATGCTCTCCTCCACATAGATAAAGAGTCTCCTGACATTGACATATTGAAACGCGCTGTTGCTGCCCGCAGTCCGCGCCCCCCATACACGGATTCCCTGTCCGGGAAGACTGCGAATCAGGTTAATTCCTGCAGGATTTAAAATATCCTGTTCCCCCTTATTGTAATTCACACTAAGACCAGAACACATAACCGTTTCATTTGCCGGCGCTTTATGTACGCCTCTTGTCACATCCGTCCTCGCATAAACACCCATGACGGCACCCGACGGCGGGAAATATCCTGACTTCTGCATAGATCGGTCAAAGATCTGAATCCACGGATGATACATGGCAGCGTAGGTACTGTCAACCATTTCACGGTACGCCAGCAGCTCCTTTGTCTTGATATAATCCTCCGGCATGTCAAGAACGGCAAACCGATTTTTGAGACTCTCGCAGTGTGAAACCAGCGAGACAACCACGTCCGGAATCGTAATTCCCGGAACCGCAAGCATACTAATCTGGTCATTTTCAATAAATGCCTGAATGCCGCTGCGATTTCCAGGACCATTATCCTCACCGATAAAGGTTCCCGCCGTAACAGCGCCGATTCTTCCATCGCTACCGCCCGCAAGAACGATATCTCCTGTCATCTTGTCATCCTCGAATATCTGACCGACAGGATCTGTAAGTTTATCCGCCAGTTCCACATCGACATTTACCAGTTCACTCTTCTTCATTCTGTGCACAATATAATCAGGTGATGCCAGATTAAAGCTGACACCTGTATAGTCCTCCACCTCGTCCCCATACCGCACCTGAATATCAGTCTCTACAAGGTACAGAAGCTTCTTTGGCACAAGTCCCGTGTCCACTGGATCATCCGTAAACGGAACCTCGAATGTAATGACATCGTCAAATATGGACACAATCCGGTTATACGCTGCCCCAAAGACCACCTTGTCCCCTTCCATGAATCCATCCACATTCTTCGCCCTGTATGCATTCTCTCCTGTCTTCTCAAGAAGCTGTATTTTCCTTCTTGCTGCAGAAGCAATATGAATCTGAATGCGGTTTCCCCATACGCCTTCATTTGCTGCACGGATGTGTAAAATCCCCTTATTGACTGACGCCGCACATGCCCCCGGTGCCGCCACCCTTGCAACATAGCAGCGTGTGCCGCCATTTGCAAAAAACTGCTCCACAGCACCAGCGAGGTACCTGTACCCGCCATGTGTAAACTCGCTTAGATACCCGCCAAACTCTCTTATGAATCCCGCAAAGCTTGTGATAAGCGAGGGCGCTCCCTTTGCGGCCCCCTTTACCGCCATCCCTACAAATCCTGCCGTACTTGTGCCCACGCCTTCGATAGCACGCGGGGCATTATCATATTCCTCCACATATACTCCCGGTGATAAATATTCAGCCATTTTTCTCTCCTCTTTACTCAACTGTTTAAGTGTTGCATCGTATTATGAAATAATTACTGTTTTCTGACCAGTATCTATGATGCCAATCGTACCTCCATAACTGCATACGACTGTTGCCCCACTGGTCAGACAGGGTTTTCCGGCCGCTATGCACGTTGTCTGTGCAGTTATCCATGTACCAGCTACCGCCGGAATACACGGCTGCGGTGTAAGCACCCCCAGCGCTGCCGCTGTCGCAGATGCTACCTGGGGGTTTGCCATAGATGAACACATTCCACAGCCTGAAATATTGACATTTGGCGCAAAATCCTGTATTGTCGCAACAGGCTTTCCCTCTGCCAGTACACTGTTCTGCGACGTGACCGAAAGCGTTGCCGGCATTGTACCAAACGGGCATTGCAGACTTGCCCCCGCAACAACAACTGCTCCCATCAAAATCCTCCTTTTTCCAACAATTCTAAAAGTAATTCCTGCGACTTATCTGCCGCTTTATCATTCACAAGTACAGAATAATTTGTACCGTAAATTTCATAGCTATAACATGCAAACGTATTTTCCACAAAGGATCCCGGAATATAGATTCCGCCTGAAAATCCTGCCGGACTGTCCATATAAATGATTTCACCCTTTTCGTTCATCACATTTTCCTGAAAAGCTGTAAAACGATAAAAATATTTTCCTCTTGACAGGATGGCATTCTTTTTTGTGTCGTTCCAGATATAACGGTACCCTAGGTAATTCGCAAGCGTCTCTGCCGGAACATAAGATTCACTTCCCTGTCTCTTTGTCTGAAACACAGCGTTATCATTACTCTGACAGAGCGTGAAGGCAAGCCCCTCTACAAGTGCCTGTAAGTGTGAGGATTGTACTGCGCCGTTTTCATTTTCTTCTCCTGCTGCCGCATCTGCGTTTGCTATTCGTCCTGTTTTCTTGTTAAACTCTCCCAGCGCAATAAGCACGGCAGCCAAATCCTCTTTCGGAATACCAGCCACGATATTACCCTGCCCGTCTGTCAGGGGGCCTATGCCCAGCACATCTGCAATGATACCCTGCGCGCCCTGCACTGTCATTTCACCCGACAGGCTGGAGTTGACAACACTGTCAGAAATCGCAGTTTCAATTTTGTCCTGCAAAGCCCGATAATCTCCCACACCTTCCAGCTCTGATTTTGCCAGCAGCTTCTGGTATACTTCCTTCAGCGCCTTCTGTGCAAGAGGGGATCCTTCCTCAAGCATTGCGACAAGCACACCGATATTACTCTCCATCAGCACAGCTGCCGAGTCCCCCGTGTCCCCGTCCGCCAGCAGGCTTAATATCTCATTTTTGCTCTTTATGATATTTGCAGCCTGGCTGTTCTCAGATAGACCCATTCTGTTCTCTGCAATCTCTACTTCCAGCCTGCTTATCTCAACCTGCAATGCCACAGCTGCCGAATCACCGGGGCTGCCCGATTCACCAGAATCCTCTGCCAGTTCTTTTTCCAGTTCTGCCTTTCGCTGTATTAACTCGTTTAATTGATCTGCAAAATACCCCTCAGCGGAATCTATTTGTGCATCAATATCCGCTATTTGTGCATCAATTTTTTTTGCTGTGTCCAAATCCAGCTCATCCAGCGCCTGAAGCTTCTGCTGCTGCAAATTGACTTTCTGCTCGTAGATGCCCTCCTCCTCAGTCTGACTGCTGCCATTGCTTCTAATACTGTCTAGCAGCGTATTCAGCCAGTCAACATATGATGAAACCGCATTCTGATATTCCTCCAGATAGGCATCCGCCTTTACAGACGCCTTAAATTTTGCAGCATCCTGTATCCGCAGCAAAATGTACTTCTTCGCTTCCTCCCGTTCCAGCCTGTCCACCTTCCCCTGAATGTAAAATTCCAGTTCCCCGCGCGCGGCATTTGCATCTGCCATATCCTCCTTCATTCTGCTTTGCAGTGCCGCATGCGAAACATTTTGTGCCACAAGTGTCATATATTCCCCTGAGACACCGCCAGACAACTTTTGTCCATATGCCACATCTGCGTTGTCTATCAGCTCATTTAACAGGTCTGTTTCCCCTTTCCTGTCTACAATTATCCCATCACTAATATTTTCAAGACACTGTAATTTCCGGTTTTGTCCGTCACATCCAAAATAATTGCTTTCCATGGCGTTTGTTATCATCTCGCCGGAAAAAGCATACTCCATTTCCGCAATAACAGTATCTCCCCTTGCAAGCATATTTCCCTGCGCCGCGCTCATACTCTCGGAAATAGCATTCTGACTATTTCCAATTGCTGTGAGAAGCGTGTCATCAAGATCTAAGTCCTCATCACCTGACACATTGGAAGCACTATCCTGCAAAGATGCCAGACCACCTTCTACCATTGTGAACACAGCTGCTTTTCTGGAGTTATCAATCTTTTCCATTACCTTCAGCACCATTTCAGAATCCCTGCTATCCGCCCCGTTAGTCACAAGCTCGTCATAATATCCCTGCAGTGCCTGAAGCTGTCTGTCACACGCATCCGTTGTGTCTGACGTGACCTGCATGGCAAAAAAATTTTGCACAAGACTTAAGCTGCGCTTTGTAGCTTTTGCCGTACTTCCCGACTCCTTCATTATGTCATACTGTAATTTCAGCGGCTCAAGCTCCGGCATATTTTCCAAGTCATATACATTGTATATGTCAAAAACGCACACTTTTGCATTTGTCCGCAAATCGTAGGTAATCTTGTCAGATCTCGTGTGGTGTGTAAAATAAAGAGCCTGAATCTCCTCTTTGCCAATAATATTTCCCGCCGCGGTAATATCTCTCAAAGAACCTGCATCTGTAATCTCAACCCACATTCCTCCGGCAAGCTCTGATTTGTAAAACCTTCTGTCCTGTCCGGACAAAGCAGCAGAATCCATTGCAGCTGCGTAGATTTCCTCATTCATTGCGTGCAGGTAAATCAGATGGGTTCCGATAATGAGCGTCGAGCTTTCTATTGCATCCGGATCTATATGAACTGCATTATTCTCGTTAAACAACGCAGCCACAGCCATTTCCAGATGCCGCATGGATGCCAGACAGACCAGTGTGAAAAGCAACGCAGCCAGTCTGAGCTTTGTATGTTTTGTTGTCATGTTTTCTCCTCTGTGTGCTTATTGAACCAGACGTATAAGGAAAATCATTCCCGTTGTATATATACTTCTATCGTGCCTGTTGCAGTATTAAAACTCCCTTTGTACAGAAGCGTTTCCGACTTGTCGTAAAACACTGCCTGTACCTTGGACAAATCTCCTGCAAGCAGAGACAGATATCGGCTCTCCCTGTCAATTTCCGTAAGCTCTTTTCCCCAGGTGTCTCCGGCAAGCACATTTCCGGCCTCGTCCTCCAGTCGGTAATACGCTATGGGCTCCGCATTTTGCGGTGTTATGAAAAGCGTCGCCATTCCAGTGCTGCTGTCCATACCGCAGCTATATGACGCTACCGTTTTTACCGTATTCGCCTGTACCAGTATATAGCCACCCTTGATATCCACTTTATCCTGATAAACAGAAGCATCTATTTCACATATATCAACTCGTTTTCCATCATTATACAGGTAAAGTTTCACACTTTCTGTCCGGTCAAGATCCAGCGCCAAATGCTCCAGATAATCTGCTGTTTTGGTTCGCTCTCCAACCTGTTCCCCGTTTACATATAGTTCAAAATGTGTAATGTCAATGGAAAAGTCCTCGGGAATGCTCACTCCCAGTCTGAAAAGATTGTCCTCCACCGCATACTCAATATAATAATATGCCTCTCCTTTTATCTCATCTGCGAGAAAACTATTTCCACCCGATGCAGCCGTCATATTAATGTCTGTACCCTCAAGGTATGCCGTAATGCCGCCACAAGTCAATCTGTCATAAGCATACAGTAAGCTACTGTACTCTCCCAGAAGTTCCAGCCTTGCAAGCTGCTGCTGCTCATATTCCTCCTGCATATCGGACAGCTCCTCATATGTAAGCACCCCAATCCTGTTGAGCTGCAGACTCTTATCCAAATCCTTTTCCAGCGCGTCACATGCCCGAACGGCATCCGAATACGCAAGCTTTGTTGTCTTTACCGTCTCAAAATTATCTTTAACGGCCTGTGTCAGCTCCTCCTGTGCAGACTTTTTTTCGCGAACAGCATCCGCATACTCCAGTGCACCAGAATACAGAGCATATGGGTCATCCTCCACATATCGGGAACCTGCCACTGCCCCCTTAAACCACTCTTTGTTTATTTTGATAAACAGTATCCGTATGTGTCCATCCCACGGCTCGTCGATATTCTTAAGCATCTGGTTGTAATCCTTTTTAAACGCAGAACTGTCAATTGTGATGCCTTGCAGCGCCTGCTGGATGTATGGTTCAATTCCATTCATTTTGCTCCCATACTGGTTCCGCATCATACTTTTCATCATATTCAGACTCTCAAGGGACAATGATGTCTCAAGTTTTGTCTCATAAAACTGCTGGTCATTGTCAAGTGTATAGTCGACAAGCTGTTCCAAAATACTTCTTGGAATTTCTGCCTCGACAAAAGGATTTTGAAATAGATAACCGGACGTGACATCGAGGTTGATCAGCTTTGACAGCTGGCTTTTTTTTGCCTCAAAGGTCCGCATCTGCAATGCAAGATCCGTTGTCAACCGGCTTATTTTCTGCTGCATCTTATCAATATCAGCCTGATCCGCCTCGCCCAAAGCCAGCTTAATCATGTTATTCTGTAATATCTTTTTTGCCTTTTCCTGACTTTCTTCATAGAAACCTATTTTTTCCTGACAGATATAAGTCTCCACATATACAAGCGATACGCGCTCCCTGCTCGCCAGCTTTTCGTCGTTGAGCTGATGCTTTAGCCCATTTATTGCACAAGTTATCTGCAGCGGCTTATACTGCCATTCATACTCATCATCCAGCGTCGGCTTTTCTGGGAATTTAAAGGAAAGAAGCGGCGTCCAGCGGAATGTCGACATATTTTTTTTCTTCATTTTTATGGATTTGACCGCCGTTGCATATTTTATTTCCTGTATCTCTATTTTATTTAATATTTTTCTGTATTGTGCCGAGTTGGAAATTGCCATATCCTGTGCTTTTGTGAGTGATATCTTTTTTTGCGCCGCCTGCACCGGAGCGCTTATCAGGCTGGAAGCCAAAACAGACTGGAAAAATACTGCCGCAAACAGCAAGTATATAATTTTATTTTGTTTTTTTGAGCTGCTACTGTACAAACGATTGTCCTCCTCAATTTGTGACTATTCTATCCGGTAGAAATCAAAGCCTTTCTCTTTGTCCTTACAAAAAAACGTATACAAAACGCCCTCACTTTCATAAACATAGATGTAGGCCTGATATTCCCTGTCAAAACCACTAACTTCCTTTACATCATCATAGACCGAATTTACCTGATATCCGGCTTTCCCATAAAGAACATCACTTCCGGTTAGTCCGCACATCGTATTTAACGCAATCTCATCCTCCGCGTCCAGAAACGTGTTTCCCTCATACACAGGACTTCCAAAAAACCCATGAAGCTGCGCAATATCGCTTAACAGCTCCCCATTCAGACAAATATCCGTCTGAAGAACATACACTCCTGAAACCAGAAATGTTCCCTCAAGCGTGTTGCTCCTGTCAGCTCCAAAATATATCGCATCAATATCTTTCATATACACGCAGTATGTATCTTCACCCATATAGATTTCCTTGGCGCCATTATACTTTGCTGCAATCTCTGATGTACTTCTTCCGATAAGTTCCTGATACAAAATCCGGTCATGTCTGAAACTGCCACTGTAAATTTGCTGCTGTGCTGTATCATACAGTGTCCCTTCCCCCTCCATAAAACCCTGGTTAAAATTTCCCTCATACCACAGCATTCCATTTTCCCGATACAGTTTTCCCGCACCACAGTAGCGGTTATTCTGAAACGCCCCCTCATACACAAGCTGTGCATTATCAGAATAATATTTTCCCGTACCGTTATATGCATTGGCATCAAAATCCCCTTCGTAAACCACATTTCCCTGAATCCCATACAGCGTTCCTTTTCCCTTTACAATTCCACGCTCTACATCCCCTACATACGCCGTGTAACCGGACTTCCCAAGAATCCGGACTTTTCCTGTGACAAATTTCAGGGACAGCGAATTATACTTATAAGACTTCACTGCATTTTCTCCGTGAAGCTTATCAGGCTTCGAGCTCCATATCAGTGAGAGGCAAAATACGCTGATAACCGCAGCGACAGCCCAGGCCAGCTTTCTGCTGACAGACCAACGGAGAAAAACATAATAATCATCTTGGTTTTTTGGTCTGATGTCAAAGAAACGGACAAATAGATTTTTTATGCACCTCATTACATTCAAGAGAATCTCCCCTCTCATTTTTTCTGTGCTTATCGAAATAATTCATGCCCTTCATGCAGGCTGTCCTCACTGTTAAAACGCTCCTCACAAGCAAACACATACCATCTTGCAATTCCGTCTTCCGGACACTCCTCCAAAATATCTGCAAAAGTACTTCTCGCAAGATATAAATCGTTATCGTAGTATAACTGCAGTGCGCGCTCGAATTTCTCTTTATTTTTTAGCTTTCCTGCCTTCTGAGACTGCGGACAGGCATCCAGAATTTCGTGCAGTCGGAAAGTAATCTTACCATCACCAGACGTCACATAACCGATGAAGCGCCCCTGCAAATGTTCCCCTGCATGCTGCCATGTGCTCTCTGTCACAACAATCCTCGTTCCGCCTGCCTTCAGCTCATCAATATACTGATTCAACGTCTCCATCTCAAGCGATGTCACATACGGATATACCTGTCTGCTCCCTCCTGCCAGTCCACAGCTAAACTCGGAGGTGTGCAGCAGTATAAAAGGCGTTGTATTGTATTCGTCCTCAGTCTGTGCGGCCAATGCCTCCATACAATCAATGCTGTACCTTACCGCTGCCAGCGCACTCTGCCCCTGAAAGACCACCTTTACATTCTCCAGATTACTGCCATTTTGCAGGAATATCGCCTTGTCTGATTCCCTCTGTGAAAATAGCACCTCCATAAGCCGGTTCACATACCGCACATATTTTTTCTGGAGCGCTCCTGTCAGCAGCACATTCCTGTCAATCATGGCAAGAATACCAAGTGTGGCAACAATCTGCACCGTATCCCCCAGCTCGATATCCTGCAATTTTTCTTTCTCAAAAAGCTGTTCAAAATTTCTTGGTGTATACTCATACAAATACGCAGTTTCCTTAAAGTGCCGGTATTTCTGAATGCGCAGATTTGTGCACATCCGTTCCAAAGCTGCCCACATCGCCCCAAATTCATTGTCAGGTATCTTTTTATATACACCGACATGATAAGGTGTAATGTCATACTCTCCTCTTGATACCTTATCCATATCAGAAACCAGGCGCCCCATGCTCTCCCATTGATATGCCAGAAAAACCCTGATTATATGCATAGTCAGCAGCCATCCTGCGAACACTGCAAATATTAGTATTTTAAAATTTTCCAAATTCTGTAACTGTCTGCGGACGACTGCCATCATCACAATCATCCACACTCCGCTGACACCTGCCAGTATCGTCATAGTCTGGTATAACAGCTTCTTCTTCATCCATACCAGCTGTACCCAGAGTTCCAGCAGCGTCCAGACTGCGATATATGCCAGTGTAAAGACAGGCAGCGTAACCGCTGAACAAAAACTGTGAAAATGCGTCCAGGCTCCGCCCGCAACTGAAACTATGTAAATGACGACTGCCAAAAGAATCCTACGTTTCACCAACTTTTCTCCTTTTCTTCATTGCACCAGCGATTCTGTCCCAATCCTCTCCAATGGGCCTCCAAACAGCTTCCAAAACGATAATTCCCCCAAAAACAGATGCCCGGCAGCCAGAAAAATGACAATGCAGACCAGCACAATGCACCCACAGGCTAACAGTCTGTATATACTGTCCTGTTTTAATGCTGCAATTTTTTTCAGCGTTTCAAATTTCTTCAGCACCGCAATTCTTTTGTCACGCGTTTCGTCCAATTTGCTTATCAGCTTTATGTCCCTGTATAACTGCATCCATTCGTGATACTCTTTTCTAACCAGCTTTTTATTGAGAAGAACAGCTGCCTGAGCGGAAAACGAAGAAATTGTATTTGCTTTATACTCAAGACAACTCAATTCCATAAACAGTTTTGCACAATCTGTCACATTGTCCTGCTCACAGACAGAATCATCATAATCGGATAAATCCACGAAAAATCCGAAATATACTGCCCCATCCGGTTGTATATTCACTTGTCCCTGATTCAATATCAGATTCAGCACAGCGTCGGGAATCCCCGAAGTTATGCATTTCGCAGTAAGTTCAAGCCAAATCTGCCGATGAACACAACCAGCATTCTGAATCGTGCCCAGATAATACCGCAACAGGGGTCTTTCCTGAAAATAAGGAAACACAAACCCCGCCTTTTCACCTAGCATAAATATTTCCTCACACAGATCCCCAATATTTCCTATCAGTGATTTTGCGACTCTGCGATCCTTTACAATCCACACGGTCTTACTAAGTGCCGCCGGCTCTTTGCTATTCCGGCACACAAACACATCATTTGCCTTTCCTGTAAAGACTTCCCTTATTACTCTGTAATCGTTTTTTCCTGTACTAAAATACCCGGTCATATTGTCTGCCTTTCCTCTGCTTTATTTTTGCTGACAACTGCATACGCATAGGTGGATATCTTCGGCATATCCGTACAATAAATATATATTTCATAGACGCCCTCTTTTGCGGGTGCCGTGTATGTTCCATCGGCACTTATCTCTCCGCTGCATGGTTCTGTGAGCTCGTAGCTTAACCGGCAAGGCAGCAGATTTTGAAAACTTATATTAAAGTAAAAGCTTTCTTTTGGATTCAGATGTACAGTTGGCATATCCGGCGTAATTGAACAATTTTTCCCCTCCTGTATTTCATCCGAATCCTTTGATGGACTGAATTTGACCGCCACCCAGTTTAACTGTAGGACAATGCTTTTCTGTTCTCCCAGAAGCTTTGCTGCCACCTGAAAGCTTCCTTTGTCATTCAAAACCCGTACCGCAGTCTCAACCTGCATACAATCATAAATATTAAACAGTTCGGGATTTCCGTAAATCGTATTTCTCCTGTTATTTGTTCCGTGAGGCATATCATCCAGATATTCCATTCCGACTTCCACATACACATTCCCTTTTCCAAGTCCATGCATAATTTCATCAGAAAGACACACATCGCCCTTTTTCATACGAACATCCAGCGGAATCTCAATCCGCCCGCCCGCCATTTGCATCGGCACATTTTCAGGCTCCGTACCTGTCTGCATTTCCTGTATAAATGGAACTGGTTGATGTTCCACTCTGCTGTCACGCATAAAATATGACATCAACAGCTGCCGCTGGTCCGTTTTTTTAGGCGTAACGATATAGTGCCTTGCTTCCTGCTGCGCTGCCCCGCTTATGAGACAGCTGGTATCTGTACGCAGCAGCTTGAGCGTGGCAATACATACGTCCTCTACCAATTCTTCCCGCATGTCTGTATCCAGACTTACTTTGCCAACTTCACTTGCGGCAAGTTCATATGGCTGTTGTTCCGACAAAAGCAGCTTCATATTCAGCCCCTTTGCCGGTTCTATCTCATAATCCCCAACCTGAAAGCAGATATCCTCTTTTCTGCAAAGTATACTTGTTTCTTCCGCCGTCGAATATTCAGCAAAAATCCAGTATTCCCTGCCCTCCGACTGCCCTTTGAAAAGCGACAGCCTGTCAATGTCAATCCTCAGCTCATGACTCCCCTTTGCATCCGTGAAGGCAGGCATCTGTAACGTAATATGTAATGACAGCTCCTTTGCTGTATCGGAGTTTTTACATATTGTCATTGCCAGTTTTACCATATGCCCTTTGGGAACTGTGTAGGGAATACTGATATATACAGAATAATCTGCATTGTCCATGAGTGTTTCCCACAAGAGAAACGCACTATTTTTCTCAAAACTTTTTTCTTCATCTTTCAGATAAAGTTCATATCCCTCATCAATACGGTTACTCTCATACTCTCTGCCATCCGTTCCAATATCCCCGCAGTACACATCATGGATATTTTCTTCCCGATAGCGGATGTACAAACCTGCAGCATCACCGTTTAGCGTATCAAATCCCTCCATGCCTGAGATCTTTTTAATAACTGTTGACTCTACGACAATTTCCCGTCCCGCCCCGTCAATGGCAACACCGCTTTCCACCAATATAGACAAATCATCCAGATTGACCACATTCAATCCACAGACAATTCCACTTCCAAACAGGACACGGTTCAGAAACCGCCGTTTATTGTTCATATATAACTGTTCCGCTTCGAAGTCTGCCGAGGTCAACAGTTTTCCGGCATAATAGCGGTTTCTCTCAAACGGAAACAATTGGTTATTCTTCACGTAATTTCCTCCCTGTACACCAAGCATTCTTTACTTTTACATAATACCTTCCTTTGTATATTTTACACAAAAAAAAAAAAAAAAAAAAAAGTTTTTATTAGATTTTACTATACTTTTTTTTTTTTTTGTGATACGATAAAAATGCATTCAAAAAATGCCTTTCAATTCCGGATACAATTGTCCACACAAATTTTCAGACTTTGACAAAATGGAGGATATTTATGAATAAGACAATGGATAAACCCTTTTTCCTGACACTTAACAGTATTCTGTTTATCGCCGGCATAGGATTTCTCGCAGCAAATCATCCCTTGTTGTGCGCGGTATGTTTTCTCCTCACATCGCTTTTACTAATATGGTACTCCAGGCCGGACACATCAGACACACTCCCTGACAATACAGTGCCTTTTGACGAGACTGACAGTCTGCACATTGAACTGTCACTTAAGATACAAGAGCTCACTGACTCCAACAAACAGCTGACCGAAGAAAATAAACAACTCATTGACGAACGGGATCAGTACAAAAAGGAGCTGCAAAATCAAGTCCATCCTTTTTATTGCTGCCCTCTCACTGCCTCGCTTCCAGTCAACCTGAATGCGTTTTTTACCAATTATCTCAATAGCCACACAGAAATCCTGGAACGCCGAAAGCTTCACTGCGAATATAACTGCTCTGTGCCTGATGCCGATACCTATTTGTCATCAGCTGCCCTCACACTCATATGCAACAATATCTTAGACAACATACTAAAATTCAGTCCGAGTCATGCAACCATATATATCCGGATTACTGCGGCTGCAGATAACAGCCTGATTATTTTTAAGAATGAGGGTACGGCACCCGAAGAATTGGAAATGGATACATTGTTTGATTTAAATTATCAGGGCAGCAACAAAAAATCAGGAACTGGTCTCGGACTTGCTCAGGTGAAAGCAATTATTGAAGATTTTGGAGGCAATGTTCAGGCAAAGCGTGCAAACGGCTCTGGATTTACATTATATATTTATCTGCCACGGCAACAATCAGCATAAAACAAATTGGAGGTACTCTTATGCACTTAAAAAATATGAAGGACTATACAATCTGTGTTCTTTTATCCCTTTTGCATGTTTGCGTGTTCTGTATCGGGGTTTTCATTTTTACTGCACCTGATTCAACGCAGGACATGATGCCTGCCGTTGAGCATGAAGATGGGACGAAAGCAGCCAGCGAGACGAAAATCAATCCGGAAGCCAATACTGAAATGGAAACAGTATCACATGAAGAAAACATAATGGCGTCTGAAGAAGCAAGTGTGCCCCAAACAGAGACTGCGTCAGAAGACGAAACTGCTGAGACGGTTGTCTCCTATACGTTTCAATATTCCGGTGGGAAACGAAACCTGAATATCAGAAAGGGTCCTTCCACCAATAATGAAATTATCGGCAAAATTCCGCCAAACGGCAGCGGCAGCGTACTGGAATTTGTCAACGATGAGTGGGCATTAATTGAGTATCGCGGAATGACGGGATATTGTAATCGGAAATGGATGGTATTGATGGTTGACTGAAAATCGTTCGCCTCCATGAGGAGGAAGGCCGCACCTATAAAAGTATCACTGCCGAGTATGGAGTGTCCAAGGTCAGTATCTCCAAGTGGTGCAGCGAATTCAGCAAAGAATGCCAGATGAAAACCCAAGCCAATTCTGATGCCCCAAATGAAATGGAACTTATGAAAGAGAACCTCCGCCTGCGAAAGGAACTGATCCTGCACTCCATCGTCCATCCCAAGAGACCAGGCACAAAGCCTGGGAGGCCTCACAAGATATTTGAGAACAAGCTGAAGCAGGACTTCACGGCGGAGGAAATCAACAAAAAATAGTGTACGGATTTCACTTACCTGTAAAAATTGACATTTTACATTTTTTACGCTATAATATATCACAATTGTAAGATTTAAGGAGGGTTCAGAAATGAAAGCATTACCACAAATTTCAGAAGCAGAATTTGAAGTAATGAAAATTGTATGGAAATATGCTCCAATCAGCACAAATGAAATAACAGACCGTTTGGTTAAAACCACAACATGGAGTCCTAAAACAATACAAACACTGATTAAACGTTTAGTGACAAAGGGCGTTCTTTCTTATGAAAAACAAAGCCGGGTATTTGTCTATACACCATTGGTAGATGAAGCTGAGTATATAGGGCAGGAAAGCAATACCTTCCTCAACCGTTTTTATGACGGCAATATTACAGCTATGCTGTCTGCCTATATTGACAATGACAGACTATCAGAATCTGAAATTGATGAACTCCGCTCTCTTCTTTCCAAAAATCAGAAAGGAAATTGACATGGCAGAATTTATGATTAGGTTTTTAATTTGCAATATTTTTATCAGTATTATTATTGGAATACTTTTGCTCGCCAAACATTTGCTAAAAAATAACCTGATCAATCGGACGCATTATAATTTATAGTTTCTGCTGCTTGGCTTATTGGCTATTCCCTTTATTCCGGTTGAGCCAATCCATGCACTTTTCCTGTTAGGGGCTGCCCCAGTTCTGTCCATACAGGCTTCGGAAAATAGCCGCTACTACTTTAACGACGCTAACCATAATATATGGCAATCAGATCGTTGGAGGTGATGCATCTTCTTACTGGATAAATTCATCCCTAAAATTATCACCTATTGAACAGGTTGAAATGCTAAAGAAACTATATTACAACCAGTTAGGGTTTTCATCGGATAATATCAAAGCCGTAAAAGATTCCATCTGCCTTTATTCTACGGAGCAAGGTTCTATCTCTGGAAAGACAGGTACAGAAGAAGTGAACAGACAAAATACTTCCGGCTGGTTCATTGGATATATAGAACAGGACAACCACAACTACTTCTTTGCCACAAATATTCAGAGTGAAGAACTTGCTTCAGATCCCCTTGCCACAGAACTTACTTTTTCTATTCTTTCTGATTTAAAGTTATGGAATACTTACCAAGAATAAGGATCGGACGGCTCCTTATTCTTTTCTGATAAGATTTATCTCTATAATTTCCGGAATATTAAAAAATCGGAACGGATACTTTGTCAGTCCAATACCACTGCTGACATACATTTGAGTAGAGATATCTGTCTCCGTACCATTCATGGAATAAAAACCTTTTACAAATTGATCCGAACCATTGGGAAGCAATTTTTTTTGTAAAAACGGCACAGATACTTGTCCTCCATGTGTATGTCCTGATAATATAAATGCTGTTTGTGATTTTGATAGTGTGTTATTCCCGATACATTGAACCTGAAAGGTTGGTTGTGAAGGAAATTACAGTCGAAACAAATATGGATATAGAGACATGCAGGATAGTATTTTTAACAGATACACATTTTGGATCGTTATATGATGAAAAACATATAGACTACAATATTGAAAACGCTTCTCCACCAGTATAAACCCTATCCCAATCCTCCCCAATTCCTATTCCTGTCAAAGACTGGTTATTCTCTAATATATAGGCTGCAGTTTCTTCTGAAACATTTCTTGCCAAAACTATAGGTACCCTTTTCCGTAAATCTGCCCGCCCGTATAGCTTGCCGGACAGATTTGCTTGTTGGGAAGTATCCCAAACCCTCTTGATAGTTCTCTCACTACCTACAACCCCGTACAAGGCGATTTTAACGAAGCTTTGAGAAAAATTTCTCAAAAAATTTTTTTTAATCTATCTATAAAGAAGTTACTGTTCACTCCCTATATTAGCTCATTGTGAAAAGTGACGAAATTTATTTTTTTGTTTTGTGGAAAAAAGGAG
>JAIECJ010000132.1 GCA_029068555.1 Lachnospiraceae bacterium
GCAAGCATTTTGGCGTAGGTGTGAACAGTAACAAAATTACTCCAAAAACTGCCTTGCAAATTAAAATTGTATTGACGTAATTTCATTTTGTACGATATAATGAGTTTAAAAATATTTTAGACATTTTTAAACTTTTATTGTCAGAAAAGATAAAAACACTGCTGTGTAAAGAAAGGTAGGGGTCACGGAATGCTGCATATTAAAAACCTCGACGAGGGGCTTCCGATTTTTAAGGCACTGGGTTCAGAAATCAGAATCGAAATTATTAAAATACTGCTGGAAAACCATGGAATGAGTATGAACGAGCTTGCCAGCCGGCTTAACATCACGAACGGCGCCCTGACAAACCATATCAAAAAACTTGAGGACAGCGGCATTGTCTCCATATCAAATGAATCCACCGGACATGGAAACCTAAAAAAATGTTCTGTCTTTTTGGACAAAATTCTGATTGATATTGACACACAGGAGGATTATGACAATATTTATCAGACAAGTCTGCGGATAGGTCATTTTACGGATTACAGTATTTATCCCACCTGCGGCATCGCTTCCAACACGGCGCTGATTGGCGAGGTCGACGATACCCGCTATTTCGCGCACCCTGAGCGGTATAACGCAGATATTCTCTGGTTTACAAGGGGCTACGTGGAATATATCATACCGAATTTTATTCCGTTTGGACAAAAAATTGACCAGATTACTATCTCGCTGGAAATCGGTTCCGAAGCACCCGGCATCAATGATGTCTGGCCATCAGACATTTCTTTTAAACTCAACGACAAAAAGATAGCCACATGGACAAGCCCTGGTGACTTTGGCGCCGTACAAGGAATCTTTACCCCGGACTGGTGGTACCCGAACTGGAATCAGTATGGTCTTTTGAAAATTCTGGTGATAAACCGGATCGGAACGTTCATAGACGGTCTCCAAGTATCTGACATTTCCATCAATGAGTTTGGTTTTGACTACCGCAGCACCATCAAACTCAAATTAGAAGTCGAGGAATGCGCAGAACATATCGGCGGACTTACCATCTTCGGAAAAAGTTTCGGAAATTACAATCAGGATATTGACGTCCGCATGAATTATAGTCCGATTCCCGGGCTGCTGCCGGAGGAAAAAACAGTATGACAAAAAACCACCGTTAAAAATCCGGTGGTTTTTCTTCTTTAATCATTTCTATTCATTGGGAAACATTTTTTCAGGATAGTCAAAGTCATCATATCGCTCATCAATATGGTTCATAAAAACGCGGTAGAAAAAGAATGACTGCACATAAAACAATACTGCAAAGCCAATAAATAACATAATGCTGTTGGCAACCAAGGACACTAGGTTCGCATATACAACCAGCCCTGTAATAACCAGCAGTACCGCTGTATATGGAAGATACCCCACTGCAAATGCCGCCGCATTTTTGGCTAACTGCTTTGTTTTCCCATCCAGTTTGGCAAACACGGGGAACACCCACAGAACCCAGATCAGGAACAGAAAGCAAATGATCCCGCTGACAATAAACATCCCTTTTGAGAAAGCATTTCCCTGCCGGTACCAGAACAGCATATCAACGTTCATAATCACACTGCACAACAAAATTCCCAGCCATACCGGCGTGACCTGAAGAAAATTTTTTCTGAAGCTGGAAAAAAAGCGCTTCACAACATATCCGTCCCCGCATCGAATGGATGTAATACTAACATAATACGCCGCAGTCGTTGCCGCCCCCGCTGTGACAACAGGGAGGCAGCACAGTAACCATATGACATTCAGCACTATCAAGTCTGTCATCTTATTCAAAAATGCAATAACCGGTGAATTTGACATAATGTTAACCCCTTTTCGTTTTAAAGAGACTCCGAAATCTATTTGATACCGCTGATTGCCACAGACTCAATAATAACCCTCTGGAAACAGAAGAATAAAGTAATCGTAGGCAGCATGGCAATGACAGAAGCTGCCATAATCAGCGCATAGTCACTCTGAATCGAATAATATGTATTAAACGACCGGATTACCACCTGCAGTGTCCAGTTCTTCTCACTTCTCAGGAAAATCGTGGGTGCCAGATAGTCGTTCCAGATTGTCATAAACCACAGGGTAAGCTGTGTTCCCACAGCGCCTTTCATCAGCGGGAAGAAAATCTGTAAAAATGTACGAAAATATCCGCATCCGTCCAGCTTCGCAGCATCCATCAGGTCATTTGGAATACTGGACAAATTCTGCCGGAGAAAGAATACCATGCTGATGTTTCCGAAGCAAGCCGGAATAATCAGCGGCAGAAGCGTATCTGTCCAGCCAAACTTCGTAAACATTACATACTGCGGTATCATAATAACCGCAAAGGGAATCATGATGGTAGCCAGAAGTCCCATAAAGATAGCGCCTTTTCCCCTGAATTCCATTTTCGCAAACGCAAAGGCAGCAAGGGAAGACGTAAAACCACCAATCAGCAGGACGGGGATTTCCACCTTGACCGTGTTTAATATACCGGAGATAAAATTCCCCTTTGCCATAACCTCCGCGTACTTTCCCCATACCCACGGATTCGGAATGATCCTTAACTGACCCGACAGATACTGGTTTTTTGTCATAAACGAAGTCATTATCATGTAAAACAGCGGAAAAATCATGATTACCGCACCAAGCGACAGCAGGACAAGCACTATCATATTAATCATTTTATCTTTCTTGGATGTCACCTCAGATGACATGATATCTTTATTCTTCATAGTGCACCCCCTAGTCCATGGTCTTAACCCATTTGTTCTGTCCGATAAAGTTAATCAGCGTAATGATAAAGATAATAATCGCAAGAATGACCGCAATGGCGCTGGCATATCCAAGCTGGAAGCTCTCAAATGCTTTCTGGTAGAGATAGAATACAATTGTAGCAGCGCTGTAGCCAATACCACCGTTTCCGGATGGCGTCATAACCTGTACCTCTACGAACACCTGGAAGCCGCCAATCAGGGTTGTTACCAGTATGTAAAACGTAACTGGGGAAAGCAGCGGAAGCGTAATATTCTTGAATTTCTGCCATCCGGTCGCACCGTCTACCATCGCCGCCTCATAGTACGAGCGCGGTATATTCTGCAGTCCGGCAAGATACAGGATAATAGATGTTCCAAGCCCCTTCCACACCATGAATATAATCATCGACACCTTTATCAGTGCCTCGTCGCCGAGCCAGTTTGGTCCATGCATACCTGTCAATGTCTTGATAATAGTATTCAAAAGACCATAATCGTAGTTGTACACCCATGCCCACAGAATGGAAACAGACACCAGCGACGATATAACTGGCACATAATACATTGTGCGCAGAACTCTCACGCCGGGAATCTTGCGGTTCATTCCCATGGCACAGAGCAGACCGAGAATCATTCCGATTGGAATGCCAAGCAGATAAATTGTCGTTGTCACAAGTGTCTGCCAGAATTTTTTGTCGGCAAATAATTTTACATAGTTGTCAAAACCGCAGAAGCGGTCCATCATTCCCTGAAATCCCTTTGCACCGTTCCAAGTCGTGAGACTTGTCAGAATTGCGAAGATAATAGGATAAAGCATAAATATAAGAAATCCTGCTGCCGGCGCTGCCACAAACAAAAGCCCCCAACGCTCCTCACGCTTCGCCATCGCAGACAATTTGCATTTTTGTTTATTGCCCTTCTTTCCTTCCATAATGCCGCCTTTCTTATCACATTATTCAGGAACTGTTCAAACAAATCCTGATGTGAACAACTCCTTACAAAACAGGTGCGGACAGCCAAAACTGTTGCCGCACCTATTTCCTCATGTTACTGTCCGCTTGCCGCTGCCTTCATATCATTTGCATTGTCAAGCGCTGCCTGCATAGCTGGCTGAACCTCTGCGCAATACTCTGCTGCCGTCTTCTCGCCAGTCAGAACATACTCATAGCCGCCGCTTAAGAACTCGTTCCACCAGTCAGCATTGTACGTATAGGTTGTCTCAACAAAGATACCTTCGTACTTGTCTGTTCCTTCAATGTAGTTGAAGATAACATCTACGTTGTCACCATATGGAATTGTACCATCTGCAATTCTGTCCTTGAAATCACCCTTTGCGTAACTCATAGTGTTCGGAATCTGCAAAGAAGCGCCTGTCGTCTCACCGGAAAGCACTCTCTGTCCTTCCAAATCGGTTGAGAACAATGTAATCAGGGCTGCTGCTGCTTCCGGATACTGTGTATCTGCCGAAACCGCAAAACCAACCGAACCGTTACGTGTCATGGACACACCTGTCGAACCTGTCGGCCATGCACACAGACCCCACTCATACGGGAATGTGTTCTCATCCATAAACGCACCGACATCCCATGTACCACATGCGTAGAACGCAACCTGTCCGTCCAGCCATCTCTGATATCCGCCAAGAGCGGTATCCTGCTCAACTGTCGGTGTCACGCCATGCTTGCATGTCAGATCCGCAAAATACTGGAACGCATCAATAAATTCCTGTTGTCCATCAATGACAACCTGTGTATAATCATCATTCAGGAAATGCCCGCCGTTTGTATAGATAAATGCATCCAGTGCCCACTGAAGCGCATTTGCACATCCCCACTGGTCAATCTCGCCGTCGCCGTCCTTGTCAATTGTCAGTTTGCCGCAAACCTCGAGGAACTCCTCCCATGTGTACGGATTTTCAGGATCTGGATAATCTACGCCAGCCTCATCAAACAGTGTCTTATTATATGCAAACGCAAATGTTGACAAATCCTTTGGCAGACAGTAAATAGGACCTTTTCCCGCTTCCTTTCCGTCATAGCGGTAAGCGGTTGTGATAGCCGGCCATAAGTCTGCAATTGTCTCCTCCGAAACATACTCGTCAAGCGGAAGAATATAACCGTCATCCACATTGGCTGCAACCGTATCAGGACCTACATAAATAATATCCGGCATATCGTTCGCTGCCTTATATGCAAGAATCTTCTGTCCGTACTCATCAGCAGTTGTAACCTCGAATGTTACATTTGCTCCAGTTGTCTCCATGAACTTGTCAATCAAAGTCTGGTAAACTGTCTTCTCATGATCCTGCGCATAGATAAATACAGTGAGATCGGCACCACTGAAATCCCCCTCTACCTTGACATTGTCTGTCGCTGACTTGTCAACCGTAATCTGCGCGCCAACCTTTTCCTCTGTACCAGCAGAAGCCTGTGACTCTGATGTTCCAGCCGAAGTGTTGTCAGCCGATGCACTGTCTCCGCCGCAGCCTGACAGACAGGATGCTAAAAGCACAGTTGTAAGTAATACACTAACAATTTTCTTTTTCATAGGAACCCTCCCTTGTTAATAAAGAATAAAATGTGTTACACGTTTTGCAAAATAACGAAACAAATTGATTTTTTGTAATTTTTATGTACTATCTGCACAAAACTAATTTCTCCATTTGTGCGCATTGACCAACTTGCTTCGTTTTTGCACCATTTAATATACACATATTACAATGTAAGTAAGGGTTTTGTCAATATGTTTTTTAAAAATATTTTATTTTTTTTTAAAATACTTTTTTATTTTTTAAAATACTAAACTATAGATACATTACTGCCCAAATTGTTTCGTTGTTGTTCCCGACGCCCATCAGGCATCTCACGGCATTTCCTGCCTCATCGGTCATGTCCAGAAGTACACCGCTGTATGTAATGCCTTCCTGCACAAGATTCATGTAGCAGGTTCCTTCTGCCAGCTCATAACTGCCGTCAACGCTTCCGGAAACCTTTCCGCCCTTCAGGGTCACTGCCTCCCCTTCGTGAATCTCTGCGCTGATATCTGTCCCGTGATTCAGCAGATACCAGCTGCCCTCAATATCCTTTTTCGTGTAACCGCCATCCTTAAGGCTCTCGCCGTTCGTTGCAAAAGGCGCAGCTACAAGCCACCCTTCCCTGTTTTTAAACATCTGGTGCACACGCGGCTCGTGATACTCGCTTCCATTGTCAAACCGCTGATGATAAGACAGATACATTTTTCCATCGTCATCAATCAGCGCGGAGCAGTGTCCTGGTGCCATATATGCAGTCTTCAGACTTGGCAGGAGATAATTTCCCATCATTTTCACGCCAAGGCCAGAGTGATCCGCCACATAGCCAAATGTGCTGCCTGACGCGTCCAGATACGGTCCATCTACCTGTTCCGACCGGAAACAGCGGATCTGGTACCCGCCTTCCCGCGTCAGGCTACCATAGGATACAAGCAGATAGTAATAACCGCTTTCCGCATCATAAAAAATATAAGGTGCCTCGCAGGAATTGTGCAGGCCGCCAATCAGGTATTTTCCAAAATACTTGTCAACATGCGCTTCCTCGTCCGCCTCAGGGTGAATGGGATATCCTGTCGCCTGGTCAATCTCAAGAAGCCATATTCCGCCCGACCATGAACCGTACACCATCCACATTTTCCCATCCTTGTCATAAAATACTGTCGGGTCAATGCAGTTCGGATAATTTAAGTGGTTATACTCTGCAGATTGTAAATAATTTGTAACTTTTACATCCTCTCCCATTATCTTTGCAAGATTTGTCTTTTCAGCTGTCATGGAAGTAAAGCCAGAGTAAAGCAGTGTATCAATGTAGGTGTACGGTCCTGTGATTTCATCCGCCGTGGCAAAGCATATGTTCGAAGTGCGCCAGTCATGACTGGTGGCAAAGTACATCACCCATTTCCCCATAGACTCATTGTAGATTACATCGGGCGCCCATACTGCATATCCGCCCTCCACATAATTGCCCACATATGCAAACGCCTCCATGTTCTCGTCAAAAAGGTTATCAAACAGCGGGTTGCTGCTGTTCACGCCGCTCGCAAAGGACTTCCAATTCATCAAGTCCGCACTTTGCGCCGCTTCCATATGCGAGCCAAAAATGTAGTAATTGTCCTCCGACTTCACAATCGAAGGGTCATGTACCGATATCCCAATGGCTGCATTCTTCTGTTCCACTTCCTCCGCACTCCTACCCTGAAGACCACCGCTGCACCCGGTAACGCCGATTGCAATGGCCGCCAGTGCCATTCCACATGCCAACTTTACTTTTCCTTTCATTTCCATACCTCCATTTTTTCTAAATTATTTTAGATTTCTGTCAACATTGTATACAATATGCATATTTTTTTCAAGTACTTTGAAAATTATTTGGATATTTTTTCTTTTATGTTGCCATCTTTTGTCCTGTACTTTATAATAATATAAATCAATACACCAAGGAGGAATTATTATGAGCCAGATAACCTACCCAACGAAGCCACCCGCAGAACCGCCAAAGCCAGAGCGCCTGACACCGATGAACCGCGATCTGCCAGGACTGTGGATGACCCATGACCCTGCCATCTACCGCGACACAGTGTCCGGAAACTACTATCTCTACTGCACTGGGGCAATCTGTAAGCGTTCCACGGATCTCCTGCACTGGCAGAGTCTGGGCAAGGTTGTGGATGTCCCGCCCGAGGAATCTGTCAGCTGGACAAACAGCCGTGATATCTGGGCTCCCGATATTGTAAAAGTCGGAAACGAATACCGCCTGTACTGCTCCAACTCTTCGTGGGGCGTGCGTCAGTCCTGTATTTTCCTCGCAGTATCCAACAGTCCGGAAGGCCCCTTCATCCCGCGCGGCTGTGTGCTCAAGACAACCGACGATCTTCCCGTCAACGCCATCGACGCCAATATTATCGAAGACGCGGATTCCGGCGTGCAGTATATGCTGTACGGCTCATTCTGGGGCGGATGCCACATGCTCCCGCTGGACAAAGAGACAGGTCTTGCCGCAGAGCCTAGAATTGGCGTCTGTGTGGCGAGACGTCCTGCATGGACAGACTGTGCCATCGAAGGCCCTTACATGATTTACCATCCCGAAACAAAATATTACTATCTCTTTGTATCCTATGGCTCGTTAAAGAACGATTACAATATCCGTGTCGGAAGAAGCCGTTGTGTCACCGGTCCCTTTTACGACTTTCACGGACGAAATCTTGCTGACACGGACGATGACGACAACACGACCGGACTGATGATTTCCTGCGGTTACCGCTGGCTTGACGGCACGCCATACATGGCGCCTGGGCACAACTCTGTTTTAATGGAAACGGACGGCAGAATGTTCCTCGTGTCCCATATCCGTGAACTGAATTTCAAGACAGACGTGGAGCCTTCAACCCTGCAAATACGCCAGCTGTACATGACACCTGATAAATGGCTGATTGCCGCCGCACAGCCCTATGCGGGCGAAATGCTGCAAAGCCTTTCCGAGAATGATATTGCCGGAAGTTACGAACGCATTTCACTGACGCCCTCTGTCCCCCAGGGCATCATGCACGCCCATCCAGTCCACCTTATGAAAGGCGGGCGTATGGAATGCTGCTCCGTTATCGGGACTTGGAAACAGACAGGCTCCTGCACTATTGAGCTTTGTTATGGATCTATAACAGAATTTGTCGTCGTTTCCCCGGCATGGGACCGCGAGCTTGACAAACCGACACTAATGATGTCCGGACTGTCGAACAAGGGAATCTGTACATGGTATAAAAAACAGTGACAGGTATCTTTGTGCATTCAAAAAGCAGGTTATGACAACCTGCTTTTTATAATTATAGAAAACGACAAAAGTATTTGCCGTTTCCCATAATTTTATCCCTGCTCCAAAGCCAGCCGCCGAATCCTGCCAATCGCCGACTTCACCGGCGCGAGCAGAATGACCACAACGCTCACGCCAGCCTCCGCAAAAATATAGATGCCATTGTATACTATTGAGTACGGAAGCGCTCCCCAGCCTTCCCACGCATACGCTCCGAAGAATATCCAGCCCGATATCACTGCAAACACATACCGCCCAAGCACAGCCGCGATATACCCTTTGAGCAGCCCGTTCTTTGCATTGGAGAAAAGCCCTGACAGCCCGAGCGCGCCGAACGCGAGCAGATAGTCCACAACAAGCTGCATCGGGTACAAAACATAGGGATCAATCAACAGCTGTAAAACGCCATACGCAAGCCCCGTCATCAGCCCTGCCCCAAGCCCGAAAAAATATCCTGGCAGACAGGCGACAAGCATGGACAGCAGCGTGATGGAGCCGCCGGTGGGAAAATGGAACAGCTTCATGTTTGAGAGCACAGTGCCAAGGGCAACTGCCATCGCACAGAACACTAGCTGCCGGATGGTCAGCTTCCCGCTTCCGCCGCCGGAAGTATTCACCAGACTATTATCCGGCTTTTCCCCTTTCGCATCTGCATTTTTCACTTTTTCGCTCTGCGCATGAAGCCTTGCACATACGACTGCCGCCAGAAGCAGTACGGCAATAGCAGCCGCAAGCAGTCCGTTTCCAAGTGCCGTGGGAACGTAGGTCGTCTCGCCCCAGTCATTTACTACTACATTGTACAACATAAAAAATCCTCCTTCGTTTTCGCGAGGAGGCCAGCATCATAACCGTTTCATTGATTCAGTTCCTGCACAGCCGCAGCATCAAAATCTGATGCCAGCTGCAGGATTTTACTGATTCTGCATTATACTGCAAGATCATGCCCTGAATCCGAACAGTTCCAAGTATCATTATTCCCATACTGCTTCCTTACGCCGGTATTATCCGGTTCAAGTAATGAGGGTAAAGTCTCAGCGATGTGCACCCCTAGCGTGATAGAGTATGTTCGAACATACTCAAGTACAGGAACTACTATACCTTTAATTTTAATTTTTGTCAAGAAAATTATCTGTTTCCAGTTTATTGATACACAATTCTATAATAACTCTGCGACGTAAACTTAAACACGATAAAATAAATCACCGCAAACAATGACGCCGTTGCAACGAGACACCCGATAAACAATACCGTATTCATCAGTCCAAACACGAACATGATCGTCCTTAGCATCGGGAATGCCATGGCCAGATGAATGACCGCAACGATAATCGGCATGAAAAATACCGTCCGCACCTGCGTATTGATAGCTGCTTTCACCACGTCGCGGCCCATGCCGACCTTGGTCATGATGGCAAACCGCTCCCTGTCCTCAAAGCCCTCCGAAATCTGCTTGTAGTAGATAATCAGCACTGTAATCATCAGAAACATGCTCCCGAGAAACAGTCCGAGAAACAAGAATCCGCCGTTGAGTTCCATGTACTCTTCACGCTGCTCTGCCCTTGATGTGACCATCCCTGCAGTAAATGCAATTTCTGCCTTGCCCGATTCGAGTGCCTCCCGGACTGCGGCTGCAAACACCTTTTTCTCCTCCTGCGTCCCATCCGTATCGACCTCCATATGATACTGCACTTCGAACGCAAGAAACGGATCCAGCGCATGTTCATCTTCCACAACGACATAAATGACCTGTTTATCGTCCAGAAATCCCTGAACCTCCCTGTTGGGAAAATCCTCCGGAAAGTCCATCCTGCCTGCAACAGAATATTCTGTTCCAAATATTTGAATGACATCCTCGTCAAAACCGCCTGACGCCGTAACCATCACACTCCCCGGCGCAATCGCCTCATAGGTGTGTCCCGTAAATTTCTCATAGTCTGCCCGTGTCATCAGATAAAGCATTCCCATTTCCTTAAAGTTATAGGATGGATCATTGTTGTCGAAGCGCTCCACCACATTTCCATCCCGATGTGTCACAACCACAATGTCCGCATATTCTGACATATCTGTCATTTTTTTGTTTTGTCCCTGCGCTGCATCCGCAATCAGTTTTGTGATATAGTCCCTGTCCGCCTGCTTCGGAACATGATTCATATAGAGCACCGCACTCACTTCACTGGTAAAACTGTTTTGCAGCGAATCCTCCGTGCCCGCATACAGGCACACTGTCGTCGAAATCGTCACAAGCACCATGGTGGACAGGACACAGATATTGGCAAGCCCGACCGCATTGCGCTTCATGCGGTAAAGCATTCCCGATACCGTTATAAAGTGCGTCGTCTGGTAATAGTATTTTTTGTTATTTTTTAATATTTTTAAAAAGGCAATGCTCACAGACACAAAGAGCGTGTATGTCCCGGCAATGACAAGAATCACCGCCGCAAAGAACATATTGACTGCCTCGAGGACACCATGGACAGTCACTGCAAGATAATACCCCGCGAGAATGCACACAATCCCGGACACCGCTGATACCCACTTTGCCTTCGGCTCGCGCTCCCCCACGCTGCCTCCATGCAGCAGTGCAATCGGATTGGCAAGGCTTACCTGCAGAAAATTATACAGCAGCATCAGAATATATATAAACCCAAACAGCTCAGCCGTCTGCAGACAGCCCCATCCCGAAACGTAAAACGGAATACTTTCTGACATTCCGGTCAGTTTTATCAGAAACATTGCCGCGAGCTTATGGAACACAATTCCCAGCACAAGACCGCCGCATACGGAAACTACATACAAAATAACGGATTCCCACGCCATCACCTTTGCAATGTGCTTTTTTTCCATGCCTAAAATATTGTAGACGCCCAGCTCTTTCCTACGTCGTTTCATCACAAAGCTGTTTGTGTAAAACAGGAAGATGCCCGAACATAGAGCCATAATCACAAGTCCCATTGTCAGCGTCATGGAAATCGTCCCCGATCCACGCATTGCCGCAATCCCCTCACTTCCCTGAATGGCACGCATAATGTAGAACATCATGGCAGATACCATCCCTGCCAGAATGTACGGCAGATAAAACTGCCTGTTGTTTTTTAAGTTGGTCAATGCCAGCCTGCAATATAAATGATTCATAACAATTCCTTTCTATTCGTACATGTCAAATACGCTTTCTGTCAGATGCGCGTCATAGTTTGTAACAGATGAATTTAGCCTGCCTTCTGTGTCAGCACTGTGAGTGTATCCGATATTTTCGCATACAGCTGCTCGTTTGTCAGATTGCCGCGGTACAGCTGGTGGAATACCTCCCCATCTTTGATAAACAAAATGCGATCTGCATGACTCGCCGCCCTGGTGCTGTGCGTCACCATGAGGATTGTCTGCCCGTCATGATTTATCTCGCGAAATACCCCAAGAAGCCCCGCGGATGCCTTCGAGTCAAGTGCGCCTGTCGGCTCATCTGCAAGAATCAGCTGCGGATTCGTGATGATTGCCCGCGCCACGGCTGTCCGCTGTTTCTGCCCGCCCGAGACCTCATACGGGTACTTCGCCAACAGTTCTGCGATGCCAAGCCTGCCCGCAATCGGGGCAAGACGCTGCTCCATCTCCGCAACGGTTTTGCCCTGCAGAACCAGTGGCAGTAAAATATTGTCCCTCAGGGAAAAGTTATCCAGCAGGTTAAAGTCCTGAAACACGAATCCAAGATTATCGCGCCGGAACGCCGAAATTTCCTTTTCCTTTATGGCAGTCAGATCCTTTCCATTCAACAACACCTCACCGCCTGTCGGTCTATCGAGCGATGCGAGAATATTTAGAAGTGTCGTCTTGCCTGATCCAGACTCTCCCATAATCGCTACATACTCTCCCTGCTCCACAGAGAAATTCATGTTCGAAAGTGCCTGTACCTTTGTACTCCCGAAACGGGTTGTGTAGATTTTACTTACATTTTTGACTTCTAAGATTGACATTTTTTATTCTTCCTTTCTGATTTCTACATACAGTATATCAAAAAAGGAAAATGACAGCTATTTGATAAGCTTACATTTTCCTTTTATTTCTTACAGATTTGTAAGGTTGGGGTGGTGTTTTATGAACTTCATGTAACTTGTTATAAGTCTACAAATCCTTATTTTTCGGCATTTCTTGGATATTTGTGACGGCATCAGAAAAAATGAAGGGATCCCGGCGCCTGTTTTTCAGCACCATTTTCCCGCATCAGCTGCAGATATTTTGTGCGTGGCAGGAGAAGGCGCCCCTGAATCAGACCGGAAGCAGCCGTATGCAGTATATCCCTATGCTGTGCTATTGTTTTCGCTGGAATATTGAGGTCAGCTATTATGAGCAGAAGACATTCTGGTCATTATGCAGCTATATGGTGCGCAGTCAGAAAGGGATAGAAATGCTGGTCAACCTGATTAATGTCGCATACTGTGCAATCAAGATACTGCCCTATCAGGAAAAAGGGGTTTCAAAATATATGCTCCACATCGGTGTAGCCAGAAGGGACAGTACGGTGGTGGTGACGACACACTTGCTGGCATAAGCCGCATCCCCGTCATACTTTGCTGCAAGAATCGCCGTGGTGCTTGCAGGCTGGCATTGCCGCCAGCAAAACTGACACACCTGTCACAAGTGGTTCGGCGGCAAAGGCAAGGCAGCCGGCGTAGACGAATAGCGGAATCAGGATCAGACGCAGTCCTGAAAAGAGAACCCCAGTTAACGGAATTAACGCAGAGGGCGCTACGGGATAGCTGCGGGCTGCAGGGACTCGAGTGCCCTGGGGAGCTGTAGGCTGAACCAAATCAAAAAAATCACTTTTTCAGGAGCGGGACAAGTGGCAGCACAATCTCCGCCTTCGTCCCTCTCCCCTGCTCCGAGGTAATGAGAAACGAGTGTCCAAGTTTGTCAAGTATCGCCTGACATAGATAGAGCCCTATCCCTGTAGAATATTTGTCGGCATGACCGTTATAGCCAGTATAGCCCTTCTCACAGACTCTCGGGAGATCCTCCGCGCTGATGCCGATACCTGTGTCCTCTATAATTATCCGGACGCTTTCTTCACAAGTGATATTCTCTTTGTCATACCAGTGCTTCCAGTCCGTCGTCGTCTCATCCTCACAGTTTCCAGGATAGTTCGCCTGTTCCGAACGGGATACATAAATCGTGACGCCACCCTGCTTTGTATATTTGACGGCATTCGACAAAAGCTGGTCAATCACAAACCCCAGCCACTTTTTATCTGTCACTGCTGTGATATCCTGCGGCGTGTATGTCAGTCGAAGCTGCTTGTAAATGAACTGTTTGGCGTACTTGTGAATCGACGGTTTTATCACCTCATCGATCATTACGTCCTCAAACACAAAATCATTTGTCTCCGCGCCAAGGCGTGTATACTGCAATGCCATATCAACATACTGCTCAATTCGAAAGAGTTCATTCTGCTTTTGCCTGATATTTGTGACACGTATGTCGTTTTCCTCCATGTCATCCAGATATGTATTTATCTCCTCATCAATCAGAATTTTCAGCGCGGCAATCGGTGTCTTAATCTGATGCACCCACATGGAATAATATGCGGTCATATCCTGCTGGCAACTCATCCGCTCATTCTCAAGTCTGTCCTTCTCATGCACAAGTATATTAATACAGTCTTGATAATGTGTTTCGTACATATATTCCGGTTCTTTCATCTCATTTTGCACCACTGCAATATTTTTGCGCAGCTCCTCAAGCTGACGGAAGCTTTCGCAGTGCCTGCCATATCCGATACACACCGCAGCAACCGCAACAAAGAGGCACAAAAGCATTCCATACCCGATTTCGTATACTGGTATTTCATTCAGCAGCATCGTCGCAGTCATCACCAGCGCAAGAAACAGTATCACTGCAAGCCATCTGGCGATTTCCCTGATATACGCCCTAAAATTTTTCATGCAACCCCTCCATACCTAAGACTCCCCCAAACGGTATCCAATGCCTTTCTTGGTCTGTATAAAATCCGAAAGCCCCGCGCCCTCGAGCTTTTTCCGCAGGCGGTTCACATTCACTGACAGCGTATTTTCATCCACATAGCTGTCGCTCTCCCAGAGCTTTGTCATCAGCGTGTCCCTCGCCACAACCTTTTCCTTATTTTCCATGAGCACCTGTAAAATGCGCAGCTCATTTTTGGTCAGCTCCAGTTTCTCACTGCCGTATGTCAGCGTCGCCTCTGTCAGATTCAGCATCGCCCCCCGGTGCTCGAAAACGACACTTTGGCTCACAAAATCATAGCTCCTGCGGAGCATCGCCTGTATTTTCACCGTCAGGACATCCAGGTCAAAAGGCTTTGCAATAAAATCATCCCCGCCCATATTCACCGCCATGACAATATTCATATTGTCAGCCGCCGAGGAGAGAAAGATGATTGGTACTTTCGAGACTTTGCGAATCTCGCTGCACCAGTGATAACCGTTATAAAAGGGCAGTTTGATATCCATCAGTACCAGCTGTGGCGCGGCGTGCGCAAACTCCGGCATAACATTGGTCAAATCCTGTGCACATGCCACCGCATAGCCCCAGCTCTCCAGATGGCGCTTTAAGCCTGCCGCTATCATTTCGTCATCCTCCACGATAAAAATTTTGTACATTGTCAGTCCCCCTATTTTGATATCTCCGCGTCTGCATTGCGGATTCTCTCAGTTTCTTTTGCATAAGTTTTTTTCATTTTATAATATTTCTGCTGCTTTTTCCAGCATATAATGCCCCTTTCATTTTTTAATCTTCTCCCTGTATCACTTCCCACTTTATTGGGCGTAAAGCCAAGAGTTACAATTCACACCAACGCCAGTTTTCATCAGCTTATAAGTTATTGAGGTGTGAATTATAACAGATTTTGCACACAAAATGCTAAAAGGCAAGCATTTTGGCGCATGATTCCCACTACTTTGGCGTAGGTGTGAACAGTAACAGCCAAGAACCTGTGTGCTTGTCAACGCACCCAAAACAGTACCAAATTTCACTGTATTCTGTTATAATGAATCCATATCAAAAAATTCTATCTCACTGCAAAGGAGTCTATTATATGAGCCAGAACACCACCAACAAAGTCCTGTTAATCGCAATCAACGCCAAATACATCCATTCCAATCCAGCAGTTTACAGTCTGAAAGCCTACGCGGACAAGTACTACGCAGACCGTCCCGACGGCTGTGTCCTCGAGATTGCAGAGTACACCATTAACCAGCATACGGAAACTATTCTCGCCGACATCTATCGGCATAGACCACAGATAGCCGCTTTCTCATGTTATATCTGGAACTGGACAAATGTTCAGGAACTGCTGATGGAGCTTCCGAAAGTTCTGCCTGATACCAGTCTCTGGATCGGCGGACCAGAGGTTTCTTTTCATGCCGATATGCTGATACACGCGTTTCCCCAGCTTGCCGGAATCATGGTCGGTGAGGGTGAGGAGACTTTTCTGGAATTATTACACTATTATTGGGAAAACAGGAAATCTATACTGGATATCAAAGGAATCGTCTGCAAAGAAGGTTTTACCGGAGAACGCGGACTTGTAGATATCAACCGTCTACCCTTCTTGTACACTCCGGCTGCCGCATACTGTGCTTCGGCTGACTCGGAAGCCGCCAACAGCCAAATCCCAGCTCATTCCATCCCTGCCGCATTCCAGAATCGCATTATCTACTATGAATCCCAGCGCGGCTGTCCGTTTCAGTGCGCCTACTGCCTTTCATCCATTGATAAGAAAGTGCGTCTGCGCAATATCGACACCGTAAAATCAGAGCTGCGCTATTTTCTTGACCACAGCGTACCACAGGTAAAATTTATTGACCGCACGTTTAACTGCAGTCAAGAACACGCACTTTCAATCTGGAAGTACCTGAAAGAAAATGACAATGGTGTCACAAATTTTCATTTTGAGATTGCGGCAGATTTATTGACAGACGAGCATCTTGCGGTGATGCGCGGTATGCGTCCTGGTCTTATCCAGCTTGAAATCGGTGTGCAGTCTGCGAATGAGGAGACGTTAAAAGCAATCAACCGTCATATGGATATGAGCACGCTCCGCAAAACGGTGGCTGTCATTCACAGCTTTCGGAATATCCACCAGCATCTTGACCTGATTGCCGGACTTCCCTATGAAGATTATGACAGCTTTGCGGATTCCTTTGATACAGTGTATGCAATGGCGCCCGATCAGCTGCAGCTTGGCTTCCTGAAAGTGCTGAAAGGTTCTCCAATGGAACAATGCGCCAGTAAGTATGGTATTGTATACAGCTCCAAACCTCCCTATGAGGTGCTGTATACAAGGTGGCTTTGCTATGACGACCTGCTGAAATTAAAAGGGATCGAGGAGATGGTAGAGCTGTACTATAACTCCAACCAGTTTACACACACGCTCCCTGTACTGGCACAGCATTTCGCCTCACCCTTCCGCATGTATGAAGCGCTCGCAGACTACTACCGCACAAACGGGTTTTTTACGAGCACGCCCGCAAGGAGCTACCGCTATCAGGTGCTGCTGAACTTTGCCTGCTCCGTTGCCGCAGACAATCGTGCACTGTTTGCCGAGCTGCTCACCTTCGACCTGTACCTGCGTGAAAATCTGAAGAGCAGACCTGACTTTGCGCCCGTAAATATTCCTGACCGGGATAAAGTGCGCAGTTTTTATGAAAACGAGAAACAGGCACCGCAATTCCTGAAAGAATACGACGGCTATACCTCTGTGCAGATTTTGCGGATGACTCATATTGAACAGTTTTCTTATCCCGTCTGGAAAGAATGCCCCACAAACTGCGTTGAAAAATTGGAAACGCCGGCCTATGTTCTTTTTAACTATAAGGAGCGCAGTGCACTGACACATGATGCCAAATACTATGAAATTACGCTGTCATAGAATAGCATTCCATCAGGCAGCCAGTACTCTAGAGTACCCCGCTATTCTCACAAAAGCTCCCTGTAAGCCCGCATCACATTGCGGTACAGGATGTTCTCAATCTCCATGCCTGTAAAATGCCGCCGTTCAAGTTCGTCCACAAGCTTATACATTTGAGAACAGTCCTGTATCTCAAGCTCCCCGCCAATGCCGTCGAAATCAGATCCAAGTCCAAGGCACTCCCCTCCACCCACATTGATTATATGACGCGCATGCGCTGCCATTCGTGACACAGTGGAATGGCTGTCATTTGATTCATTTAAAAAGCAGCCATAATAGTTCAATCCAATGACTCCCCCCCTGTCGGCTATTGCTTTTATCATATCATCCGTAAGGTTTCTGGCATGACCGCACAGGGCGCGCGCATTGGAGTGACTTGCAACAAAAGGAGTTTTGATATTATTTGCGATGTCCCAGAAGCCTTTGTCAGATAAATGTGACACATCAACAATCATGCCCAGCTCCTGCATTCGTTCGACAAAAAGAAACCCTTTTTCAGACAGCCCTTTAGAATTATCAAACATATGAAATCCTTCTTTTGTGCGGATTCCTGAGTCTGAATCTTTCAACATTTCTTCGGAAAACAAATTGGGAGATGCAAGCTCATTTGGATAATTCCATGAGAGTGTCATCATACGAGCCCCAAGGTTATACAG
>JAIECJ010000133.1 GCA_029068555.1 Lachnospiraceae bacterium
ATCAGATTCACCGTATTTACATGTATTTGACAGTTTGGATAAAGTACATCATCAAATATGTAAAACGGAATTAATACAGACAATGGAGAAAGCAATGTATACTATCCTATATGAAGACGAGAGGATCTTGCCGAATGGCAAAGCATTTTTACGATTAGACTTTATAAAATGATTTCTTCGTTTTTCCACACTTATTATGGAAAGTGATGCTTAATTGTGTTACGCAAGCCAAATTGGAACCCCCAGAAAAATCGTATTATTAGGAAGCAATATTGGCATTCTTGTCTGCTAAAGTAGAACGGGCAGAATAGAATTCCATGTAATCTATGCCGAGCAGTTTTGCGCTGTATTGAACATCTCAATAACAACATTTTCCACCACGGGATTTGCACACCGTGGTGTGAATTTTGCATTTCCCTAGAGCGTGTTTGAAAAATGCTCTAGACCTTCGCAGACAGGATTCGCACCTGTTTAGGCTAAATGTCCTTTGCCGGGCGCATAACTGAAAGTTAGCTTTATTCGCTTAGCAAAGTAATCGTATCCGTTTCGTCTGTACCGTCATCATGCACAATGGTTACATCCAGCTTTGTGCAATCGTCAGAAAACTTCAAGCCGTAGATGTGCGAATCTTCCGCAAGGTCATATGTTTTGATGATACTCCCGTCATATGTATGGACTTCCGACCAGAATGAATACACCGATGTGGTTATATCATCGCTGTGCCAGATCAGATGGTTTCCTATGATGTCCTCATCAAACGACTCGCTTTCCGTATCAAAAATACAGTAAACGCCATTCTTTGGCCCGACATGGCACTCAATCACGATTTTCTGCCCCACAGGAACCGCAGATAAAATGCTGTTTACCAATTGGTCACGGGAGGAAATGTCGTAGTCATGCTCCCCATAATGGAATACAGTCCCCTCAAAAGAAAACCTTGCCTGTTCTGAAGGTTCCTGTTCTGAAGGTTGCAGGCTGCCGCTCTGTGTTTCCGGAGATTCTCCCTGCTGCAAATTCTGCCCCTGTCCGCAGGAAGAAAGTAATAATACACACATGAGCATTGCTGTAATTGGTACGCGTTTCATTTGGCGCACTCCTTTCCAAGTTTGGATTGTGATTCAATGATTTTTAGGGGAAAATCTCCACTCATTCTGTGGCTTTGTTACGTTATTTAACTGCTTAAGCATAACTTTCACCTCCCTTCAGTGTGCTTTATATTAATTAATGGTAACCTCAGTTATTCAATCTTGTCCGCAAATTTCTCTATAGAAATCTTAGTCAATATAATAAATAATATCCCTAAAATAAGTGCCAGTTTTTGTATATCCTGACTTATTAAAATCTGTGCAATGATTACAGACAATAGCGATGTCAAAAATACATGTTGACTTGTCTTTTTAATGTACGCCATACTAATATTTAATAGTGTGAAACTAATTGTAAAAATTATTCCCCAACCAAATTGAATGAACCAATACTCAAAATCAGCTTCATTGAATCTGTTCAGTGTCAGTTTCATATATGGACCTGCCAAAATCAAATATATAATGCTGATAAGTTCTGTAATAATCATAAAACAGGTCGTTATCCCAAGTATTAATAACACCTTTGCCATCATTAAATGACGTCTGCTGACAGAATAGGTAAACAATATCAACGCAGTTCTTTTTATGTATTCTTCGACAATTACTTTCGTTGTGAGAATACCTGAAAAAATAAGATAACAATCAACAATAGCTGCATTCATCATTTTGATAGCATCATTATAATTCGTTGCTCTGTCCTGCTCAATTGCAAAGAGTGAAATAGTAGTAAACAAACACATACCTATTGTTATTAGCACACAAGATAGAATATATCTTTTTATTTTTTTAAATTTAAATAACTCCAACTGTATCAATAACTGCATCCATTTCCACCTGCCACTTCAAAGAAATATTCTTCCAACGTCTTTTTCACAACATCTATTTGGTAGAGTCTTAGTCCGTTCTGTACAAACAATGCTGCAAAACAGGATGTGTCATAAGTTAAATCAAATATATGTATTTGCCCGTCATCTATAATCTTGAAATCCTGTATACCTCTTTCCTCCATTATTTTATAACCAATTCCCCATAGTGTCTTTATATATTCACCATCTCCATTTTTTAGTTTATTTCTCAACCGGTTCATGTGCGTGTTTAATACGTTCTCATTTCCATAATAGGGCTCTTTCCATATTTTTTGATAGATGGCTTCTTTTGATAATGCCCGATTCCTATTTTTCGACAAATAAACAAGTATATCAAATTCTGTTCGGGTTAAATCTATAAAGTCAGTTCCCCTTTTTACAATATGAGCAGACAAATCAATCTGTAAATCTTTCAAACGTATTACATTTTCTGTTGGCGTTTGCACATCGTACATAGCCACTCTTCGAATGTTTGCCTTAATCCTTGCCGATAATTCAACAATAGAAAACGGCTTTGTCACATAATCATCGGCTCCCAGTGATAGCCCTCTTGCCTTATCGTGATCGCTGTTTTTTGCAGTGATAATAATGATTGGTATTGTACTTATTTCCCGTATTTTCTTTATCAATTCAAATCCATTGCTTTTGGGAAGCATTAAATCAACTAATGCCAACGCATAGTCTATAATATCTGTCCCAACAGATACTCCGTCCGCATATGCCGTTATTTCGTATCCGTCTCCGCTTAGATAATCAATCAGCATTTCACGAATATCTGCATCATCTTCTATTAACAAAATCTTCTCCATGTAAAATTCCCTCCATATCTGATACATTATAGCATAATTCAATTATAATTTATTGCTTTAAGGGAAATATTAATTTATTTTCAATATGCCCTGTTATGCTGTCGAACTGGTTCTATGAGTTCCTTTATCAGTATAACATGAATACTTCGTTCTACTATTATATAATTTTGAATTGGGCGATTGCGAAATAGGTGCCAAATTTGACCCAAGAAAGGCAGCCCCCCCTCAGATGAAACTGACGAGGGAACTGAAAAGGTAGTTAAACACAAAAATTAATCACAATATTATTCTTATTTAGAATTTATACCACAACATATTGTACTGCCTTTCTTCATAAAAGGACTTTTTCAGTGCCCTCGAAACTGACCAACGGGGAGGTGCAGGCGGAAAGCAAGATTTTGAACAGCAGAATAAGACAGATAAATTTATCTGCCAAAGAGCGTTTTTTCATTTTGGGACGGACAAACTTTATGGTGGGAAGCCCGCAGCGCAGATGAGATCTGCTGCTCTCCCGTTTCATAAACAGGAAAGGGTCATGGGGACAGCAGGGAACTCCATATAAAAATGTTAAAATTTTTTGAGAGATTGAAAACTTTTTCCGGCGTCATGACAATATATATATGCAAGGGCAAATCTTTGCATATTGACATGTCAATAAATTGATTTGAAAAAAGAAGGAGGATGGCTGCTATGAATAATGATGAATTCGAGCAGTTTGTCCTGAAGTTTGGAAAAGATATTCTGCGGTTTTGCCGGATGACAGCCGGAGATGCGGAAAATGGGGACGAACTGTATCAGGACACTATGCTCAAGCTGCTGGAGAAAAAGAAAAGACTGGACTCTATGCAGAATACAAAGAGTTACGCTTTATCCACTTCAATTTATCTTTGGAAAAATAAGAAGAAAAAATATGCAAACAGAATGAGGCTGGTTCCGATTGACAGTATGGACGAGATGTCTGATGAGGGATATGGGTTTACTGATTATGATAACGAAGTCTCCCCGGAACATATTGCATTAAAGCAAAATGAGGTAGATATGATTCAGGGATTCGTTAAAACTTTGCCGGAGAAGTACAGAATACCAATCTATCTGCATTATTCAGCAGATATGCAGATAAATGAGATATCTAAGATTCTTGGACTGCCGGAAGGAACCGTCAAAAGCCGGATGCGGAAAGCAAAGAAACAGTTAAAGGAAAAATTGGAGGCGATAGGATATGACAGATGAAAA
>JAIECJ010000134.1 GCA_029068555.1 Lachnospiraceae bacterium
AAAAGTACATGTTTGGCATCTTACGTAATTTATATATCACAAATATCACAAAGCGGCCTTTTGGCTTTGGCGCGCATCTGATAAAATATGGATCGTGATAAGTTTTTATTTTATAGAAAACCCCTCTATGCATAAAATAAAATTATGATATCACGGCTGACTGTAATATGCTGGCAGAATGGCAAGCTAACAAGACATATATATTTTATCATATGCAGACAAAAAATGATAGGAACTTTTTCAGGAAATTTTTTGAAAGCACCATATCCTATAATTTTAAAAAAGCAGAGGTCCAAAATAACAACATTTCTGGTAAAAAGTTGGTACATGGAAATATTTTTGTATACTTCATATCAAACTTTTGCTATAATGAGAACAATTGGGAGGTATCCGTATGAAAAAAAGAGTAGTTACGGTACTTGTGCCGATTGTTCTCATTTTAATTGTGATAGCAGCAGCACTTGGCAGCCGGATATTGGAGAAGTATTCTTATTCTAAGAATAAGGCGGACTTAAACGAGTATTTTAATATTACAAACGTGGATGACGTGGCTATGGTGGTACAGGATTCCATAGTCGAGGAAAAGGCGAGGCTCAAGGAGGGGATTTGCTATTTCACGCTTTCCACTGTGGAGAAATATTTTACGGATCGTTTCTATGTTAATAGTGCAGAGCAGGTGCTGCTGTTTACGACGGATACGGATGTCGTGCGTATTGATATCGGAGAGGGCAGCGATGTCATGTATGTGTCCGATGCCGGGCAGGAGCTTGGGTATAAAGCGGCGTTTTACGAAGGGGATACGCTGTATATTGCAGGGGACTATGTAAAGAATTATGCAAACTTTGAATATCTTGTGCATGACGAGCCTCTGCGCGTGCAGATTTATACACAGTGGGGCAGCTATATGGAGGCGACGATTTCCAAAAAGACGGCGCTGCGGTATCAGGGAGGCATCAAAAGTGATATTCTCAAGGAGCTCTCCGCCGGCGATTCTGTGGCGGTTCTTGAGAAGATGGAAAATTGGTCGAAGGTTCAGACAACAGATGCGTTTATAGGATATGTTGAGAATAAGTTCCTGAAAGACGAACGGCAGGCGGAGCGGGCGTGCAGCACTGGATTCCGGGAGATTGTATATAATAATGTCAGGAAAGATGGCAAGATTAATCTGACGTTCCATCAGGTGTTTGATGAAGTCGGGGGAGATTCCCTGGCAGCGGCGCTTGCGCCGACCAGAACAGTCAATGTGGTATCTCCCACATGGTTCAGGCTCAACAGTAATACTGGTGATTTCACGAGTCTTGCCAATCAGTCTTATGTGGCAAAGGCGCATGAGCTTGGTGTCGAGGTGTGGGCGCTTATCACGGATGTGGACAGCATGGATTTGTATGGTGTGGAGATTGATTTTGTGGAATTGTTATCCTCCTCTGCAAACCGCAGATATTTGATCGACGGGCTGATGGCACAGGTCGACAGTTATGGGCTTGATGGAATCAATATTGATTTTGAGAAAGTCAGAAGCGATTCCGGCATACACTTTGTCCAGTTTGTGCGGGAATTGTCCATAGAAACGCGCAAGCGCGGCGTTGTGCTTTCGGTTGACAATTATGTTCCGTCCGAATACACAGCGCACTACAACCGCAAGGAACAGGGAATTGTGGCGGATTATATTGTTATCATGGGCTATGACGAGCACTATGTGGGCGGCGGGGCAGCAGGCTCCAACGCGTCGATTGGTTTTGTGGAAGGCGGCATCAGCGATACCAAGGCAGTGGTGCCGGCGGAGAAGATTATCAACGCGGTTCCGTTCTATACAAGAGTGTGGGAGTCTGGTCCGGACGGACTGAAGGCATCGACACTTACCATGAACGCCGAGGCTGACTGGGTGAAAAGAACTGGGGTTACGCCAACATGGCTGGACGAGCCCTGTCAGAATTATGCAGAATATCAGGTGAACGACACGTTGTACCAGTGCTGGCTGGAAGATGTGGAATCCATCCGGGTGAAGCTTCAGGTCATGCAGAGCCAGGGTATCAAGGGTGTGGCAAGCTGGAAACTTGGACTGGAAACGCCTGGTGTATGGGATGTGATAGCAGAGTATATGACACAGTAGCAAGTGTGTCGGGAGATAGGATTGTGGTGCGCAGCATAGTGAACAGATTCAGAATATGGCATAACAAAATATAGACAGATAAATCCCATAACTGTAAGCATAATGCAGTTGTGGGATTTTTTAGTTTTTATTTTATTTGATGCTATTGACAATTAGGGCTTGTGTGTATATAATAACGAAATGCAAATGATTTGCGTTTTTGACGCGATGGTTTTCAATATATATAGGTAGAGGCATGGTAATTGCTATGGAAAAGAATCAATGGAAAAAGATGCTGGCGGCTGTCGGGCTGTGGGTGTGTATACTGTCGGGCTGTGCTGGCAGAAGTGTTTCGAGAACTGATGACAGTCGGCTGCATATTGTCTGCACAACATTTCCGCAGTATGACTGGATGCGAAACCTGATTCGGGGGAATGAAGAAAATATTTTACTGATACTGTTGACGGATAGGGGCGGAGACCTGCACAATTTTCAGCCGTCTGCACTGGATATTGCAAATGTTTCGGATTGTGATTTGTTTGTCTATGTCGGGGGCGAGTCTGATGTGTGGGTGGACGATGCGCTGTCTGAGGCAGTGAATTCCGATATGCGGGTCATTAATATGATGGAGCTTATCAGTGAGAAACTTGTCGAGGAAGATCATTTGGAAGGTTTTGAATACGCGGGACATGAAGGGCATGGACATGAGGAGCATGAGACAGAATATGATGAACACATATGGCTTTCTCTGAGAAATGCGGGGATTATTGTGAAGGAAATTTGTGCGGAGCTGGAAGAACTGGACAGTGTCAACGCCAGTCTGTATGAAAAGAATTGCAATATATATCTGGAAAAGCTTAATGCGCTTGATGTGCAGTATGCAAAAGTGGTGGGAGAAAGCCGCGGTGACACGCTGCTGTTTGCGGACAGGTTTCCATTCCGGTATTTTGTGGAGGACTATGGGATAAAGTATTATGCTGCGTTTGAGGGATGCAGTGCGGAGACGGAAGCGAGTTTCGGGACGGTGGCGTTTCTGGCAGGCAGGCTGGATGACTTGGGGATTGGAGCAGTGATTGTGCTGGATGGGTCTGACGACAGGCTGGCGCAGGTTTTGATAGAGAATACGGAAATGAAGAACCAGAAAATATTTGTATTGAACGCGCTGCAGTCAGTGTCGCGAAAAGACATTAAGGCGGGGATCAGCTACCTGTCAGCGATGGAGGAAAATCTGAATGTCTTGAGACAGGCGCTGAATCAGACATCAGGGCGATAGGAGGTCATGGGAATGGCATATATAACATGCGACAATTTAATCCTTGGATATGAGGGAACGCCTGTGGCGGAAAACATCAGCTTTACTGTGGAAAAGGGCAATTATTTGTGTATTGTGGGTGAGAATGGTGCAGGAAAGAGTACGCTGATGAAGACTTTGCTGGGGCTTACCCCACTGATGGGAGGAAGCATAACGTATGGGGATGGTCTGGCGGCATATGAAATCGGCTATCTGCCGCAACAGACATTTGTGCAGAAAGACTTTCCGGCATCCGTGTGGGAAATTGTATTGTCCGGAACGCTCTCCAAATGCGGCAGGAGGCCTTTTTTCAACAAGGCACAGAAGCAGCTTGCCGAGGAGAATATGAGGCGTATGGATATCTGGAACCTGAAAAAGCAGTGTTATCGGAAGCTTTCGGGTGGACAGCAGCAGCGCGTGCTTTTGGCGAGGGCGCTGTGTGCTTCTGCAAAGCTCCTGCTTTTAGATGAGCCAGTGACGGGGCTTGACCTGCGGGTGACGGCGGAGTTTTACCAGCTGATAAAGGAACTGAACGAGGAAGGGCTGACAATCATTATGGTTTCGCATGACATACATGCCGCAGTAAAATATGCAGACAGGATTCTTCATGTGGAGAGGGAGAAGTCCTTTATCGGGTCAACAGGAGATTATGTGAAAAGTGATTTTTGGAAGGAACTTGGAAGTTATAGTGAAAAGATTATTTAATTTTTGTCGGGCAAGTCTGGCTGTGTCAGCTTGCGCGGACGGAGGTATTGAATATGGTGGAGACATTACAATTTTATCTGTCGTATCCTTTTGTGCGGTATGCACTGATTGTCGGGACGCTGATAGCGCTCTGCTCGTCGCTGCTCGGCGTGACATTGGTTCTGAAACGCTTTTCGTATATTGGTGATGGATTGTCTCATGTGGCGTTTGGAGCGCTTGCGGTTGCGACGCTTTTTGATATTGGAAGCACTTCGGTTGTGGTAATGCCGGTGACGGTTCTGGCGGCGATACTGATTCTCAGGACGGGGCAGAATCCGAAAATACATGGAGATGCGGCGATTGCCATGCTTTCTGTAGGATCGCTGGCAGTCGGTTATCTTGTTATGAACCTGTTTTCCACGTCGGCAAATATTTCGGGTGATGTGTGCAGCACACTTTTTGGCTCGACGTCCATTCTGACACTCACAAAAGCCGAAGTGTGGCTTTGCGTTGTGATGTCGGTCATTGTAGTGGCAGTTTTTATACTTTTGTATAACCGTATATTTGCAGTGACGTTTGATGAGAACTTTGCGCGGGCGACAGGACTGAAAGCCAGTGTATACAATAATTTGATTGCCATTATCACAGCGGTAATCATTGTGCTCGCCATGAATCTTGTCGGCTCGCTTCTGATTTCCGCGCTAATTATTTTTCCTGCTTTGTCAGCAATGCGTGTGATACAGAACTTTAGGGGCGTGGTGATTTACGCTGCGATTTTATCAGTTCTGTGCGCATTCGTAGGCATTGTGCTGTCAATACTTTTCTCCACGCCTGTCGGATCGACCATTGTGGCAGCGGATATTGTAGTGTTTTTTATAAACAGTCTGATATGTAAAATTGCAGTGAAGTGATTATACTATTTTATGTACAGAAAATGGTATAATAGCCGGCATAATGTTCTGCTTGTCGCACGATTGTGTTGGTGGGGCATAGTACACGAATATCATTTGCGTTTTCGATTGCTGTAAAATGTTAAAAGAGCCATGCGGGAATGAAACATCCGGCATGGCTTTTTGTGATATTACTCGACCTGATGGCTGGAATTGAGTACGGAGGAGAGTTGGTTAATACCATTTTGGACATCCTCCATAAATTTGAGAATGTTTTCGATGCCTGCTGCCTGTTCTGCTGTGGATGCGCTGATGTCAGTAGTGTTCTGCACAGACTGCTGTGAAATGTCTTCGACGCTCTGCATTGCCTGAAGCAGGCGCTCCTTGATGGTGACAATATTTTCAAGCTCATCCTTCAGGAGACTTGTAACGTTGATGACTTCTTCCGAGGAATTGAGCATCGTTTCAAAAATTTTCACCGTGTCATCGAGCTTCTCATTGGATTCCTGCGCAATGACATTGTTGTTGTCAATGACTTTATTGATTTCCGCGACGCTGGAGATGACATCTTTCAAAATGGTATCAATTTTCTGGGTTGCTGATGCAGACTCTGACGACAGGGAGTTAATCTCATCAGCAACGACAGCGAATCCTTTTCCCGCCTCGCCGGCTCTTGCCGCCTCGATTGCCGCGTTGAGCGCAAGAAGGTTGGTCTGTTTTGCAATCTGCCCGATACTCTCGATGATTTCACCAATAGAGCTTGACTTGTGGGCTAACAGGGTGATGCCTTCAGATGCCACTTTTGTTGATTCGATATTTTCGCCAAATTTCCTGGCAAGCTGCTCGATTGCCTTGATGCCATCATCATTTTTTGCTTTCAGATCCCGGATGTTTTCCATTGTCTGGACAACGCGATCCTCGGAATCTACAATCTTATCATTCAAATCGTTAAATATTTCAAGACTTCCACGTACCTGGTCAATCTGCAGGTTGGCGCTGTTGGAGATTTGCTCGGTTGATGCAGCAATACCTGTGGTGGTCTGTTCAAAGTCGTGCAGGGCATCATAAATTCGTGTGGAAGACTGCTGCAGTCCGTCAAAGGCGCTGCGGACATTCTGAAGCAGTCCTTCGACCTCAGTCTCTTTCTTCTCGACATCTGCAAACAGCGAACATGCCCTTGTCACAATAAATACTGCGACAAGAATGGCAAGGACATAAACCATCCATATAAATATCCAGATGGAAAGTGTATACATGGCGAAATATGCCTTGGGAAAGAAAATCATGGCGGCAATATTTGCTATCAAAGTAGATGATGCACATACCTTTATTACCGATAAATCATAATATGGTACGGCTAAGAAAAGAATTAAAAAGTAAGCTTCCACCATCGCCCCAAAGCATGCAGGCGTGCCGACAACGATGGTTACGGCGCCCAGTACAGGAAGGAGAGAAATATATAAATACTTCGCATATTTTCCGAGTGGTTTTTGCAGCAGTTTGATGAGAACGCTGCATACTGTCATGGACAGCGCAACTGCATCCCTTGCTTTACCGCCATTAAACAGCAGAACATATGTAAAGGCAACAATCGGTATGGCTGTCATAAAAAGAAACATAATCATGTTCATGCGTCGTTCTTCGTTTTTTAACACTTCTAAATCCATAAAGAAATCCCCCTCAATTTTTATATTATAGATCATAGATAATATAATAATATATTTTAGTGAAAATTTTGTCAAATAATTTCTTGTTGGGGAGAAATAAATGTGCATATTTACTAATATAAAGCGTAAAAAATAGTGCGTAACCGTTTGTGTGGGACCGGTTCTAGAGCGTGTTTGAAAAATGCTTAAAGCAAAATTTATACGATTTTCAGCAACAGCGGGGGACTACAAACGACAAAACCTGTGTGTTGATTACAAAATAACATTAAGTACTGAAATGTATGCGTTTTTCATATAATATACCAACTGGTCTTGGGTATGGGGATGTGAAATGAACGCAGGTCACGGTAAAAATACAACAAAAATTCTGGCATTTCTGTTGGTTCTGGCGATGATTGTGGCAGCCAGGGAGTCCGCGCAGTTTGTAAGTACGATAGAGGAACATGCAAGAAAGATATTTGGCAGAAACACTGGGGAGATAACAGTTGTCGTGGATGCCGGACACGGAGGAATTGACCCTGGAAAGGTAGGTGTCAATAACGCATTGGAAAAGGATATTAATCTTGCAATTGCATTGAAGGTTGAGAGAAATCTTAAGGAAAGTGGAATCAATGTAGTGATGACAAGGAAGGATGACAATGGTTTGTACAAGGATACTGATACAAACAAAAAGGTTCGTGATATGAAAAATCGTCTTGCTATCATTGAGGAGGCAAAGCCGGCGCTTGCAGTAAGCATTCATCAGAACAGCTATCCTGATGCCTCTGTCAGCGGCGTGCAGGTTTTTTATTATAAGGATTCCGTAAAAGGCAGGGAGGCTGCCGAGATTATGCAGAGCCAGCTGATTAAGACGCTAAAGCCGGAAAAGGAGCGTGTTGCCAAGGAAAACAGTAGTTATTATCTGCTGAAGAAGACGTCGGTTCCGATTATGATTGTCGAGTGCGCGTTTATGAGTAATCCAGTTGAGGCGGAACTGCTGACACAGGAGGACTATCAGGAGAGGGTTGCGTGGGCAATTTATATGGGAATCATGCAGGTAATAAATTCTTAAAAAGAGTTACAATTCACACCAACGCCAGTTTTCATCAGCTTATAAGTTATTGAGGTGTGAATTATAACAAATTTTGCACACAAAATGCTAAAAGGCAAGCATTTTGGCGCATGATTCCCACTACTTTGGCGTAGGTGTGAACAGTAACAAAAGATTCTGTGGTCTGCCAATTGTTCAAACTATCAAGTGATTTTTATAAAAATATGTGTTATACTGTTGACAACGGGATGTCCAGTATGGTGTTTCAGGAAATAGGGAAAACAAGAAGCTTTTGTCCGGAACGGCGGGGAGCGGAGAAGTTATTCCCACGATCAAAGAAGGGAGAATGATAATGCGTACAAACGAAAAATATGGGCAATATTTAGAAGAACAGCAGATAAGGGAAACGATCTTTCGCGATTACCCTGAGATTCAGAAATTTGAGCAGGCCAAAAGCAAGTGGATGCGTGTTCTTTTGTATTTTATGTTGATTTTCCGCATGTTAAACATTACTTTATTAATACAGACAAGCAAAGTAAACCCGATTTTAATGATTGGAGCAGGTTTAGGTGGTTATTGTATATATGCCTGTATATTGTTTATGGGCATGAAAGGCAGGAAGAACCGCGTTTTCTTCTTATGCCTGCTGCTGCTCAGTATAATCAATACACTTTTAAAAAATTTTAGAGGCATTACATCATTGGATATGCTGATACAACTGCATGTGTATTTATTCCGGGATGAACCTATTACAGCAGTGTTATATGTCATGCTATATGCTGGGGTGGCGCTGCATATTGGCGTTTTCATATGGATGGAAGTGATTCCGAAAAATCGCAGACTTGCAAAACAGTATGACACATTAATGGAATCTGGTGGTGCTGAAAATGGCAGTTCCAGTATTAGCACTGTGGCAAAATGGACTGCCAATGAGGAAGATGATGAGGAGTAGGAGATATTTTCCTGAAAGATGCAGGGAATAAATACCTAAACTGTTGTTACAATTCACACCAACGCCAGTTTTCATCAGCTTATAAGTTAATGAGGTGTGAATTATAACAGATTTTGCACACAAAATGCTAAAAGGCAAGCATTTTGGCGCATGATTCCCACTACTTTGGTGTAGGTGTGAACAGTAACAAACTGTTACAAGTTGTTACAAATTTTTTAAATTAATGCCTTTATAAAATAGAATAAGTATGCTAAAATAATTTTGAAAAATGTGAAATCAGGGGATTTTATAGGACAGATGTGTGCAGGGACACAAATTCGCAGGAATGCGGCTGCATGGAAGCTATTAGGATAACCAGTTTGAACGGAACGGAGCATGACATAAATATGGAAACAAAAATCGTTGCCATAGAAGGGACGGATGCCCCTGAAAGCATCAGGGAGAAGCTTACAGAAGCGGGAGATATCATTAAGAGGGGAGGGCTTGTAGCTTTTCCTACAGAGACAGTATATGGGCTTGGCGGGGACGCGTTAAATCCTCAATCCGCCAGAAAAATATATGCTGCGAAGGGCAGGCCCAGCGACAATCCGTTGATTGTGCATGTCTCGAATATGGATGATCTTCGAAAAATTGTAAAGGAAATACCACCCAAAGCGGAAGAACTCGCAAGAATGTACTGGCCGGGGCCGCTTACGATGATTTTTGAGAAAACAGATCTTGTGCCCTATGAGACAACGGGCGGTCTTGACACGGTTGCGGTGCGGATGCCGGTACACTCTCTTGCAAGCCTTTTTATCAGCTTTGCAGGGGGATTTGTCGCGGCGCCGAGCGCAAATATTTCCGGCAGGCCAAGCCCGACTCTTGCCAAACATGTCATACAGGACTTGGATGGCAGGATTGATATGATTATTGACTCCAGGGGCGCTGATATCGGAATTGAGTCTACAATCGTGGATGTAACCCACAGGGTGCCTGTGATACTGCGCCCGGGAAATATCACACAGGGGATGATGTCAAGAATTATCGGGGATGTGGATATGGATGCCGCGGTTTTTGACGGTGAGTCCACACAGGCGCCGAGGGCGCCAGGCATGAAATACCGGCATTATGCGCCGAAGGGCGAGCTTGTGATTGTCGAGGGCGACCCGGAAAAGGTGGTTCAATATATCAACAAACAGACCGCAGTGCATGAGGCGGCAGGAGAACGCACAGGCGTTATCAGTACAGAAGAACAGATTCATAAATATAAGGCTTCCAGCATCAAAAACGCAGGGAGCAGGATTGATACTATGATTATAGCAAAACAGCTGTACTCATTTCTGCGCGAATTTGACGATGAAAATGTCTCACATATTTATTCAGAGTGTTTTTCAAACACTTTCGGAGATAAAGGGTACGGACAGGCAGTTATGAACAGACTGTTAAAGGCGGCAGGACATAAGGTAATCAAAGTATAGTTTATAGTGTAAATTATGGAGGATAACGATATGATAGCAATTGGAAGTGACCATGGCGGGTATGATTTGAAACAGGAGATTATAAACTATCTCAAAGAGAATAATCTGGAGTATATGGATTTTGGCTGTTACGGAAAAGATTCCTGTGACTATCCGGCATTTGGACAGGCTGTAGCGAAGGCTGTCGCTTCAGGTGAATGCGAGCGCGGTATTGTGGTCTGCACGACAGGAATTGGTATATCTATTACAGCGAATAAAGTGAAGGGTGTGCGCTGTGCGCTGTGCTCGGATACCCTGTCTGCGAAGCTGACAAGAGAACATAACAATGCAAATGTGCTTGCACTTGGCGGGGGAATTGTAGGAACCAATCTTGGACTGAGTATTGTTGAGACTTTTTTGCATACATCGTTTCCGGGAGAGGAAAAGCACTGCAGGAGAGTGGCTGCAATCCAGGCATTGGAAGAAGAAATGATGAAATAATATGTTGGCCTGTGTGAAATCAGAGATTTTACATGGCAAATTTGTGCAAAGACACAAATTCACGGGAATTTGGTTATTGCGTGGAGGGATAAAGGAATTCATGAAAGCGTCATATAAACGGCCGGTGGCGGTGGTGCTCGCAGCAGTGATTGCTGTGCTATCCGCTGCAAGTGTGTCAAGACCTGTATATGCTGAGACGACACTCGAGCGGCTGCAAAAGGCAAAAGCAGAGAAAGAAAGGACGGAAGATGCAAAAGAGGACACAGAAGACAGAAAAGAGTCTCTGCAGATTACAAAAAATTCATTGTTAGGACAGCTTAGTGCGCTCAATGATGATTTGGCAGATGTGAGCACAAGGCTTGAGGGTATTGAAGCGGACATAGCGGCAAAGGAAACAGAGATTGAACAGACAGAGGCAGAGCTTGAGGAGGCTGTCCGCATACAGGATGAACAGTATGCCAATATGAAAATACGCATCAAGGCAATGTATGAACAGGGAGGTAATGACAATTATCTGAATATCTTGTTTTCCGCCACTAATTTTTCGGATTTCCTGAATAAAAGCGACTATATTGATCATATCAACCAGTATGACCAGAAAATGCTAAAGCAGTTTACCCAGACCAGAAAGCATGTCGAAGAGACAAAGGCGCGCCTTGAGGAGGAGCTTGTGGCGCTCAATGATCTGAAAGCAGAGGCAGAGGCGGAGAAAGGAAAGGTAGCCGGGCTTGTGAATCAGACATCTGCGAATGTGGCAGCTTATTCCAGCCAGATTGCGGATGCGGAGGCAACCATAGATGCACTTGAGTCTATGATCAGTGAGCAGGAGCAGGATATTGCGGCGCTTCAGAAGCAGTATGAGGAGGAGCTTGCGAAATCACGTCTGGCAGCAAAGTCAAAGTGGCGCGATATATCGGAGGTCACTTTTGAGGAGGGAGATCGCAAGCTGATGGCGAATATTATATACTGCGAGGCTGGCGGGGAACCATACGCAGGGCAGGTTGCGGTAGGTGCAGTAGTCATTAACAGGGTGCTTAGTTCCGTATACCCGAATACCGTAGTGGGGGTTGTCTATCAGAAAAAACAATTTTCTCCAGTTGCAAGCGGACGTCTGGCACTGGCGCTGGCAAACGATTCTGCAACAGCAAGCTGCTATCAGGCAGCAGACGAGGCGATGAGCGGCGCTACCAATGTGGGGCAGTGCGTTTATTTTAGAACACCGATACCAGGGCTCGAGGGAATAAGGATTGGCGGACATATTTTTTATTAGTTCATGGTCATACCATTAGAAAGGCGTTGACAGAATGTACAGAATTGGAATTTTGGAGCATGATGAGAACTACCTTTGGCGGCTTGTAGGCTTTCTGAAGGAGCATCATAGGGAAAGTTTCGAGATAAATGTGAAAGACGGCGGTTTTGGCCTTGATGCCGTCGATATAAAAACGATAGAGTATGATGCACTGTTTTTGGGTGATGGTTTTGAAAATACTGTGATAAAAAGGGCTGAAATTCCGTCCCGCACAGTGGTGGGATATCTTACGGAAAATGATAGCTGCGATGAGCGGCATATCGGTAAATATCAGAGTATGGAACAGATATACAGACAGATGATAAAACTGTGTGAATCCGGAATGGATTCCGAAAATGATAACATGACAGAATCTGTGGAACAGACAGTGAAAGCATATGAGGATTTCCAGGCAGAGGGCGTGACGGAGAATGGGGAAGAGTACCGTGTTTACCATATCGAGGAAAGAATGGTTGATGGACTTGCTGTCAGAATGCTGTCTGGAAACAGGATAAAAGGGATTCTTCCGGCAAAGTACAGAGATGGCGAGTGGAAAATCCGTGTCACAGGTATGAAAAGACTTTGCGATTATATTTGTGAAAACAACAGTGCAAAAGGGAAAGAAATGCTTCTGCGTTTTTTTGCGGATATGATTACGACTGCGCTCAGCCTTGAGGAGTATATGCTATCCGCAGACAGACTTTTACTAAATCCGAAAGAAATTTTTGTCGGCAAATCCGGTGATGCGATATTGATACCATATATTCCGCTGAAAAGTGAGGAGAGCAAGGATATCAGACAGTGCCTTGTGGAGATTAGAAGATTGTGTGATATGCTGCTGGCAGGTCTGTCAGGGGAAGTAAAACCGCAGGCGCCAAAGGAGGATGCATATGGCAGTACGGAGGAGTTTGACGGTCTGAAGAAAAACGCGAGGGACAGCCTGGAACTGAAACAGCGCACGAGGACATCTGGAAAAGCGGACACAGTGACCTATATTATTCGAAAGCGTACAGGCGAAAAGGTTGTGATTAACCGCAGCCTGTTTAAGATGGGAAAGGATGCATCGTATGTGGATTACTGCATTAAGGATAATCCTGCAGTGAGCAGAAACCATGCGGATATCGTACAAAAGCCAGATGGATTTTATCTGGTAGACAAGGGTTCGCTCAATCACACGTTTATTAACGGCAGGAAACTGGAGGCTGGTGAGTACCGGAAATTGGAGGACGGCTGCCTGATGCAGCTCGCGGACGATGTGTTTGAATTTCGGAGCCTGACAAAATAAAAAAGGCGTATTAGGAGAATGGCATATGGAATGGCATTATACAGTGGCAGCACAGACAGATGCCGGGACAGTAAAACCCGTAAACCAGGACAGCCTCACAGTAAAGGTGGCAAATACGAGTTACGGCGAGGCTGCATTTGCAGTTTTGTGCGATGGCATGGGAGGCCTGGATCGGGGGGAAGTGGCAAGCGCAGTTGCTGTGCGTGTCTATGAGCAGTGGTTTTTAAGGGAATTTCCACATTTTCTGGCAAAAGGATTTTCGGAGAGTGCGCTTGAGCGGATATGGCATCAGCTGGCAAATGAATGTAATGCGAGAATTATGGAATATGGCAAAGAGCGCAATGCAGAGATGGGAACAACGCTGACAGCGATGCTTTTGCTTGATGGGCGTTACTATATTTCGCACATAGGGGATTGCCGTGTTTATGTTATGGGGAATGGGATGGAACAGCTTACGGCAGACCAGACCTATGTGGCGCGGGAGGTTGCACTCGGGCATATGACGCCAGAACAGGCCCGGAATGATGCGCGCAGAAATGTTCTTTTACAATGCATTGGCATGGTAAGCAGTGTGAAGCCTGATTTTCTGCAGGGGGATTTGTACGCAGGGGACAGTTTTCTGGTCTGTTCGGACGGCTTCCGGCATAACCTGACAGATGTAGAAGTATATGATTATTGCCATACTGCATTTGAGGACATGGACTGGCGTGTGGAAAAAAGACTGGAAAATTCCCATATCATGAACAGGCAGCTGCGGTATCTGATTGATGTGAACAAAGAGCGGGGGGAACGCGATAATATCTCGGCAATTCTTGCCAAAGCAGTCAACTCGTGAGGATGATGTTCCGGCAATAAATTATTACTGGTTAGGATAAAATTAATATGTTAAAAATAGGCACCGTCATTGACGGTAAGTATAAAATACTGAATGAAATAGGCCATGGTGGTATGAGCAATGTCTATCTTGCAATAAATGAAAAAGCAAATAAGCCATGGGCGGTCAAGGAGGTCCGAAAATCCGTCAACAGGGATTTTGAGCTGTTGAAGCAGAGTCTGATTATGGAGACAGACCTGTTGAAAAAATTGAAACATCCAAATCTTCCAAGTATCATTGATGTCATCGACTCCGATGAAAATTTTCTCATTGTTATGGACTATATAGAAGGGAATACGCTTGAGAGACTTCTTGCAGAGGAAGGCGCACAGCCACAGGAAAAAGTGGCTGACTGGGCCTTACAGTTATGTGATGTGCTGGATTATCTGCATACAAGACCAGTGCCTGTTATCTACAGGGACATGAAGCCTTCCAATATTATGCTCAAATCAGACGGGAGTGTTGTGTTAATTGATTTTGGCACGGCACGTGAGTTTAAAGACAAAAACGTGTCAGACACAATCTGGCTGGGAACCAAGGGATATGCAGCTCCGGAACAGTTCGGCGGCATGGGGCAGACGGATGCCCGCACGGATATTTTCTGTCTGGGGACGACACTGTATCATCTGTTGACCGGTCACAATCCGTCAGAACCGCCCTATGAATTATATCCGATAACCAGATGGAATGAGCGCCTTTCGACTGGTCTGGAGCAAATCATAGCCAAGTGTACACGGAAAAATCCAGACGACAGATACCAGACGGTCAGAGAACTGCGCTATGACCTTGTGCACTACCATGATTTGGAGATTCAGGCACAACGCAGATACCGCAGCAGGCTCAGGCTGTTTGGAGCAGCTGCCGCACTCTCCCTTTTATGTGCGTTTGGCGGGATGGGCTTTTCTGTGGCGGCAGGAAAGAAGCAGGGTGACGAGTATCAGGACTACATGCATATGGCGGAGATTTCACCAGATTCTGTGGCGGCATGCAGACTGTATATGGATGCGGTTGCCGTGGATGAGACAAGGGGAGAGGCATATCATGCTTTTTATAAAAAGGCTGTCGAGGATGGCGTTTTTAGTGATGCGGAGGAAGAGTTGATTCTGAAGCTGGGCATCAGCACGCACAAGTATTTGCAGAGCTTTCAGAAAAAGAATGCAAAGGAGTATGCGGATTTCTGCTATGAGATGGGGAATGCTTACTGGTACTACTATGAGCATGAGGAAAACAGGCAGTCGCGGGCAGTCAGCTGGTTTCAGGCGGCCATGGATTATTATGGGAATGATGCTGCAAGGGCAGCAGAGCATAAAAGGTGCAGGTTGTATGTGGAGCTTGGCACATTTTATAAAAGTGTGATTGCTTCCCAGATAGATGGTACAGATGCCACGATATACGGAGAGTACTGGCGGAGTCTCACAGAACTAAAGGCTTTGAATGACGCGGAACCCGACAGGGAGATTATTACGCTGCGCATATACAGGGAAATAGCGTCCAGGGTGGTCGAGTATGTGGGATATTTCAAGGAAGATGGCGTGACGGGTGAAGAGATTGTTTCGATGCTCAATGAGATAGAGGATGATTTGTGTGAAATGGAACAGAGGGCAACGAGTGCTGTCCAAGAGGAGATAGGAACAATCCGCTGGATTATCGACGGAGCACATAAGATGGTGCGTGCGGCTTATAAAATAAAACAGTAACGTGTGTGAAAAAGAATTTTACAGGAATAAGGAGCGCAGGAATGAGTATAGCGGATATGACAAATGTGTCCTGTTTTTTGTTTGCTGTTTCTGGTTTGGCGGGAATGGCGGCAGTGGCATTATTTTTTGTCCTGGACATCTCAAGGTGCTGGAGAATGGTATCGGGAAAGATACCTGTGCACATAAAAAAACAGAAAACAGATATAATAAAGACAGAAAAAATCAGCGGTTCAGAAGCGGCTGGGGAATGTGATGCAACCGTTGCGCTGGGAGGCCGGACAGAATATGTTCTATCTCATGACAGGGAAGAAGTGATATGCCGAGGAACAGCGGAGGGGATGGAGCGGACAGCGTTGCTTGGCCTTGAGGATAGGAGAATGATACTGATACAGGATATTGTCTATATCCAGGGGGAGAAATCATAACCAAATTATAACCTTTCTAAAAAAAGAATGAATAAAACAATAAAATAATTGACCATTAGTCATTTTGTGATATACTGTGCTTATCACACAGAAATGAGCGTTGAAAGGAGAAAAGAAATGGCTAATAAGAATCATGTAAAAATCGGGGTTGCAGCAGCAGCCGCAGTCGCAGCAGGGGCGACTGCTATCGTATCAAAAAATAAGAAAGAGGCGCGCAAAAAGGAGGTGGCCGAGAAGGTAAGCAGCTTTCGCAACACGGAGCGCGGCAGATTCGAGAGAAACAGTAAGGGAATATACTACAGTAATGGTAATTATGAAGCCTTCGCCCGCCCTTTAAAGCCTGAGGGCGTTGACGATAAATCAGCATACATTGTAGGAAGCGGGCTCGGAGCACTGGCAGCAGCGTGCTTCCTCGTAAGGGACGGACAGATGAAGGGCGAGCATATTCATGTGCTCGAGGCGATGGATTTGCCTGGCGGCGCATGTGATGGTATCTACGATCCGTCAAGAGGCTATGTGATGCGCGGCGGCCGTGAGATGGAGAATCACTTTGAATGCCTGTGGGATTTGTTCAGAAGCATTCCTTCAATAGAAACACCGGGGGTATCAGTGCTCGATGAGTATTACTGGCTGAACAAAAAGGATCCGAATTATTCTCTCTGCCGTGCCACGGTCAGACAGGGTGAGGATGCACATACGGATGGCAAGTTCAACCTCAGTCAGAAGGGCTGTATGGAGATTATGAAGCTTTTCATGACAAAAGATGAAGATTTATATGACAAGACTATCGAGGATGTGTTTGATGATGAAGTTTTTAACTCAACATTCTGGTTATATTGGAGAACCATGTTTGCATTTGAAAACTGGCACAGCGCACTTGAGATGAAGCTTTATTTTCAACGGTTTATTCACCATATCGGCGGACTGCCGGATTTCAGTGCGTTGAAGTTCACAAAATACAACCAGTATGAGTCGCTGATTCTGCCAATGGTGAAATATCTCGAGGCGGCAGGTGTCACATTCCAGTACAAGACGGAGGTGACCAATGTAATCTTTGAAAAGACTGATGATGGTAAAAAGATCGCAAGAACTATTGAGTGCAGGGTGGACGGCAAGGAAACAACGATTTCGCTAACAGAAAATGATCTTGTATTTGTCACAAATGGAAGCTGCACAGAGGGAACCATCTATGGTGACCATACCCATGCGCCTGTCGGTAATGCGGAAGTCAGAACAAGCGGTTGCTGGAGCCTGTGGAAAAACATCGCGGCGCAGGATGCATCCTTTGGACACCCTGAGAAATTCTGTTCGGATATTGAGAAGACAAACTGGGAATCCGCTACGGTTACCACGTCAAACCAGCAGATTATAGACCAGATTCAGAAGATTTGCAAGCGCGACCCGCGCACCGGAAATGTCGTTACCGGCGGTATTGTAAGCTGCATGGATTCCAAGTGGCTTATGAGTTGGACAATCAACAGACAGGGACAGTTTAAGGAGCAGAAGAAAGATGAAGTATGTGTCTGGGTTTACAGCCTGTTTACGGACGTGGAAGGCGATTATGTGAAGAAGCCGATGAAGGAATGTACTGGGGAGGAGATTACACAGGAGTGGCTCTATCATCTGGGAATGCCTGTGGAGGATATTCCTGCGCTGGCAAAGGATGAGGCTGTGACAGTTCCTACTATGATGCCGTATATCACAGCGTTCTTTATGCCGAGAAGAAAGGGAGACAGACCAGATGTCATCCCTGACGGTTGTGTTAACTTTGCATTCCTCGGACAGTTTGCGGAGACGCCAAGAGACACTATTTTCACGACGGAGTATTCGGTAAGGACTGCGATGGAGGCAGTATATGGTCTTTTAAAGGTAGACCGCGGCGTGCCGGAAGTATGGGGCAGTGTGTATGATATCCGCGAACTTCTTGACAGCACTGTGAAACTGATGGATGGAAAATCACCGCTCGACATCGAACTTCCAGGTCCCTTAAATGCGTTGAAACTGCCGCTTTTGAAAGCAGTGAAAGGAACAGTGATTGAGAAATTGCTGGTTGACCATGACATTATTCAGAAAAAGAAATAAAATCAAAAGAAACGGAGTGAATAGTAAGAGGTAGCACGGTTACTTTTCACACCTCAATAACTTATAAGCTGATGAAAACTGGCGTTGGTGTGAATTGTAACACGTAGCACGAAACTAACAAAAAGTAGTCATGCAATTGCTTGAAACGGGCAAATATATATGATATATTTAAAACAAAGCATGGCCATATAAGAACGCGCCGACATACGGCACATATGATACAATAAACGAACTCTTTGCACTGCATATAAATCTACAGTACAAACTGATCAGGCCGGGGCAGTGCCCTTGGAGCCGGGTCGCATATGCGACAGTGGATAAAACATCCGCGGGACAGTAGATGCTATTACTGATACGTGGGTGTTTTTCTTTTACGCTGGAAAGTCTGTTAAAATCCCACAAAAGTTCAACATATCAAAAAACTGCAAGTGTTATGGAGCTATATTTGCGGACTTTGACAGAAATGGGGGGTTTTAATGAAAAATGACTTGGTGAAAAATGATTTTGAAAAAGTGGCAATGAAAGTTTCAGTTGTGAGTATTGCAGCAAATGTAGTGTTATCAGTGTTTAAACTGTTAGCTGGAATTGTAGCATATTCAGGGGCAATGATCAGTGACGCAGTTCATTCTGCGTCAGATGTCATCAGCACGATTGTGGTAATTGTCGGCATCAGACTGTCAGGAAAAGCATCGGACAAGGAACATCCTTATGGTCATGAACGCATGGAGTGTGTGGCAGCGATTATTCTTGCAACAATTCTGGCATTTACGGGGCTGGGAATCGGTTATGCTGCCATGGCGAAAATTTTGTCAGGGAACTATGAGAACATTACAGCTCCGGGATTTCTGGCGCTCGCAGCAGCCATTGTCTCAATAGCCGTTAAGGAGGGAATGTACTGGTACACTCGGATCAGTGCAAAAAAAATTAACTCAAGCGCATTGATGGCTGACGCGTGGCACCATCGCTCCGATGCGCTGTCATCAGTGGGTGCATTGATCGGTATCGCAGGCGCAAAGATCGGATACCCCATTTGCGATGCGGTTGCAAGTCTGTGTATCTGCTTCTTTATAGTGAAGGCCGCATATGAGATTTTCAAGGATGCGGTTGACAAGATGGTTGACAAAGCCTGTGATGAGGCAGTGGAAAATGACCTTAAAAGCTGTGCGCTGGCACAGGAAGGTGTGATCGGCGTGGATCTGCTGCGCACAAGGGTTTTTGGAAACAGAATTTATGTGGATATTGAAATCAGTACAGATGGAGACGCGACACTGCGGGATGCCCACAAAATTGCGGAGCATGTGCATGACGCCATAGAGCAGCGCTTCACAAGTGTCAAGCACATTATGGTGCATGTGAATCCGGCAGAATAAATATAGGGACGGGCGGGCAAAGACCTACTCGTCCCGTATTTTGATAATAAGTTCTTCCCGTCTGTTTATCGCTGTCTTGTCAAAAATGTTTGACACGTGTTTCTTGACAGTTGTGTCAGATATAAACAGTTCGCTGGCAATTTCGGCATTCGTTTTCCCCTGAAGGATAAGCTGTGTAATTTCCGTTTCCCGCCTGGTTAGACCATATGCTTTCGCAAAATCCTGCAGACGAAATATTTTTTCAGGATTATCGGGTTCTTTGCACACGTTTTCAATACACGCAGATTCTTTGCCCATGGCAAAATTGCCTGTATTCGCTTCAGCTGCACTTTTGTTTTCATTGGAGGACGGTGTCTGGTCTGACCGCTCTGCAAGAAGAATGTACAGACAAAAACCGTAAAGAAGCGGTCGGAAGCATAGGGCGCTGTCACTGAGAAGCCTTTCATATCCGGCTTCATTCTGAAGTCTCGCGAAAAATAGCAGGAATGTCTGAATAAAACCGGTCTCAATAGATTTCCTTCCAAAAATGTATAGAAGCTCCTGATAGAGGATGCCCTTTTCGTAAAAAGGAATGGTCAGTATCACAGTTCCGACCAGTGTCAGGAATATCAACTGGAAATCAATTAATTTAAGGATGTCAAAATCAAGTGCGCAGGTCAGGATAATAATGTACAAAACGATGGAGAGTAAGGTCTGCCACTTTTTTTTCATAATAAATTCTCCTCCATGATGCAGTAGGCAGTTTCTATAATTGTGAATCTTTGTTTGCCCTCTATGCCTTTGGTTCTGCGGGGGATTCCGCGAGTTCAAGCAGACACACATGGAGCCGCGTTCGCAAAGGAAGCAATAATATAATGAAAAAGACAGCGTATAGCAGTGTTATCATTGACACAGAGATGCCTCTGATGAGCGTCACGCCTTCCATTGACGCCATTACATGGATGGTGCCGAATGCAAAATGGAAAACGCCAGCTGCCCAGAGTGTCTTGATTACAAGATTTACAGCCTCGACGGCTCTTTGCAGTTCAATTTGACTGCCTGCTTCCCTGCGCTTAATACTGAGTCTGAACGCATTGTTAAAATCCTTAAGCAGTCCGGTACTCAGCAGAATTGGAAGTACAGACAGTATTATCAATATCAGACTTGCAAGATCGAGATAAGAATAAATGTTTCCGCCAGATATCATAAGGGAATATCCGATGCAGAATACTATGAGAAACAAAATAGATAGTAAGTACATAAAACGCCTCCTTTTCGCATATAAAACTGGTTTCTGGTTCTGTGCATCCCAGCTGGGACTGATGTAAGCGTATCACAGTTTGGGATGTATTGCCATACTACCATGGAAGAAAAAAGGGCAGTATTTTGCTGCTACTCACACCAACGTTCAATTTTTGCAGACAGCGTGTCAAATTTATCTTCGTAAACCAGATCAAGGAGTGTGTCAAGCCTTCGCAAAGCCTGTGTCACTGTCTCGGGAGGGCACAGATTTTTTTCGAGGGCAATGGCAAGCTCATTGATATCAAGCACTTTGACATAGCCGTCGGGATAAATTACCACATCAGCCAGAAGGTCTGTGACAATAAGCGCGTGTTCTATTTCCTTATAATGATAGTCTACAATATCGCAGTACCAATAGAGGAGCGAGTTATCCTCACGGTAAAATTTGCTGATCTTGTAGCCTGATTTGAGAAAGTAGCAGGAGTAGCCATGATGAAAATCACGGCGTGGCTTCAGGGTGTTCCATTTTGTGACAATGATGTCATTTGTCTGTTCAAGTATAACATCGTCCTTTAATAGAATGCATTCATCAGGTATCATACGTCTGCGGTAAATTTTTAATTGTTCCATGGCATGTTCTCCTCCATATAAAATATAAATGACGGTACCTGTCTATAGTGTAACGCATTTGAGGGACTGCATCAATGCTTTTTGCCTGGTAAATATCCAACATATTTGTGTATCGTTACTGTTTACATCTACGCCAAAGTAGTGGGAATCGTGCGCCAAAATGCTTGCCTTTTAGCATTTTGTGTGCAGCAGACAAATAGTCGTTGCACTTTGCAGGAATTTAACGTATAATCAAGACAGTTGTCAAAATCTTTTTGACGTATCAATTTGTGACAAATACTTAAGGAGGCGAAAGCATGAGACAGTTTTTTGGAATGAGCCAAAGCGGAGATCTGGCAGAAGCACTCAGAGGGCTGGATAATCCCCAGTTTATTATGCTGATGTCTAACAATGCCCAGTTTGAAACGCATGTAAAGCAGCTGGAAAAATATTACCCAGGCGTTCCGAGTATTGGCTGCATTGGGATGAGTTATGATATCAGAGTGGTTGAGGAGGGAGTCGGTATTGTCGCGTTCTATGACGGTGTAAGCGCAGCGGCAAATGTTCTGGAACAGGTCTCTGTCATGCCTGTAAAATACATAAAGCGCCTTGAGGAGGATGTGCGGAAGATAAACGGAACGGGCGGGGATACTGTGTGCATTGACTTCTGCGCCGGAAACGATGCCTGTGTGCTGACTACAATTAATACCGTGTTAGCACACCGTGGTATTTCGCTGGTCGGCGGGACAGGTGATGCGGGAAAGGTCGCGGCAAACGGAAGGATTTATGAGGATGCAGTCGCATACGCGATTGTGCGGAATCTCAACGGCAGGGTGAAGACCTACAAGGAGAATATTTACCGCAAGCATGGAAGCTACCGGTTTGTTGCATCGGACACAGACAAGGAGAATTACGTTATCGGAACCCTCAATGGGAAATCAGCTAAGCAGGTCTATAAAAGCATTCTTCATGTCACAGACGAGCAGATACTGACACAGACATTCCAGAATCCTTTTGGAAAAATCAATGGTGACGACACCTGCATTATTTCCATAAAGGAGGTTCAGGGTGATGCGCTTGCATGTTTCCGGCAGGTGAACGATTCTGATGTACTGATTCTGCTTGAATTGGCGGATTATGAGGGGGTAGTGAGACGCACAATACAGAATATCAGCCGTGATTTCCCGAGCCGATCCGCTGTTTTTACGGTAAATTGCCTGTTTCGTTACAAGCTGTTTTGTGAACGCGGATATATGGAGACATATCTGCAGGAGATGTCCGAGCTTGGAAACCACGCAGGTCTTGTCGGTTACGGTGAGCACTACAATAACAGGTTTGTCAACCAGTCCATGACATGTGTGGTGTTTGAGTAAAGGAGGGAATAAGATGATATTTTCAGATAAATTATGGAAAAAGACGGGCAGAGGACAGGACAGCGAAAAGAGCCTTTACCCCGTGCTGCATGTGGCAGACAGTCTCAAGGAATACCAGAAAGAGCTGGTTAGCAAAGAAGTGGAGTCCCTGTGGGAGCTTGGAATGGTAGGAAGCTCCTTTACAGGCGTGATGCGTAAGGCAGATCATTTTCATGATAAACTATCGGATTTTGAACAGTCGTTTTCAGAGATTAACAGTGTTGCAGGTCAGTTCGGACAGGTGCGCGGAGCAATCAGCGATGCGGTGCTGGAAGCACAGGGCAAGGTGGAGGAACTGAAGGATACTTCTGTTCAGGTGAAGAAATCCTACAGTGATATGGAGAAGACCTTTGAACAACTGCAGGCGTCCGTGGAGGGAATCCAGCGGTGCATGAAAAAGATTATTTCAATTGCGGATCAGACCAATATCCTTGCACTCAACGCATCCATTGAGGCGGCGCGCGCCGGTCAGTTCGGCAGGGGATTTGCCGTTGTTGCGACAAATGTAAAGGAACTGGCAGACGAGATTAAAGGGCTTGCGGAGGAAGTAGACACAGGCATTCATGAGGTGGAGCGCGGAACTGGTGAGCTGAATAACAGCATCAGTGCATCGCAGCTGGCATTAAACCGCAATATTGATACTGTTAACAATACATATGAATCTTTCAACAAAATTACGGAAACGGCAGAGAATACCGTCACTGTGCAGGCTGAAATCTCAGGAGTGATTGATGATGCACACAAGGAGCTGCAGACTATCGGTCAGTTCTTTGACGAAATTAAGCAGCAATATCAGGATGTTGTAAAACATATTGAACGCGCCAATGCTCTTGGTACAACCAAGAGTGCTATGTTTGAGGATATGGATAATATGCTTTCACAGATTGCTCCTATTCTTGATGACATCAATTCCTGAAAAATGTTACGGTTTACGCTGTTTTGGTAATGCGTATACGCCTTGGCGTCGTTATGCAGGTGGCAGGAATGATTTTTCAAACACGATCTAGAGAAATGGTACTGTTCACACCTCAATAACTTATAAGCTGATGAAAACTGGCGTTGGTGTGAATTGTAACAGAGAAATAATTCTGAGATGTGGAACGATATAAAAACGTTGAATTGTGGGCGGATATGATATATAATTTTGAATATGAACAGATTTGGGTTACGAGAATATAAGCAAAATCAGGAGGGAAGTTATGACAGTACAGGAGTTCTATGAAGAAGTGGGCGGTGACTATAATGAAATTATGTCCAGGCTGCGCACAGAGGACAGAATCAGAAAGTTTGCAGGAATGTTCACGCGGGATGAGAGCTACAAAGCGCTTGTCCAGTGTATCAATGACGGAAATGCAGATGATGCGTTCAGGGCTGCACATACAATGAAAGGCATGTGTCAGAACATGGCATTTACCAGACTTTACAAATCCAGTCATGAGATAACCGAGATACTGCGGGGGAAGGATTTGGAGAGTGCGAAGCAGATGCTTGATGTGGTGACGGAAGATTACAATATTGTAATTGCTGGTATTGAGAAGCTGTTGGCGTAGTGAAAGCAAAGACGCGTATGGGAAAGGAAAGAACAGCCATGGAGACAACGAAAACGACGGAAGCAGTTGAGAAGAACACAATTTTAATTGCAGATGATGCGGAGATAAACCGCGAGATGATTAAATTTATATTTGACGAGCAGTATAATATTATTGAAGCAGAGGACGGCGAACAGGCAATCAGTATTATTATGGAGTACAGTGACAAGCTGTGCCTTTTGTTTCTTGACCTGCTCATGCCCAAAAAATCGGGACTTGATGTGTTGAGTTTTATGAACGAGGAGGACTACATTAATTATATTCCGGTCATTATGATAACAGGCGAGGCGACGGACGAGACAGATGAAAAAGCTTATGAGCTTGGCGCGTCGGATATTATATATAAGCCATTTGCGCCGAATGTTGTTATGCGCCGGGCAAAGAATATCATGGAGCTCTTTGAACACAGGATTTATGTTGAGCGCAAGCTTGAGAAGCGTACAAGGCAGCTTCGGGAAAGCCGGGAGAAGCTTGAGAAGAGCAATGAATTTCTGGTAAACGCACTGAGCTCTGTTGTCGAGTTCAGAAGTCTTGAGTCAGGGGAACATATTCAGCGGGTAAAATACTTTACAAAGCTTTTCCTCAAATATATTATGAAATTTTATCCCAAATATGACATTACGAAAGAGAAAGCCTCTCTTATTGTCAATGCGTCGGCGCTGCATGATATTGGAAAGATAGCAATTCCTGACAGTATTTTATTAAAGCCTGGCAAACTGACGGGGGAAGAGTTTGAGGAGATGAAGAAGCACACAATATATGGCTGTGAGCTTCTTGAAAAATTCAAACAGGATGAGAATGAATTTTACCATTATTGCTATGATATTTGCAGATATCATCATGAGCGTCATGATGGAAAGGGGTATCCTGACGGGTTAAAGGGAGATGAGATTCCCATCTGGGCGCAGATTGTGTCTGTAGTTGATGTGTATGATGCGCTTGTAAGTAAACGTGTATACAAGGATCCGTTTGCTGTTGAAGAGGCAGCGCGCATGATTATAGAAGGAGAGTGCGGTGTATTTTCACCGGAGATGATTGACTGTTTCGGTCTTGCAAAGCAAGAACTTTTTGCGGTGACAGAGGGGGAGTTCTCATTTGCGGATGTGATGGTTAAGTAAGATATAAAATATAGTCGGAAAGAGGGCTGCGATGTCCTCTTTTTTGCGTGCGTGCCCTGGGCTGCGTGATAAGGGCAACAAAACCGATGCTTTCGGTTTTGTGCGGATTTTAACAACGGAGAGGTAATTGGATAAAAAATACACAAAAATCAGACATTTGCTAGACAATTTTGCCAGATTTCTGTATAATTATGGATGGGCAGCATGAAAAAGTTGGAATGCCGGAATACGATCAGCATATGGAGGCAGATAAATGGGAAGAAATAAGAAGTATAAAAGGTCGGTGTACCAGTCACTGGCGGTAATTACCCAGTTTGGCATCAATATGCTCGTTCCAATCTTTTTATGCTCTTTTGCGGGGATGTTTCTGGACAGGAAACTGGGAACTGCATTCTGGTTTGTTTTATTGTTCTTTGTTGGAGCCCTGGCGGGCTTCCGGAATATTTTCATTCTGGCAAAGAAGATTTACGAGGGAGATGACAGGGATGAGGACAAAACTTAGGAAAATCAACACGGCTCTGCCGGGGTTGCTTTTTGGAATCATTATATTTGGCGTAATGTGTCAGATAGCGGGGCTCTTTTTCGTAGGGGATAAAGCAGACTATAGTATAGGACTCTGGATAGGAGTGCTTACAGCAATATTTATGGCCTTTCACATGGCGGTTACACTGAATGCCACTGTTGAAAGAGATGTAAAGGGGGCGCAGGCAGCAGCAACGAGACACAATATTATCAGATATGTCGTGGTGGTATTTATCCTCGCGGTACTGATGATGACGAGAATCGGCAATCCATTGGCGGCTTTTGCCGGAATTATGGGACTGAAGATATCAGCCTATGTACAGCCGTTGTTCGCCAGACTGTCTCATAATGGAGAAAGGGGAAATTCCCCAGAGGTAAAATGTAAAACTGAATAAAGAATAAAACAAGGAGGTGAGTGTATGGGAGCAGGAATTCTGTTATCTGGGGCAGACGATATTGATTTTATGATACACGGAGTATTTCAGTATGAACTCTTTGGTCAGAAGCTCTGGATAACAACCACGCATGTATGCCTGTTTATTGTCATGGCAATTATTATTATATTCTGCCTGTGTGCGAACAGGGCAGTCAAACGTGCGACGGAAATCCCTGGAGCTTTCCAAAACGTAGTGGAGCTTGTGGTTGAGATGCTCGACAACATGATTAAGGGTGTTATGGGGAAAAATGCCACAGCCTTTGCCAACTATATTGGCACGCTGTTTATTTTTATCCTTGTCAGCAACATCTCCGGTCTGATGGGGCTTAGGGCACCTACAGCCGACTATGGTGTGACATTTGCACTTGGTCTGATTACCTTTACCCTGATTACCTTTAACAAATTTAAGTACCAGAAGGTTTCGGGTGTTATCAAGGGATTGTGTGATCCGTGGCCGATATGGGCGCCTATCAATGTGATTGGTGATATTGCGGTACCCATTTCCCTGTCACTTCGTTTGTTCGCAAACGTTCTGTCAGGAACTGTTATGATGGCTTTGCTTTATGGTCTGCTTGGCTTTATCGCCACAGGCTGGCCGGCGGCGCTTCATGTGTACTTTGACTTGTTCTCCGGAGCAATTCAGACATATGTATTCTGTATGCTGACAATGACATACATCAACAATGCCATTGAAGGATAAAACGGAAAGACTTTCTAGGGGTGCAGAAATGCGCTATAACAAAATTTATATTCCGTTTAAGAGAACAGCAGAGCTGTTCTTTGAAAATATTTTACTTTTATTTTATTTACTACTAATTATTTCATAGGAGGAATTAATTATGGAATTTAATTCAAACTTTATCTTAGGTTGTTCAGCAATTGGTGCAGGTCTTGCGGTTATCGCAGGTATCGGACCTGGTGTAGGTCAGGGTATTGCCGCAGGTCATGCCGCAGCAGCAGTAGGAAGAAATCCGGGTGCAAAGTCTGATGTTACTTCTACCATGCTTCTTGGTCAGGCAGTTGCTGAGACAACAGGTCTCTATGGTCTGCTTGTAGCCATGCTGTTATTGTTCGTAAAACCTTTAGTACCGTAACCATAACGAGGAGATTTTTTAACACTGCAAAAGACGCAGTGAAATAAAATCCTGACGCTCGTTAGGCGGAGAGAAACTCCAGGCTTGTAAAAGACACAAGCCAAGAATTTCTAGCTTCGTTTAAGAGAACAGCTGCGCTGTTCTCCGTAAACTTTAAGTAAAATGAAAAAAGGAGGTACAAGGTATGATACTTGCTACCGAGACAGAGGGATTGAGCCGGTTATTTGACCTGGACTTCCAGCTTTTGGCTGATACAGTTCTTATGATAATCGCAATGTTCGTCCTTTTCCTGGTCGCATCGCATTTCTTATTTAATCCAGTAAGAAAGATGCTGAACGACAGGAAAGAAAAGATAAAGGGCGAACTTGAGCAGGCTGCATCCGATCAGAAATCGGCGGCCAAGACACGCGCCCTCTACGAAGATAAGCTGAACCAGGCAGGGAAAGAGGCGGAGGCAATCCTGGCGGATGCACGCAAGCGCGGCATGGAGAATGAAGCGAAGATTGTCGCTGAGGCGAAACAGGAGGCTGCAAGGATTGTGGATAATGCCAGAAAAGAGGCAGAGCTTGAGAAGCAGAAGCTGGCTGACGAGGTGAAGCGCGAGATGGTCGCAGTTGCTTCCGTCATGGCTGCCCGCATTGTGCAGGCAAACATTGATACAAATGCCCAGCATGAACTCATTGATAAGACATTGAAAGAAATAGGTGATAGCACATGGCTAAGCTAGTTTCAAAAACTTATGCGGAGGCGTTGTTTGAGCTGGCCGTTGAAGAAAATAAGACTTCACCATTTTTGGAGGAGGCATTGGGGCTCCTTGAGGTAATTCGCACAAATGCGGAATTTGGACAGTTTATGAATCACCCGAAAATCCAGAAAGAGGATAAGATAGAGGTGGTAAAAAGTGTGTTCAAGGGTAAAGTCAGTGATGAGATGGTTGGATTTCTTGTGACGATTGTTGAGAAAGACCGTTACATTGAAATTGAATCCATTCTGAATGAATTTATCGCTTCCGTAAAGGAGTACAGTAATATCGGAACGGCTTATATCACAACAGCCATTGCAATAGACAATCAGGAAAAACAGGATATTGAAAGCCGGTTACTTGCTACCACCAAATACAAGACTATCGAGTGCATCTACGATGTGGATGAGAGCCTGATAGGCGGAATGGTCATTAAGATGGGTGACAGGGTTGTGGACAGCAGTATTCGGACAAAGCTGGATAAGCTGCAGCGTGAGCTGCTCGCTATTCAGTTGTAAAATAAAAATAGAAAGGTGCAGATCCATATGAATTTAAGACCAGAAGAAATAAGTTCTGTGATTAAGGATCAGATAAAGAGATATGCCTCTGATTTGGAAGTATCGGAAGTTGGTACTGTCATTCAGGTGGCGGATGGTATTGCACGTGTTCACGGACTTGAGAAGGCAATGCAGGGTGAGCTTTTGGAGTTCCCTGGTGAGGTTTACGGCATGGTCATGAACCTTGAGGAGGACAATGTAGGTGCCGTGCTGCTCGGAAGTGCAAAGAACATCAATGAAGGTGATACCGTAAAAACGACAAACCGCGTTGTGGAAGTTCCCGTAGGGGATGCCCTGCTCGGGCGTGTTGTAAATGCTCTTGGTCAGCCGATAGACGGCAAGGGTCCTATCGCGAGCACAAAATATCGTCAGATTGAAAGAGTGGCATCTGGCGTTATCACCAGAAAATCCGTTGATACACCGATGCAGACTGGTATCAAGGCAATTGATGCCATGGTTCCTATCGGAAGAGGACAGCGTGAGTTGATTATCGGAGACAGACAGACTGGTAAGACGGCGATTGCCATTGATACGATTATTAACCAGAAGGGTCAGAATATGAAATGTATTTACGTTGCAATCGGGCAGAAGGCTTCTACCGTTGCAAGCATTGTGAAGACATTGGAAGAGTTTGGCGCTATGGCATATACGACAATTGTAGCTGCAACGGCGAGTGAGCTTGCACCATTGCAGTATATTGCACCATATTCGGGCTGTGCAATTGGTGAGGAATGGATGGAGAACGGTGAGGATGTACTTATTATTTATGACGATTTAAGTAAGCACGCTGTTGCATACCGTACACTTTCCCTGCTTCTGAAACGTCCACCCGGACGTGAGGCATTCCCTGGAGATGTATTCTATCTCCACTCAAGGCTTCTTGAGCGTGCATGCCGTATGAGTGACGAGTACGGCGGCGGTTCCATCACGGCGCTTCCTATCATAGAGACACAGGCTGGTGATGTTTCCGCATATATTCCGACAAATGTAATTTCCATTACAGATGGTCAGATTTATCTTGAGACAGAGATGTTTAACTCCGGTTTCAGACCGGCTGTAAATGCAGGTCTGTCCGTTTCACGAGTTGGTGGTTCTGCCCAGATTAAGGCGATGAAGAAGATTGCAGGACCGATTCGTACAGAGCTTGCCCAGTACAGGGAGCTTGCTTCGTTTGCACAGTTCGGTTCAGATCTTGACGCCGATACAAAGGAGAGACTTGACCAGGGCGCAAGAATCAAGGAGATTTTAAAGCAGCCACAATATAAACCGATGGCTGTCGAATATCAGGTTATCATCCTATTCGTGGCTACAAGGAAGTATCTGCTTGACGTGCCGGTAGCGGATATCACGAGATTTGAGGCAGAGCTCTTTGAGTTCCTTGATACAAAGTACCCGCAGGTGCCTAAGGCAATCAAGGAGGAGAAGGTCATTTCGGATGAAACCGAGAAAACGCTTGTTGCAGCGATTGAAGAATTTAAAGGACGCTTTAAATAAAAAGAAGGGGGGACTGAATATTTATGGCCTCAATGAGAGACATAAAGAGACGTAAGAGCTCCGTACAGAGTACACAGCAGATTACAAAGGCCATGAAGCTTGTTTCCACCGTCAAACTGCAAAGAGCGAAGGGACGTGCAGAGAAGTCCAAGACATACTTTAACTGCATGTATGAAACGGTGGTTTCTATGCTTTCCAAAGCAGGGGATATCAACCATCCGTACCTCAAGGCAAACAACTCCGCAAAAAAGGCTGTCATTGTGATAACAGGCAGCAGGGGGCTTGCCGGCGGCTACAATTCCAATATTATCAAGCTTGTGCGGGATAATGAGTGGAATAAGGATGACTTGATTATTTACCCGGTAGGAAGTAAAGGGCGGGATACATTTACAAGACTGGGCTATGAGATGGGAGAGGATTATTCTGCGGCGATTGACGAGCCAATCTATGCAGATGCCATGACAATCAGCAGCCAGGTTTTGGATGATTTTGCGACCGGAAAGGTAGGCGAAATTTATGTCGTTTACACCGGATTTAAAAATACGGTGACGCATATACCGACCAGACTGAAACTGCTTCCTATTAAAATAGAGGATGAGCGCAGCGATGACGACAAGGCAGTGTTGGATTTTGAGCCTGAGACCGAAGACGCTATTGACCTTATCATTCCCAAGTATATTACAAGCTTGATATATGGGGCGATGATAGAGGCTGTAGCGAGCGAGAATGCTGCCAGAATGCAGGCGATGGACAATGCGACCAACAATGCGGATGAGATTATTTCGAGTCTGTCACTGCTCTACAACAGGGCACGTCAGAGCGCTATTACGCAGGAGTTGACAGAGATTATCGCAGGTGCGCAGGCTATATCATAACGAAAAGAAATTCTAAGGTTGTAAAATACACAACCTAAGAATTTCTATGTTTCGTTATGGTATGCATTGCGCGAAAGAATATAGCGAAAAAATATTAGATAGAGAGGAAACAAAAAGATGGCAGATAAGATAATTGGTAAAGTTACCCAGATTATCGGTGCGGTTCTTGATGTGAAATTCAGCGAGGGACAGCTTCCGGAGCTGAATGACGCAGTTAAAATTACAAGAAGCGACGGCACGGAGCTGACAATCGAAGTTGCGCAGCATCTGGGTGATGATACAGTAAGATGTATCGCCATGGGACCTACGGATGGACTTGTAAGAGGGATGGACGCTGTTTCGACAGGTGCGCCGATTACAGTTCCCGTTGGTGAGAGTACACTTGGACGCATGTTCAACGTACTTGGCGAACCGATAGATAACAAACCGGCTCCTGAAGCACAAGGATACGAGCCGATTCATAGACCAGCACCCTCATTTGAGGAGCAGGCGACATCGACAGAGATGCTTGAGACGGGTATCAAGGTCGTTGACCTTCTCTGCCCGTATCAGAGAGGTGGTAAGATCGGTCTGTTTGGCGGTGCCGGCGTAGGAAAGACGGTTCTTATCCAGGAGCTTATCACAAACATTGCGAATGAGCATGATGGATTCTCCGTATTTACAGGCGTAGGTGAGCGTACCAGAGAGGGTAATGATCTTTACAATGAAATGACAGAGTCCGGCGTTATCAGCAAGACCGCCATGGTATTTGGTCAGATGAACGAGCCGCCCGGAGCCAGAATGAGGGTTGGTCTGACAGGTCTTACAATGGCTGAGTACTTCCGCGACAAGGGTGGAAAGGACGTGCTTCTTTTCATTGACAATATTTTCCGATTCACACAGGCTGGTTCGGAGGTTTCCGCGCTGCTTGGACGTGTGCCTTCTGCCGTAGGTTACCAGCCGACACTTCAGACAGAGATGGGTGCGTTGCAGGAGCGTATCACTTCTACAAAAAATGGCTCCATCACATCTGTACAGGCTGTATATGTGCCTGCCGATGACTTGACAGACCCGGCGCCTGCCACAACTTTTGCGCACTTGGACGCAACGACTGTTCTTTCGCGTTCCATTGTGGAGCTCGGTATTTATCCGGCTGTAGATCCGCTCGAGTCCACATCAAGAATTCTTGATCCGCGTATTGTAGGTCAGGAACACTATGAAGTGGCACGTGGCGTACAGCAGGTTCTTCAGAAATATAAGGAGTTGCAGGATATCATTGCAATCCTCGGTATGGATGAATTGTCAGAGGAAGACAAGATTACGGTTAACCGCGCAAGAAAGATTCAGAGATTTCTGTCACAGCCGTTCCATGTAGCGGAGCAGTTTACAGGTATGCCTGGTAAGTATGTACCTATCGCAGAGACGATCAGAGGATTTAAGGAGATCATGGAAGGAAAGCATGATGATATTCCTGAAGGACACTTCCTCAACGCCGGAACAATTGATGACGTAGTAGCCAGGGTGAAATAAGTTCACTCATATAAAATAAGGAGGTGCTACTATGGCAGAGAAGTTCAAGCTTACGATTGTGACACCGGACCGCGAGTTTTTTAACGAAGAGGCGGACATGGTGGAATTCAATACGACAGAGGGTGAAATCGGTGTCTATGCCGGTCATGCACCGCTTACCGTCATCGTGAAGCCGGGCATTCTTACGATTACGCAGGGTGAAGCCGTAAAAAACGCGGCGCTTCATGCAGGATTCGTGCAGATACTGCCGCAGGAGATTACGATTCTCGCGGAGATTATCGAATGGCCTGCCGAGATTGACGAGGCGCGTGCAAATGCTGCAAAGCAGAGAGCAGAAGGAAGGCTGGCGGAGCGTGGCGGCAATATTGATGTCGTCAGGGCGGAAGCGGCTCTTATGCGTTCGATTGCACGTATTGATGTTGCAAAAATGAAGTAATATCACAATATCAAAACCACTATTTGGGGAGAACTCAGATAGTGGTTTTTTATATGGCGTCTAAAAAGTAATTACGATTTAAGGATATCATGCTGAAGATGAACGGCGAAATCTTCGCTGCGTGTGAAAAAACGGGATGGCATTTGTTGTCGTGCCGCCAATGTAATTTAATACCGTATGAATGCGAACGCATAGCAGGATAAAAGAGGGGGACCGCGAATTGCCGGGTCCCCCCTCTTTTTACGCATACAGGCACTTTTCCCCTGCTCGATTCCCTGTTTCAGATCAAGTATCCGTGGTGTTTTGTGCAACCATAACTTGCATTGCGGCAAGAATGACCTGAAGCTGCTTATCCGTGCATTTATGGGCATAGTTATTGATGTCCTGCAGAATCGGACGGTTCTTTTCTGATACAAACAGCAGGTTGTCCAGCGAGAGATTGAGCACATCACATAGTTTGAAAAGTACTTCAATCGAAGGCATGCGGTGCTCACTTTCGAGATGTTTAAAGTGTATAGGCGAGATATCTACCATTTCTGCGACTTGTTCCTGCGTCAAATTCATATTGATGCGTGCAGTGCGGATGGCATTTCCTAAAATTCCCTTTTCCATAATTTTATGTATCCTCCTTCATTATATTAATTAGCATATAGGTAATACATTTTGATTAAAACATTCATAAAGGGATTACAATTTCTCAATAAGAGAATTGAAATTAAAAAATTGTTAAAAACTGCGTATAAACTTAGTTCTCTATTTGGGAATTTTTGGCAGTATATTGCTTAAAAATGTAAATAGAGTCAGAGGTAAAAAAGGAATATATCCTTTATATTGTAAGGAAATGAGCACTTTTGTTTATGCAGTATAAAATTGTATAAACAATATGTAATTGCGTCCGGACACAAAAAAAGCTTGCAATTTCTCCGAAAGAGAAATATAATATCCCTGAAAGAGAACTCGAGTATAAACGGACAGGAGGATTCGACATATGGACAAGACGAGAAAGGAAGCAAATGCCAGAGGTGGGGGGGCAAATTTGAAACAAAGCTGGGTTGATTTTGCCGGATTTGTGAAATCTCGTCCGATGCTGGCAGGAGGTATGGCGGCTATTCTTGCATTGGTCTATGCCGGACAGGCTTTTTCAAACTACTTTTATATTGATAAGGAGCAGTTGGTTAATAATCCGGGAAGCTTTTATAACTGGAATGAAATCGGCAGATTTGGTCTTATCTTTGTAAAAAAAATTTTCAATTTGTCATGGTATAATCCCTATTTGAGCGGCATACTGCTGCTTGTGACATTATGGCTGTCTGCAATGGCTGCGGGGTACCTTTTTTACTCTGTTGACAGTTGGTTTGGATCAGCGCCGCTGGGGATTTTCATACTGCTTTTTTTGATTTATCCCACATATGTTGACCAGTTTTTGTTTCAGTATCAGGCTTTTGAGGTAATGTTGGCCGTGTTTTTTCTGCTGGTATCAAACTGGTATCTGGTTCGGGCAGTCCGGGAGCAGAACAGAGTGGCTTTTGCGGCATCAATTCCGCTGGTCGTAGTAGCTTATGGCATTTATCAAAATATGGTATCTATTCAGATGTGCCTGTATCTGGGTATTTTTTTGTTGATGCTATATGACAGAAATGCAGAGAAAAATATTGTCCGTACGCTCATTGTGCAGGATATTCTCCATTTTGTCATAACGCTTGCCGGATACGCCGCGATAGCAATGTTTTTCTGGAAGGCAGAAGGAAATTACCTGGGAGAGCAAATAGGGTGGAGCAGGGGTATTTTTGAGACACTTCGCAGTATTTTTTACTATTTCGGCCTGCTGGTTGTTTCGGACGGTGTGTATTATACAAGGGCGTATGTGGTATGTTGTCTGATTGGTATTATATCGCTGATTCTTCTTGTCAAGCGTCTGGGGAGGAAAGCATTCTGGTATGCACTTGGTCTGGCAGGAGTTGCGGTGTCGCCTCTTTTTATGTCGATTTTGATGGGAGGTCTCATCGTTCCCAGGATACAGATGACGCTGCCGCTGGCAAACGCAATATTGTGGCTGTTTGGTTTTCGGGTCGTCTGTACAGAGGGAAAGGAACATTGGAAAGGCGGGATAAGGGCATTGGCTGTACTCGTTGGAGGGATTCTCATTCTTATGAATGCAGCGCCAACAATGCGCATGTTTTATACAAGAGATGTAATCGGTAAGGCGGACGAAATGACGACGACCGTAATTGTCAAGGATCTTGGAGCATTTCCAGCCTCTGGCGCGGGAAAACCGATTATTTTTTGGGGGCATAGGGAAGCTCTGACCAATCCTGTATGCAGTGAACCCGACAGAACTCATGCATGTGTTTTTATTTCTGCTTATGAAGTGCAGTATTTTTTTGAACCGAAGTACTTTTTTTCCACATATCGGATTATTGGTTACTGGAAGACCTTGGGATATGACTGGTTTTGCGGACCTACTGCGGAGATGATGCCTTTGGCATATGAACATGGTGCGGATATGCCGGCTTATCCGTGCACAGGGTATATCAAAGAATTTGATGACTATATAATCATAAAGCTTGGCGAAGAATAAGGGGTTTGGGGCTTCTGGGAGGAAATGCAGATGTTTGGAGGAATAAGAGGGAAGATAGCGTTAAAAATGTCGCAGGAGGCTGAGCAGAACCATTTTGGAAGAATGCTTTCGCAGATCACAAAGGAACAGTTTGGCCTGGAAATAGGACCGTCACTTCGCCCGTGTGCACCCAAAAGCAAGGGCTACAATGTAGAAATTGTAGACTGGGTGGGCAGGCAGGAGCTTGTCGGGCGGTATGCCGCCATGGGGCTTGACACAAGCAAGATTGAGGAAGTGGACTATATCTGGGACGGGCGTCCCTATTCGGAGGTAACGGGCAGGACAGACAGCTATGATTATATAATTGCTTCACATGTGATTGAACACGTGCCGGATTTTATCGGTTTCTTGCGGGACTGCTCTAAAATGTTGAAAATGAACGGGATTTTGTCGCTGGCAGTGCCGGATAAACGCTATACGCTTGACCATTTCAGGATGGTGACGACGACAGGAAAAGTAATAAATGATTTTTTGCAGGGTGAGAAGTACGGTTCGGTGGGAGCGCTTACCGATTATTGGAATCATGTTGTCCGGAGAAGCGGACTGACTTCGTGGTCGCGGGCACGCGATAAGATTTTGAAGAAGGAGTACGAATTTGTGCACGATGCGGAGTTTAACCGCAAGGCTTTTGAGGATTGTGGCGGTAAAGTGCAGACGGCACATGATTTTCATCAGAATGTATTTACGCCTGCCTCTTTTGAGCTTCTGGTTTACGAGCTGTGGGAGTATGGGCTGATTGATTTGAAAATAGAGACATTGTATGACACGACAGCAGAGGAGTTTATTGTACAAATGCGGAAGGCTGAAAGCTGTCCGGTTCTAAGTGACAGGGAGCGTATGGAATTAATGCGCAGGGTATCGCGGGAAAATGTCATACTTTAACAAATGGCGGGAAGCGGCAGACAGGCTCCGCTATGGCAGAATAAACAGGAATTGTAACGGAATATGGGAAGGAGTCACATATGAAAGGAATTTGTGCAGGCAAATCAAAGCAAGGAAAATATAGGATGTGGAAGGCAATAATGGCATTTGTCATAATGGCTGTGGCATTTATGGAGCCTGTAATGACTGTAAATGCCATTACAGTGTATGAAAGTGATGGGGTATTTCACGAAGAAGGCTATATTTTTGTTGGGGAGAGTCACTGTGCTTTGGCATCGGGTGCAGTCCCTAAGAGGGATATCGGAAATGATATTTCATATACATGGATATGGGACGCGAGCAGGGGGAGTGAACAAAATGTTTTTACGATGAAAGGGAACCTGTTTTTCGTGTTTGAGGGAAATGGACAAAACGACGGCACGATTCAGACCAGTTCAAATTATATCTACAGTGACGGGAAGGGCAGCCAGGGACGGGGGGGTACAGAAGATTCATGAGATAATCAATACAAACCCGAATGTTGCGCATTGGAATATTATATCCATGCATGGCGCGGTATCGGCTTCTAAGGGAACCAAAGCGATTTCGGACTATTATGTAAATTCGTACCGCAACTGGACGACATATGAATTTCCGGAGGCAGACTGTTGGTTTCTCTCTGTTGCCACAATGACAAAATATTATAGAGGCACAAAGGATAAAAATGTTTTCAATAATACGATTGCGGCAGCATTTCCAGACAGGTTTTTGGACTATACGGATTTCTACGCGTCAAGAAGCCCGCACCGAATGATTGATACGATTCATTGGGACGAGGAGACCTATATTGACTTGATAGCGGATGTGATTCAAAAAGTCAGACAGAAAAGACAAGGGGCGGATGCAGCATCGGATTATGTCGTTGCGGAAGTGCAGGCGCTATGTTATACAAACGAAACCACCATTGTACTGGAACAGCCGGATCTAGGCGGCACAGTACTCTTTCCGACTGTTGCGGCAGGACTGCCGATTTTGGTGACGGGTGTTACGGATAATGGGTATTTTCGCGTTGAACTGGGGGAGCTTGTTGGTTTCGTGCCGGCAGGCGGGCTGACAGCAAATATTGACAGATAAAAGTTTGATAAGAAAAATGGAGGATTACTATGAGAAAGTTAAATAAGAAGGGATTGTTTTTTATATCGGTAATTATGGCAGGAAGTATGGCGGCTATGTCAGGGTGCGGCGCGTCAAAGGAGCCTGTGTCTGCCGGCGAATCAGAGGCAGCAGTGCGGACTGTCACAATTGCTCAGGAGGAGACTGTTCCGGAATCGGCAGCCGGGTCGGAAACAGAGTCAGAATCTCCGGTTGAAACAGAGTCAGAAGCAGAGACAACGACAGAAGCCAAAGCAGAAACCGAGTCAGAAACAAAAACAGGGCAGGAACCAGAGACAGAGTCAAAGGCGGAGAACCAGCCGCAGAGTACGTTCTCCGAGGAGGCAGAACCAGTGCCGGAGGCAGTACCTGCGGCAGAGGGCTCTGTGTCTGCGGGAGATTATGCGGTCACAATCGGGGGACTGATGCTGCCGCTGGGGGATGATATGAGAAATTATGTCGGGGTTCTTGGCGAACCGGATGCATATGGTGCGGCAAAAAGCTGTACAGAGGCAGGTGACGATAAGGTTTATACATATGGCGGAACAACAATTTACACATATATTACAAACGGCGCGGATATTATCTCACTGATTGAGATTACAGGCGGCGAATATTTGCCGTCCGGAATCCATATTGGCAGTACAAAGGAGGAGGTTATAGCCGCATACGGAAGCGCATATATAGAAGAAGGAACGGAATGGCTGTATGAGACAGGAAGTAAGACAATCGGCCTGCAGATGACAGACAACAAAGTGTCCTTCATTGAATTGTTTGGGCAATAAGGGAGGAAAAGATGGTATTTAGCTCCTGTATCTTTTTATTTTTCTTTCTGCCAATTGTATACCTGACCTATTGCATTTGTCCGAATTTAAAGGTAAAGAATGCGCTGTTGATTATAGCAAGCCTGTTTTTCTATGCGTTTGGCGAGCCTGTATATATCCTTTTGATGATTGGCTCGATATTGACAAACTACTGTCTGGCAAGACTGATTGCGGCATCGAAAAGATGGGCAAAGTCAGCCCTTTGCGTGACAGTAGTGTTCAATATTGGGATGCTTGTGGTATTTAAATACAGTGCACTGGTACTTGGGACAATTGGAAGCCTGTTCCGCCTGCCTGTAACGATACCACAGATTGCACTTCCCATAGGGATTTCGTTTTATACGTTTCAGGCGCTTTCCTACTGTATTGACGTATACAGGGATAAGAATTTGGTGCAGAAAAGCTTATGGAAGCTGATGTTGTATATATCCTTTTTTCCGCAGCTGATTGCAGGTCCAATTGTAAAATATCATGATATAGACGCGCAGCTTTCTGAAAGATGTGTTACAATAATAGATACTGCCCAGGGTATCCGGCGTTTTGTCACCGGTCTTGCCAAAAAGTTGTTGATTGCAAACACAATGGCTTATATGGTGGACACTCTGTATACGACACCGCTTGACTTTTCGCTCACGGCATGGATGGCGGCGGTCTGTTATGTTTTTCAGATTTATTATGATTTCAGCGGTTATTCTGATATGGCAATCGGGCTGGGGCGAATGTTTGGATTTACTTTTCAGGAGAATTTCTGTTATCCATATATTTCGGGAAGTATTCAGGAGTTCTGGCGCAGATGGCATATTTCGCTGTCCACATGGTTTAAGGAGTACCTCTATATTCCGCTTGGCGGAAACCGTAAGGGGGAAGCAAGGACGATGGGAAACAAGCTGGCTGTGTTTATGGCGACGGGGATATGGCATGGTGCAAACTGGACATTTCTTCTATGGGGGCTGTTTCACGGACTGTTCATAACACTTGAGTACAAGAAATTGATTCCGCTGAAAAACAAGGTGTTTGCGCATGTTTATACGATGCTTGTGGTTATATGCGGCTTTGTGATTTTTCGTGCGGACACCATTGGACAGGCGGTGCACATTCTTGTTTCTATGTTTACAGGGGGGCATGCAAATGCATCGGAGCAAATGCTGGCCGCAAAGCTTTTAACGCCATATAACATTATCTGTCTGGCGGCTGCGGTTGTCTTTTCCGCTCCGGTTTCGGAATGGTTCAAGGGGCGCATAAAGCATCATGCGGTTCAATATGCGGTGTCGCTGGTACTGCTGGTTTTATGTATCCTCAATCTTGCATCAAGCAGCTATAACCCGTTTATCTATTTTCGGTTTTGAGGGCAAAATGTCTCCTTGCAGGTGTCGTAGACAGAACAATTTTTTCCAGCCGGATTTATCCCAGACCGATTACAAATGACATAGATGTCATTTATGCAGATATGTCTCATGACAGGGATAACAAGCCGGGGCGTATGATGCAGAAATTTTGATACACATAAGCAGATGCAATGAAAATTTTAATTGGAGAAAGGGAATAATGTATGAGAAAAATCAAGAGCAAAAAGTTTATGGCAGTAGGTACGGCGGTTCTGACAGCGATGACTGTGATGTCCATGCGTGCCGCATCTGAGAAAAGTACCGCGGGGACAGTGACGGAAGTGCAGATGGATTATGCGGCGGTGGAAAATGTCGTGCCGGTGACGATGCTTGAGATGACGGCGGATGAAGGTTCGTTGCGGTCATCTGCACAGCTGACGGTACCGGTCGCAAATATGTATCGCAGCGAGCTGACAAATGAGTGGATTGATGCCAGTCTCGCAATGCAGCGTCCTGTTGCAATTATGGTTGACAACGAGTCGAAAGCGCTCCCGCACTATGGACTGACAGAGGCGGATGTGGTGTATGAGATGATGAACAGTACGGCAAACGGGCGGATAACCCGCCTGATGGCAATTGTCAAGGACTGGGATAAAATTACCCGGTTTGGCAGTATCCGCAGCACGAGACCGACCAATGTCATGCTTGCGGCAGAGTGGAATGCTGTTCTGTGCCATGACGGGGGGCCGTTCTATATCAACGACTGGATCGCAAAGGATTATTCTGCTAATTTAAGCGGCGGATTTTCCCGCATTAATAACGGAAAGCCGCGTGAATTTACGGAATATATCTGTACAGGAGAGTTGGGCAGGAGAATACAGAGTGCCGGATACGCAAGGGAGTACAATGCATTTTACCCCGGAAAGCATTTTACATTTTCGGATACGGAAATAGACCTTGCAGGAAGGGCTGGCGCGGTAAACTGCACGCAGATAGATTTGCCGTTCCCGCATAACCAGTCGAAGCTTGTGTACAATGCAGTGACAAAGACTTATGACTACTATGAGTACGGAAAGGCGCACATAGACCCACAGCACAACAATGCACAGCTTACGTTTAAAAATCTGCTGATACAGGACACGACCTTCTCACAGCTCGACAAGAACGGGTATATGATTTACAATGCAATTGACACTGGACGTGCCGGATACTATATCACAAACGGAAAGGCGATTGCCGTGACATGGGCAAAAACAGGTGAAAGTACGCCGACTGTCTATTACGACGTAATGACAGGCAAACCGATAGAGTTGAACACCGGAAAAACATATATTGCGCTTGTGCCCTCGGATTCTTTTGCGAATGTTGTCATTCGATGACTGAGATATTGTATTGAAAGGACGGAGTAAAATATGAAAAAAGGATATATTTATGCAGAGCCGTCACTGGAAAGCAGTTTAATACTGGAGTCGTGTGATGCCGGAATCCCAATGCTTGTAACGGGTATCACGCCCAACGGATTTTTTCGTGTGCGTGTCGATTCTGACGGAACACTGGCATACATCGCAGGCACAGGTCTGTCGGTGACGCCATGAAAAAACTGACATGGATTTACGTAACCGCATTTTTTATATTGTGCATGATACCGTCGGTGGGTATGCTGTTTTACAAGACAGAACTTGCAGAAAACAGGTCTTTGTCGGAAAAGCCCCAGATCTATACGGAGACAGGGGTTTTGAATGCGCAGTATTTTGACGAACTGCAAACATATATTTCGGAGCACTTCGCATTTCGCGGGGAGCTTGTCGAGGCTGACAGCAGGATAAAATATGAACTGTTCCATACACCCTGTGACGATCAGGTTGTGATAGGGAAGGCGGGATGGCTTTTTTTCGGGGAGACGCTTGCGGATTATGCGGGCGTCACCCTGACAGAGACAGAACTTGACAATATTGCGGAAAAGCTGGCAAAGGTGTGCGATTATGTCCGGAGTCAGGGAAAAGAACCGCTTTTTGTTATTGTCCCCAATAAAAACAGTATTTACGGGGAGTATATGCCGGCACGTTTCGGCAGTTGTGCGCAGGTTCGGAATCTGACACTGCTGCAGGAACGCATGGATGAGCGGCAGGTGCCATATGTGGATGCGTACCGCATTCTACTGGATAACAAAGAGAAGGATGAGCTTTATCTGCATGAGGACACGCATTGGAATAATACCGGTGCGCGGCTTGTCCTGAACGAAATTTATGCAGCATACGGAATTTCTGAAGCGTATGACCTTTCAAATTATACAATAGAGGAAAGCCATGAACCTGATTTGTACAAGATTTTGTTTCCGGCAGCACAGCATTATGAGGAACAGCGCGTTTATGAGGACGGAAGGTCTTATGAATATATTGGCAGACTGCACAGTTTGGATGATATAACGATACGGACATCGTCAGGTGCCGGCAGTGGAAAATCAATCCTTGTATACAGGGACAGTTTTGGAAGGGCGATGATTCCGTATATGGGAGCAGCGTTTGACAATGCGGTGTTTCATCGTTCCACGCCTTATAATCTAAGCCTGGCAGGGCAGACGGAATGTGATTATGTTCTGTTTGAGATTGTGGAGCGCAATCTATGTGATTTTGGCCAGATTGAGGTACCTTAGGAACGCCAGGATATAAAATATATTCGCAAAAACTGCAAAAATGCATATGATATCATAAAAAGCGAGGAAATCGAAATATGGATTATTATAGTGCATTTCCTTATTATATGGGCTATCAGGGGTATGGGCAGTGGGCACAGCCGGGAGTCGTACCTGAGGACAGAATACTCGAAGATCTTGAGTATCTGCAGCAGATGTACCCTACATACGCAAGGAAGTATCAGGGTGTAATCAGCAGTGTCGTTGACAAGATGGATTACGACGGGAGCTTTATCTATGACCAGTACCCCGACAAACTAACGATACAGCGCATGGTTGCAAGTGTCATGGCAGTTATAAAAACAAATGAACAGGGGACGACAGGCAGCAAAACAGCGCCGGTTGATGCAGCAATGCCAGTGAATACGCTGTCAGGTATGTCGATAAAACCAATGCCGTTGATGACAGAGGGGAATGTTATGGGCAGCAACATCACGGATAAGACGTTGACAGAAAATGCTCCGTGGAATGAGAAGGAACCCTGGATAAGGGAACTTGTGACGGTTCTCATGTACTATGAGATACTGACGCGTCGGAGAAAGAAAAACAGGCAGTGGTTTAACGGCACAGCAGGGAGCGGATATTACCCAGTCTGATTTTTGATTTGATTAAAAAAATATTAATTTCATTGACTTATCGGTAGATAAGAGGTTATAATAATAACGTCGTGCAGCCGGGGCGCTAGCGGTGCCTTGTACCCACAATCCGCTACAGTGGGGGTGATGAACGGCGGAGGGTCTGCGTTTGTGCAGCTGCCCTCTATAAGTGGCGTTGAAGTTTGGGTCTCACGCAATATGTGCCGTTGAACCGTGTCAGGACAGGAATGTAGCAGCACTAAGGCGGATTTCATATGTGCCGTGAGGGTGCCTGGCGGAGTTAACTGTAGAGGTAACGTACACGGGCATAGGATTCGAAGCCGTTTGCACGATAAAAATATGAATATTGTCTGCAATATTTATGAAACATTGGAAAAATAGGAAAGAAGCATACTGACACATCATTTTTGACATATTATAGTGTGCGCAAGGGGAGAAAGTATGAAAAGAAACAATTTGAAGAATAAAGGGCTTGCCCTGCTGCTGGTCATTACGCTGGCTGGCGCTTCCATGTCGGGATGTGGTGAGAAGAATACGGAGCCGGCACCTGAGATTAATTTTAATGATATCACAGGCAATTCGGAAGATGCGAACAATGCGCTGGAAGAGAACTCTGAGGCAGCGGAGTCTTTAGCAGAACCTGAGCCTGTCGAGGAGACACGGGAAGGCATGTACCGCAGTGAGATAACAAATGAGTGGATAGACGAAAGTCTGAAAAATCAGCGTCCGGTTGCGATTATGGTTGATAATGAGAAAACAGCGCTTCCACATTATGGTTTGACTGAGGCTGATGTCGTATATGAGATTATGAACAGTACAGCAAACGGCAGAATTACACGTCTTATGGCAATAGTCAAGGACTGGGGAAAGATTCAGCAGTTTGGCAGTGTTCGTAGTACCAGACCCACGAACATCATGCTTGCTGCAGAGTGGAATGCAGTGCTCTGCCATGACGGCGGACCGTTTTATATTGATGATTGGATTGCAAAAAAATATTCGGCAAACTTCAGCGGTGGATTTTCACGTGTAAAGAATGGAAAAGCATATGAATTTACGGAGTATATCTGTGAGGGAGACCTTGACAAGAAATTCAGCGCTTCCAAATATTCAACAGAGTACAATGACTATTATCCGGGACAGCATTATATATTTTCCGACACAGAGATTGATTTGTCGGCAGTCGGTGATGCAATTGACTGTACGGAGATAGAGCTTCCGTTTCCGCATAACAGTTCCAGACTTCAGTACAATGAGTCCACGGGCACATACGATTACTATGAATACGGAGCGGCACACACTGATCCGCAGCATGGGAATGCACAGCTTACATTTAAGAATCTGCTGATACAGGATACTACATTCTCGCAGCTTGACCAAAACGGATATCTTATATACAATGCCATTGACTCCAGGCGTGATGCGTATTATATCACAAACGGCAAGGCAATTGAGGTAACATGGATTAAGCCAAACGAGAGCGATCCCACAATCTATCTCAACAAGCAGACAGGTGAGCAGATAGAGATGAACACTGGCAAAACATATGTTGCACTTGTCCCGTCGGACTCTTGGGGCGATGTGGTAATGAAATAAATGAAAAATGATATGGGGATATGCATATGTGCATATCCCCATTTTCGTGTATATATTGATTCGTTATTTTGGCTAAAAACTTATAACGAAATTTTACGAAATTTCCAATGGAAATTTATGTCTGGAAAGTATATAATGAATCCATCAATAAAATTGTATGGAGGATTATCGAATGAGGAGCAGAAGATTTATCCAAATGCCGGCAGCATTTCTCATGGCGATTCTGATGCTGTTTATGACTGTGGTGTCAGTTATTGCACCAGAGATTACGGTGGAGGCAGCAGGAAAGACACTGATTGTCCATTATGGCGGACGTGCAGATAACAGCTACGAAGGATGGAATCTGTGGATATGGGAAGAAGGAAGGGAAGGTCAGCAGGTAGACTTTACAGATGAGGACAGCTTCGGTAAAGTGGCTGTATATCAGACAAACAGAAAACCCGGAAGCATTGGATTCATTGTGCGTCTAAACCAGTGGGAGGATAAGGACATTGGCGATGACCGCTTTATCACGATGGATGGGGACACTGTAGAGATATGGATAACAAGCGGGGAAGCCGAATTTACCACAGAGGCGCCAGAAGGAGCGCAGGCATATGATATTGCTTCACTTGAGGAAGCACGTTTGAACGTTTACAATGAGGATAATGCGACAAAGTTAAACGTTCATTATTACAATTTTGACAAAAAGTACAGCGCTGATACAGTAGAGTCGTATGCGTGGGCAGGCAGTGAGGTTGGCGGTAGTTACCCGCTTTCTGAGACGGATGACTTTGGTGCACTTTTCAAGGTAGGATTACAGCCGAAAGAGGGTGTCAGGACAGCAGGCGTGAAGGTGATACAGGATGAAAATGCCGATACAGCGCTGGAATATGAGGTTGATTTGACAAAGGCATCAAATAATACAATTGATGTATACATAGTGGAAGGAAATCCTACATTATGGTATAATGTTGACGAGGTGGTTTATAATCCTGTGATAGCGGAGGCATATTTTTCGGAGTCGTCAAGCAGGGAAATATATGCGACATTATCGCGTCCGTCAGGCAATCTGGCGTCGAAGATGAAATTGACGGACAGTGACGGCGTGGCGTACGCTGTGGATTCGGCAGACAGTGAGGATGGCAGAAATATTTTAGTGACAGTAGAGGAGGAATTGGAATTGTCAAAAACGTATAATCTTTCCATGGAGGGATATGAGGGAGCTACAGTATCCATGAATAAGATTCTTGGTTCCGAATTTTTCGATGATGCAATGGCATACGACGGAGATGACCTTGGAGCCACTTACACAAAGGATAAGACTGGCTTTAAAGTGTGGGCGCCGACAGCATCGGAGGTTTCACTGAACCTGTATGAGCAGGGTGATGGGGACAATCTCAGAGAGACGGTTCCTATGACCCAGGGCGAGAAAGGCGTATGGTTCTGCGAAAAGCAAGGCGATCTGAACGGTGTGTACTATACCTATTCCATCAAAATTGGGAACAAGACAAACGAAGCGGTAGACCTCTATGCCAGAACAACTGGTGTGAACGGTGACAGGGGGATGGTTGTGGATTTGAGCGCTACAAATCCCGATGGTTTCGAGAATGACGTGAGACCGACGTTTGAAAATCCCACGGATGCAGTTATTTATGAGCTTCATATCAGGGATCTTTCATCGGATTCGTCATCTGGAATCAGCAATACCGGCAAGTTCCTTGGTTTGGCAGAGACTGGTACGAAAAACGCGGATGGTCTTGCGACAGGCATCGACCATATTAAGGATTTGGGTGTGACACATGTACAGATTTTACCGAGTTATGACTATGCTACAGTGGATGAGACAAAGCTTGACACACCGCAGTTTAACTGGGGATATGATCCCAAAAATTATAATGTGCCTGAGGGTTCTTACAGCACAGACCCATATCATGGGGAAGTGCGTATTAACGAGATGAAACAGATGATTCAGGCGCTTCACGCAAATGGACTCCGCGTAAATATGGATGTGGTATACAACCATACATTTAATATAGAAGGTTCATGGTTCCAGAAAACGGTGCCAGACTATTACTACAGAAAGGTGGGAGAGAATTATTCAAACGCATCAGGATGTGGAAATGAAACTGCATCGAACCGGGCGATGGTGCGTAAGTATATTGTTGATTCTGTTACATACTGGGCAAAGGAGTACCATATTGACGGATTTCGTTTTGACCTTATGGCAGTGCATGATATTGAGACAATGAATGCAGTCAGGGCAGCGCTTGACGAGATTGACCCGTCTATCATGGTGTACGGCGAGGGATGGACAGGCGGTGACTGTGCGATCCCCTCATCACAGCAGGCGTTAAAGGCAAACATGGCAAAGATGGATCGGGTTGGCGCGTTCAGCGACGATATCAGGGACGGAATTAAAGGAAGCGTATTTGACGCGCAGGATAAAGGATTTATAAGCGGCAAGGATGGAATGGAGGAGAGTGTTAAGTTTGGCATTGTCGGAGCGACACCGCATCCTCAGGTTATGACATTCAAGAATGACAAGGGCAGCAAGAGCTGGGCGGCACAGCCGGGACAGAGCATCAACTATGTTTCATGCCATGACAATCTGACATTCTGGGATAAGCTTGCCATATCAAATGCGGATGACAGCGAAGAAACCAGAATTAAGATGAATAAACTCGGAAGTGCGATTATTCTGACTTCACAGGGAGTACCATTTTTCCAGGCGGGCGAAGAAATGCTAAGGAGCAAGCCTTCAGCGACTGTGGAGGGCGGTTTTGACGAGAACAGCTATACTTCCCCGGACTCAACCAACAGCATTAAGTGGGCGGACAAGGCGAATGTTATGGATACCTATGAGTACTATAAGGGACTGATCGCATTCCGCAAGGCACATGGTGCACTCCGCATGACACAAGCAGCAGATATCCAGAACAACCTTATGTTTATGAGCGGGCTGGGCACAAACGTCATTGGGTATACCATTTCAAACAATGCCAATAACGATACGGCTGAGATGATTACCGTGATTTTCAATGCAAACGAGAATCCGGTTGATGTGAAGCTTCCGTCAGGTACGTGGGAAATCTGTGTCAACGATAAGACAGCAGGTACGGCATCTGTGGGAACTGCAGAGGGAACGGTTTCCGTGGCGGGCATATCAGCGATGGTGCTTGTGCAGGGTGATGATACGATTGTAAAAGCGGAAGCTCCAGCCGGACAAGAAACTGACACAAATGTCACAAATACCGGCGAGGACAGCCAGCAGACAGGGAAGACTTCTTCCAAGGCACCGGTTGCTGCCAGTGTCGCAGTTGCAGCAGTAGTTGTTGCAGCAGTGGGAATCTTTTTTAAGAAACGTAAGAAATAATAAATGTCAGAGCATTTTTCAAACACGTAAACATGGGCGGCGGTCGAACAGAGAAAGGACTGCCGCCCTTTTCCTGTTTTGGATGTGTACACATGGTATGAATTATGCTATGATAACAGTATATTATAGTAAACGGCAAAACTATTTGTCATTTATTATAATATGTGAACACGAATAAATTCGATAAAATATGGAGAAAAACATGCTATGAAGAAACATTTTTATAATTTTCGGGGGAAGATAAATAAGAGACAGCTGGCCTGTGTGATTGCCTGTGCAGTCAATATGGGAATGTTGTCCGGCTGCGCTGCTGCAGATTCTGGAGGGCTGGATGCGGCTTTTATAATGGCAAGGACAGACAGCTCGGAAAATATGAATGAGATGGATAGCAGCGCAATGCGTGAGACGCAGGACAGTGAAGTGAACGGAGACGTTGTGCCTGATATTGTCAAAAGGAAGGCAGAAGAAATTGTCGAACAACGTTTTCTGAGTGGAAAGCAGAGGGGGGATAGCTACTTAGACTGGCGGATTGAGTCACTGGGACATGTATACACATATGATGATTTTAATGGAATGATTTTGCAGGTGTACTGCCTGAATTATCAGTTTCTATCGGAGAACCCAGAGGAACTGCTGCTGGCGGGCGGCATGAGTGTTGTCGAGGATGGATGGGTGAATACTGAATATGAAAACAGCAATTATCTGATTTACAGGCAGGATGGCGATAGTCTCAGTTATATGGATATTATGTTTGAGAATGACTGTTATCCAGGGGATGAGACGTTTACATCTGACATGCAGTGGCGCTGTGAGATGGAGAATTAGAGCATTTTTCAAACACGCTCTAGTACAGTGAATATTAAGTAATTGGCAGTTTGGCATGGAAAGCGAGGTTTTGTAATGCGTTATGATGTGATTATTATAGGGGCAGGTCCAGGTGGGATTTTTTCAGCGTATGAAATGACTCACATCAGGAAAGATTTAAGGATAGCTGTATTTGAGTCTGGTCATGCCTTGGATAAGCGGCACTGTCCGATTGACGGGGATAAGATAAAAAACTGTATTAAGTGTAAGAGCTGTTCGATTATGAGCGGATTTGGCGGAGCCGGCGCTTTCTCGGATGGAAAGTACAATATTACAAACGACTTTGGCGGAACACTGTTTGAGTATATCGGTAAAACCAAGGCAATCGAGCTGATGGAGTATGTGGACGAGATTAATATGAAATACGGTGGCGAGGGGACAAAGATGTACACGACAGCCGGAACGCATTTAAAAAAGCTTTGTCTGCAAAATAAACTCAATCTCCTTGATGCTTCTGTCAGGCATCTCGGCACAGATATTAATTATATTGTGCTGGAGAATCTGTATGCAGAGATGAAAGACAGGGTTGACTTTTATTTTGATACGCCGGTAACAGATATCGAGGTGGTTGGCAGCGGGTACCGTATAAACTGCAAGGACAATAGCTACGAATGTGACAAATGTGTCATTTCTGTCGGCAGAAGCGGCAGTAAGTGGATGGAGAGTGTCTGTGGGAAACTTGGGATTCCGACAAAGTCAAACCGCGTGGACATTGGCGTCCGAGTCGAACTTCCGGCAGTCATTTTTTCACATCTTACAGATGAATTGTACGAGAGCAAGATTGTGTACCGCACCGAAAAATTTGAGGACAGGGTGCGGACGTTCTGCATGAACCCGAGGGGAATAGTGGTAAACGAAAATACAAATGGCATTGTCACGGTCAACGGCCACAGTTATGAGGGGGCTGATAAGCAGACGGAGAACACGAACTTCGCGCTTCTGGTGGCGAAGCATTTTTCAGAGCCGTTTAAGGACAGCAATGGATATGGAGAAAGCATCGCAAGACTTTCCAACATGCTTGGCGGCGGTGTTATCGTGCAGCGCTTCGGTGATTTGGTGCGCGGCAGACGCAGCAATGCAAAACGCATTGAGGAGGGACTGGTGACACCCACGCTTGCGGCGACGCCCGGCGATTTGAGCCTTGTGCTGCCAAAGCGTATTCTTGATGGTATTATTGAGATGATTTACGCGCTTGACAAGATCGCCCCTGGAACTGCCAATGACGATACCCTCCTGTATGGGGTGGAAGTGAAGTTTTACAATATGGAGGTTGATATTGACGAAAACCTTGAGACAAAATATAAAGGACTGTACGTGATTGGCGACGGAAGCGGTGTCACCCACTCGCTGTCCCATGCATCTGCCAGCGGCGTGTATGTCGCAAGGGCGGCGCTAAATTCTTAAACAGATAACTGTTCAGGGCAGGGTTTTGCACTATGCTGCAAAACCCGCAAGAAAACATATCACATTATATTCTCAATATTACAATCCATCCTGAAACATATTTTTTCTAATGATTTCATAGATACCGGTTCATTTTTTCCAATCTTAGCTAAACATTACTACGGATTCCACAAATGCTTTTAGGTCAGTACGCTTAAGCCTTTTATTGATTAGCAATTTCTAAATATTATCATAACGAATAGCCAAGGCAATACTGCATCCTCTAACATCACTGATTATATAACATCATGATAAGGCACTTCGTATTACTTTGTGTACAAATATACCTTGACAGACGAGGTATATTTGTATATATTATATATTAAAAGAATAAATACTATATAACATATATTATTGTATTGACAGAAAGGAGGAAGAAAGATGTCCATTACATCAGACATTCTCAGGGGACACACAGAGGCAATCATACTTTCCAGCCTTTTGGAGCAGGATAGCTATGGCTACCAGATTAACAAAGATATTATGAAAAAGACCAATAATACTTATGAGCTGAAGGAAGCGACGCTGTACTCGGCTTTCCGCCGGCTTGAGCAGGCAGGACGCATACGGACTTACTGGGGCGATGAGACAGTCGGCGCCAGACGCAGATATTATGCCATAACGGATGAAGGCAGAAAAGCCTATCAGGGATATAAGCAGGAATGGAAGGAAGCAAAGGAAATCATTGACCAGCTGTTAAAGTGAACATTGTGATGATAATTATGAGAAGGAGAAAAGGATGAAAGAGAAAATCAGACAGCATTTTAATCTTATATTTACGGATGCGCCCAAGACGAGGAAGGCGATTGAATTAAAGGAGGAAATGATGCAGAGTGCGATGGATAAGTTTGACGACATGGTAGCAGACGGATATTCCGCGGAGGATGCATATGAGAATGTCATTCATTCTATTGGTGATGTGACGGAGCTTTTTCCAACAGTGGAGGAGAAAAATCTGCTTGTGCTATCAGAAAAGGATAGAAAGAAAAAGGCGTTGCTGACATCTATTGCAACAGGAATCTATATTTTTGCAGCCGCGGTATTTTTTTTCTTTGGGGCGGACGGCAATGAGGCGGAATGGCAATTTGGCTTTGGGCTTGCAATCCTGCTCTGTATTGTGCCGACAGTAATGCTTGTGTATGCCGCAAATATGTACCCGGATTACAACCGGAAAGAGGAACCGGACATGGTGGAGTTGTATAAGGCAGCGAAGTATAGTAGTAATAAAGCGCACGCAGTCCGCAAAAGCATTAATTCCATTATATGGAGCGTGACACTGGTGCTGTATTTTATAATCAGCTTTGTAAGCTATCGGTGGCAGGTGACATGGATTATTTTTCTGATTGCCTTTTGTTTACAGGCAATTGTGAAGCTTGTCTTTGAGCTGCGGGCGGATGAAATGACATTTATTGACAATGTCAAGAAATAGAGAATAAACCTTCGGAAAGGGATAACAGAGTATGAAAAAAATAAAAATTACGGCGCTTGTGCTGCTCTGCATTGTCACGGCAGGTTTGTGCGGGATATTTGCATACGGCATGGCAGGGCATGACATTTATCGGATTGGCTATGGCAGCAGACTGGGCGATAACGGGTTTGCTGATGCATATGGCAGCCCGCAGCTGGTATTGGAGAAAGAAGTACCCCTTGACGGGATTGACAGTATTTCTATACAATATAATATGAACAGTAATGACATTTATCTCTATGAGAGTGACAATGAATATCTGACAATCAAGGAATACAATGAACTAGAACTTGCGGACGATATGCTTTCCACGGTGACGGTGAAAGGCAGTAGCCTTGATGTGAAAGGAAAAAGGCGTGATGGAAAGCGTTACCAGATACAGGTTGGCATGTTTGGCATGAGGACAGCGCTTGGATACACAGAAATCGGGCTGCCGCCTTCTTACAAAGGACAGCTTGTGCTTTCCACGGTTAGCGGGGACATTTCATCTCAGATGGATATTGTTCTGGAAAAGGACTTTATGGCATCGACGAGCAGCGGCGATGTGAGTGCGCCGCTTATCACCGCGAAAAACGTGACAGTGAAATGTACCAGCGGTGATGTTAAGGTTGATACAATTCAGGCGGAAACCAATGGTTCTGCCGGAGAAATCCATATCACGACTTCAAGCGGCGATATTGATGGAAAGCAGTTTGCGGGGGATGCGCATCTTAAAAGCACCAGCGGAGATATCGAAGTAGATCAGTTTGTAGGAAATGCAGATATTCAAAGCAGCAGTGGCTATTTTGAGGCGGAGGCAATCTCTGGAGAGGCACAGATCGCGACAACCAGCGGAAATATCAGCGTGCGGCGGATTGATGGGACTGTCAAACTGCGGACGGCCAGCGGTGATGTCGAAGTATATGAAGGAAGCGGCGGCAGGACTGCGAAAACGACATCGGGTGATGTCACACTCAACGGCGTAGATGGTGTGTGGGATATCGAGACTTCCAGTGGGGGTGTTGTGCTGGGTGCCACAAAGGGCAGCGGCAGAGTTGCGGCAACCAGTGGCGATATCCGTCTGGAAATCGGGGATTTGACAGGAAATCTTGATATGCGGAGCAGCAGTGGCTATGTGAACATTAAAATGTCGCCGGGCAATGCATTTGATTTTAGGGCGGAGACGAGCAGCGGCGATATTGACACGTTTTTTGATGATAGTCTGAGCTTTTCCAAAAAGGGAAATAATGCACATGGAACTTATGGGGAAAACAGTGACGGCCATGATGTCATAATCAGGACAACCAGCGGAGATATCAGGATAACAAAATAATAGGAGAGAAAATCATGTTAAAAGGAAAAACGGTTTTGCTTGGCGTGTGCAGCAGCATTGCGGCGTATAAGGCGGCGAACCTCGCGAGTCTTCTGATGAAGCAGCACGCAGCGGTTCAGGTTATCATGACCGAAAATGCCACGAATTTTATCAACCCCATCACTTTTGAGACATTGACCGGAAGAAAATGTCTGGTAGATACATTTGACCGGAATTTTCAGTATGAGGTGGAGCATATAGCACTGGCAAAAGAGGCGGATGTTGTCCTTGTTGCCCCTGCTACGGCAAATGTGATGGCAAAATTTGCGCATGGCCTTGCGGATGATATGCTGACCACGACAGTGCTGGCATGCACCTGCCCAAAGATTGCTGCGCCTGCGATGAACACCGCAATGTATGAGAATCCGATTACACAGGATAATATTACGACTCTTAAGAAATATGGTTTTGAAGTCGTAGAACCTTCTGTCGGCATGCTCGCATGTAAGGACGTGGGACGCGGGAAATTTCCCGATGAAAACCTTCTGGTAGAGCATGTCATACGTGCAGCCGCTTTGGAAAAGGATATGAAAGGGAAAAAAGTTCTTGTCACAGCCGGAGCGACACAGGAGGCAATCGACCCAGTCAGATACATCACAAATCATTCCACAGGAAAGATGGGTTATGCGCTTGCACGGATGGCAATGCTGCGGGGGGCGGAAGTGACACTTGTGTCAGGTAAGAGTGCGCTGACGCCGCCGCCGTTTGTGACGTTTGTCCCGATAAAGAGCGCAAGGGATATGTTTGATGCTGTAACGGCAAGAAGCGATGCACAGGACATCATTATTAAGGCGGCGGCAGTCGCTGATTACAGACCATTATCTGTTGCGGCAGAGAAGCTGAAAAAGAGTGATGACGAGCTGAATATCGCCCTGGAGCGGACCGAGGATATTCTGCAATATCTGGGTACACACAAGAAACAGGGGCAGCTGCTTTGTGGCTTTGCCATGGAAACAATGAATATGGAGGAGAATGCCAGAAAGAAGCTTGAGAAGAAAAATCTTGATTTAATTGCCGCAAACAATGTAAAGGTTGCCGGTGCAGGATTTGGAACTGACACGAATGTTGTTACGTTGATATCGAAGGACGGTTCACGACAGCTGGAGCTTATGAGCAAAGAGGCTGTTGCGATGGAAATTCTTGATACACTGATGCATTTTTGTGCTGCGGAAAACGGATAAATTATTTTAAAGTTGTGCTTTATCCGGAGCAGAACTTGTGCTATAATCAATACCGTGGTCTGCCACTTTGATAACCAAAATTACGATTTCCCATACATGGCGCGAAAAGGTTACTGCTTATGGCTGAACGTCATGTATGGGGTATTTGGAGAAAGGATTTAGGTATTGGTATGTACATAGTATGTTTGGATTTGGAAGGTGTTCTTGTTCCTGAGATTTGGATTGCTTTTGCGGAGGCAAGCGGTATCCCAGAGCTGAAAAGGACAACGCGTGATGAGCCGGATTATGACAAGCTCATGACGTGGAGACTGGGTGTTCTCAGGGAACATGGTCTTGGTCTGAAGGAGATACAGGAGACTATCGCAAAGATTGACCCGATTCCTGGGGCAAAGGCGTTTTTGGATGAGCTTCGCTCCATGACACAGGTTATCATTATCAGTGATACTTTTTCACAGTTTGCCACACCGCTGATGAGAAAGCTTGGATGGCCAACTATCTTCTGCAATTCTCTTGAGGTTGCCGAGAACGGTGAGATAACAGGGTTTAAGATGCGCTGCGAACAGTCAAAGTTAACCACAGTAAGGGCGCTGCAGTCCATTGGGTATGAGACAATAGCCAGCGGTGACAGCTACAATGACCTTGGCATGATAAAGGCAAGCAAGACAGGATTCCTGTTTAAGAGTACAGACAAAATCAAGGCCGATAATCCAGGACTTGCCGCATATGAGACATACGACGAGCTGATGGCGGCAATCAAAGAGGCAATCGTGTGAAATCTCTGATTTCACACGATTGCCTGGATAATGCTTTCTGTTGTTTTCATAACAGAAAGCATTTTTTGGTTTGCAGCTTAATCGGTGCTGATAAGAACAATGCTGGAGTCACCTTTTCGAGCCTGATCCAGTACTGCGGCAGATAACTTCTGGAAAGAGTTGTAGGAGGATGTGGCTCCTGTCAGGGCATCAATTGTGCTTTTCCCCTGTCCTTCCTGCATCTGACCCGCATAATAGCGGGTATATTCATTGGGGTAAGTGCCATTGGAGTGAAGCATGGTCTGCATGTAATTAATGTCCCAGCTCTTGATAAATCCGCTGGCGTTTTCGGCGTTGTACTCCACAGAAACGATACTCCCGCCCTTGACCAGAATTGTAATATATTCTTTCCAGCCATGGCTGAACGAGGAGGCCTGCGCAGTATAGTAGCCATCCTGAAGTTCCGTCTCTGATTTTTCATCGCCGCAGGCTGTTAATAGTGTCATGAACAGCAAAAGCAGCAATAGGCACAATGTTCGTTTCATTTGTGTTTTTCCCCCTTTAAAACAAATTTTTTTACATGAGACTGAAGAACCTCGGCCTCCTTTGCAAGCAAACCGCTTGACTGTTCTATTTCGCCCGCATTCTGAAGATTCTGGTCGGCAATGCCGGAGATGATATCTATTCGCTCGTCCATGATAGTCAATGCGTTTTCCTGACCCTGAACAGCCACGACTAACTGATCAGAAATTTCACTGATCTCATCAGAGACAGCAGAGATAGTGTGGAGTGAGTCGGCAGTGTCAGCAGTCAGTTTTACGCCGGTCTGAATGATGGTGCTTGTGTAGGTTACGATCTCCGTAGCACTCTGCGCAGCCTCGGCGCTCTTTGCGGCGAGATCCTTCACCTGGGCAGCGACAACCGCGAAGCCTTTTCCGGCGCTTCCGGCGCGGCTTGCCTCTATGGAGGCGTTGAGTGCGAGTATACTGGTCTGGAAAGCAATGTCCTCAATCGCTTTGGCGATTTTTGTGATTTCATCGGCGTTGGAACTGATATTGTCCATGGCAGTAGAGAGGGAGGACATATGACTGTTTGCCTCCTGAATGCACTGGGCGATTTCTGCTGTTTTGCTGCGGGTCTGGCTGGTGTTCTCCGTGACGCTGGACAGCTGCTCTTTTACATGAGATACCTCACAAACCAGCGCTTCTGTAGACTGATTCTGCTCCATGGAAGCCTGGTGCAGCTGGCTGGATTGACCGTTAAGCTCCTCGGACATATGTGCAAGCTGGGCCGCCGCATAGCGAAAGCCTGTGATTGTCTCGTTCATCGACTGGATAATCGTGCGCAGGCTGTTTCGAATCAAAGTGAAATCACCCTTGTAATCCACTTGGGGGCTGACATTAAGGTTGCCGTCCGCTATCTGTGTCAGAATCTGCTGGATATCTGATATGTAGTTGTTGATACTCTCTACAGTTGTGCCTAATGTCAGGGTCAGAACTTCCAGTTCATCTCTGGAATGGACTGGGTTTACGGTGGTATGCAGATCACCGTCGGAGAGTGATACCATCCGGGCTGTCACACTTTTAACCGGGTGTGAGATGGAACGCGCCAGATGAAGAACAAGCAGGATGGAAATCACCAACACTGCTGATGTGCATGATAAGGCGACAGACATCGCACCATTGATTGTGTGACTGTAATCAGCCTCAGGAATATGCAGAACCAGAGACCACTGTGTGCCGCGGATGGGTGAAAATGCAACCAGTATCTGTTCCCCGTTCACAGGAAATTTTGTGGCGCCTGTCTCTCCGGCAGTAATGCGGCTGAGCGTCTCTGCATTTTCACCGCCGAGCTGGGATAAGGTGCTTCCTGCCAGGACAAGGGATTGATCCGTGTGACCGGTGATGATGCCATTACGGTCGATCATATATGCTGTGCTGTGTTCACCCAGATTAATACTGCTAATCACATCATTGAGTGTGTCATATTTGTAGACACCTACCAGATACAGCGCTGTCTCCCCGTTTTCTGTCACAGGCATGCCCATAGTGATTCCGAGTTTGTCCTCAAAAATAGTGGAGGAGCAGGTGGTTAAATTGTCTGTCTCCTGAAGGAGTGAAAAAAATTTTTCGTCCAGTCCGGCTGGCGCTCCGTCAATGCCTTGAATCAGCTGACCGTTTAAATCATACAGGGCAATGGTGTGCAATTCATAGATTTCGGCGGTCTCGGCTAAGATTTCGGCGCGGTTTCTGTGTGTTGCCGATTCATCAGGAATGCCATTTTCAAGAGTGACTGTGTGCATGCGTGAGTCTCCGGCGAGGGTCATCATACGATCTGCCAGCATGTGGATGTTGGCTTCTACCGTTTTTGCGGATTGCCGCGCCATAGGCTGCAGGCTGTCCAGCAGGATGCTGGTCGCCAGATACTGTAGGGACACTGCCATAATTCCACAGCATATAATTACCAGTATAAGGATATTAATGGTTGTACTTCTCAATATTCTTCCATTGAGACTCCGTCGAATCTTCCGGTCAGGGAAGTTTGTGTTGCTTCTGATCACGTTTCGATCGCTCCTTTTTATGTATTCTTTGCTATGATAAAAATCTGTTCATTCACCTGACTGCTGCAGGATGCCGGCAGAAACGCAGCACAGGATCTAGAGCGTGTTTGAAAAATCATTCCTGCCATCTATATAACGACGCGTATGCGTCGTATTCACCACTTTGCGTGAT
>JAIECJ010000135.1 GCA_029068555.1 Lachnospiraceae bacterium
GAATTATAAAAATACTATTGACCAAATGTAAAAAATATGGTAACTTGTATTTACAGAGTTGAATCGCGATTTTTACAAATGTGCAAACGAAAGAAAATAAATGTAACATTTTAACAAGAACCAAAATCAAGAAAGGAGCAAAACGATGGGCAAAACAAAAACTGTCACTGCAAATCAGAAAGATGCAGGACTGCACAACTCGCTTGTCTATGTTGTCCAACACTGGCAGCTGTATGTATTCTTCCTGCTCCCGGCGTTGGCATTGACAATTATCTTTCGGTACATACCGATGGGTGGTATCTTGATTGCTTTTGAGAAGTATAATCCAATCAAGGGCATACTGGGAAGCGAGTGGGTAGGGTTCAAGCACTTTCAGCGTTTCCTGTCATCGCCCGATTTCTTAAGTTATCTGGGAAATACTATTAAGCTGAGTGTTTTCGGTATGTTGTGGGGATTTCCGGTTCCAATCCTTCTGGCGTTTCTGCTGAACAGGATTGAGCGCACAGGCGTCAAGAAAAAAATCCAGCTGGCGCTGTATATGCCGAACTTTATCTCCGTCATTGTACTTTGCGGTATCGTCAGGATTTTCTTATCTGTCACAGGGCCTGTAAACATGCTGCTTGGCACACAGATTAATTTTATGACCATGCCGCAGGCATGGCGCACAATCTATATCGCCAGCGGAATCTGGCAGGGCGCAGGCTGGGGATCGATTATTTATACGGCGGCGCTGTCAAACGCAAGCACGGAATTAAAAGAAGCTGCAGTGATCGACGGGGCAAACATCTTCCAGCAGATCAAGGCGGTGGAGTGGCCTGCCATCAAGAGCACGGTAGTCATCCAGTTTATCATGCAGGCCGGCAACATCATGAGCGTTGGCTTTGAGAAGGCTTATGCACTACAGACCGATTTGAACCTTGCATCATCAGAAATCATTGCAACCTATGTGTATAAGAAAGGTCTTATCAGCGGTGATTACAGCTTTTCGACCGCAGTGGGATTATTTAACACAGTCATCAATGTAATCCTGCTGGTTGCCGTGAACAAGATTGTTGCAAAAATGAATGACGGTCAGGGAATATAAGGAGGGACAGCATGAAAAAGAAAAGTAAATTTGCCAGATATTCTTTGCAGGATAAGGCATTGCTGACAGTGGGCTATATACTGCTTGGATTGTTTGTCGTTGCAATCATCGTTCCCATGATTTATATTATCGTTGCATCATTTATTGACCCTGTTACCCTGCAGAACAAGGGAATTACCTTTGATTTCAGCAAATGGACGCTGACTGCCTATGAGCGAGTCATGACCAATGATCAGATATGGATTGGTTTTAAAAATGCAGTCATCTATTCCGTGGTATTTACTTTTGTTTCGGTACTGGTTACCATGCTGGCTGCCTATCCCATGTCAAGGCCGGATTTCAGGGGAAAGAAGTTCTTTAACGTCATCTTTGTGATTACCATGTTCTTTGGCGGCGGTCTGATACCGACTTACCTGTTGATCAGCAATATGGGACTGAAAAACAGCATGTGGGCGATCATCCTTCCGGGAGCGTTCAGCGTCTGGAACATGATCATTGCAAGAACTTATTATCAGGGGATTCCGGGAGAACTCAGGGAAGCCGCTGATGTGGACGGCGCAAATGAGCTGACCTTTTTCTTCAAGATTCTGCTCCCGGTATGTACGCCGATCATTGCGACACTGTCCCTGTGGCAGTTTGTAGGCATGTGGAACAGCTATTTTGATGCGATGATTTACCTGGATGAGTCATCCAAACAGCCCTTGCAGCTTGTACTCCGCGCAATCCTGATTCAGAGCAAACCTGACGAGGGAATGATTTCAGACATGCAGAGTACTGCGGAGCGCGCACAGCTCAGTGAGTTGCTCAAATATGCAACCATTATCATTTCGAGCCTCCCGCTGCTTGTCATGTACCCTTTCTTCCAGAAGTATTTTGACAGCGGAATCATGGCAGGTTCTGTAAAAGGTTAGTGCGAAGAGATTTTCTAAGGCATCTGAAAGACGCTGCCTAAGAAAATCTAAAGCTTCACACCGAAGAATGCCAAAAAACGGCATTCTTCATCTGGATTCGAGTCGCGGTGGAGCCGCGGCATGGGAGTTGGTGTAAAATTATAGATAGAATTGGTAAAAGAAAAGGAGAGCAGTTATGAAAAATAAGTTGGCAAAACGAATAATAGTTCTTGCACTGGCGGCAAGTATGCTCGCTTCCCTGGCAGCATGCGGCGGAAACAAGTCTGATAATACACTGAATAGTGGGGAAATGCAGGAAGTGGATGTGGCGGATCTGCAATTCCCGCTGGCTGAGAAAGCGACCCTGACCGGAATGACCCAGTATCCGGCAAATACGGAATCGGATCCGAACAAACGTACCATCTTTAAGCGTCTGCAGGAAAAGACCAATGTGGAGATTGAGTGGAAGGCGATTCAGGGGGATCAGTGGGGTGAAAAAATCACGCTGGCAATGGCGGATACAAACACATTGACAGATTTCATTTTCTCCGCAGGTTTTGGCGATAATGATTTGCTGCGGTACGCTGACCAGGGCATCATTATTCCGTTGGAGGATTATATTGACGCTTACATGCCGAACCTGAAAGCTGTATTCGACAAGTACCCTGAATACAGGAAAATGAGTACGGATGCGAACGGGCACATTTGGGCGCTCCCGTGGATTGAACAGCTTGGATCAGAGAAGACGGCAATCCAGACTGTAAGCGAGATGAGCTTTATCAATAAGAAGTGGCTTGATTTTCTTGGATTAGAGATTCCGACAACCATTGACGCGTTTGAGCAGACATTGATTGCTTTCCGTGACCATGCTTCTGAGCTGCAGGCAGAATTTGGCATTGACGGAAGCATCATTCCAATGTCCTGCATTGTCAATGACGGAAGCCAGGATATGGCGCTTTTGATCAACGGATTTGGCGAAGGTTATGGGGATAACGACCAGGGCAGGCATATTGCGGTTACAGATGATAAAAAAGTAATCTGTACAGCCACACAGGAAGGCTTTAAGGATGGTATCGCATGGTTACATAAGCTGTACGAAGAAGGCCTGATTGACCCGGAAGCATTTACGCAGGAGTGGTCTACCTATGTGTCAAAGGGCAAATCGGGACGTTATGGTGTATGCTTCAGCTGGGATGACGCCAATATTATTGATGATTTCAACGGCTGGGTGCCGCTTCCCGCGCTGACTGCCGATGTCAGAAATATTACGCCTGAGAACGGTTCCTTTACCAGCGGCTATGAGCGTGGACGCTGTGTTGTGACGGCTGTCGCAAAGAATCCCGCGCTTGTGTGCGCATGGCTTGACCAGATGTACGATCCGTTCCAGTCCCCGCAGAATAACTGGGGTACGTATGGCGAGGATGATGACTTTGATATCTTCGTGCTTGGAAAGAATGAAAACGGAGATGACATGCTGCAGCATGCGCCGCTTGGGGACGCTTCTCCTGTAGAAGTAAGAGAGGCTGAGAGTGTAAACGGACCGCTGGCGGTACTGGATGAATACTATGGTGTGTATGTCACATGTCCAGACGACGCGCAGTACAGACTGGACTGGATCAAGGATTACTTCACACCGGATATGAACACCAAGTATGTCTATCCGAATGTGTTTATGAGCCAGGAGGATACAGAGGAGCTTTCCAACCTGCAGACTGACATTACAAAGACAATCAACGCAAAGCGGTCTGACTGGATCATGAACGGCTTTACGGATGCGGACTGGGATGAGTACCTTAAGAGTCTTGACGCATACGGCCTTGAGGATATGCTTGCAATCTTCCAGAAGTATCTTGATGCTTACTATGAATAAAATTGAATAAGCGCTGAAGATTAAAAGAGCTGGCTGTACAGCCAGCTCTTTTTAGAAAATAAAATATGAATATGAAAGGTAAGGAATAATTCCTAAACAGGTGATTCGTTATGAACAGTCAGACATTGCGTGAAGCGCGCAAGTACGAGGAAGCTTCAGAAAAAATGATACCTGCCGGCCACAGACCGTCATTTCACTTGTCTGTGCGTACCGGGTGGATGAATGACCCGAATGGTTTTTCTTATTATAAAGGAAGATACCATATGTTTTATCAGTATTATCCCTATGATTCCCACTGGAATTCCATGCATTGGGGGCATGCAGTGAGCGATGACCTGCTGCACTGGGAGTATCTGCCGGCGGCGCTTGCACCGGATGAGTCGTATGACAGGGACGGATGCTTTTCAGGAAATGCAATGACACTGCCTGACGGCAGGCAGCTTTTGATGTATACCGGCGTCGTCCAGGAGCGGCAGAAAAATGAGGCGGTCGTTGACTGGCAGAACCAGTGCATCGCAGTGGGTGACGGCGTGGATTATGAGAAATATGAGAACAATCCTGTGATTGATGCAAAGGATCTGCCGGAAGGATTCAGCAGACAGGATTTCCGCGATCCGAAACTGTGGAGGAAATCCGATGGAACATACCGCTGCATTGTCGGAAACAGGCCTGCTGACGGAAGCGGACAGATCCTGCTGTTTTCCAGTCCTGACTGTTTTTCATGGAAATATGAGAAGGTGTTTGCGGCCAACAACAACCGCTTTGGGCTCATGTGGGAATGTCCGGATTTCTTCATGCTCGACGGCAGCGCGGTACTGCTTGTCAGTCCGCAGGATATGCTTCCTGAGGGATTTGAGTATCATAACGGCAACGGGACGCTCTGCCTGATCGGTGATTATGACGAAAAGACAGATACATTCACGGAACAGCATAATCAGTCGGTTGATTATGGCATTGACTTCTATGCGCCCCAGACAGTGCTGACGCCGGACGGGCGGCGTATTATGATTGGCTGGATGCAGAACTGGGACACCTGCAATTTCCGTTCGCAGAATGTGTCATGGTTTGGGCAGATGAGCCTTCCAAGGGAACTGCACGTCAGGGACGGAAGGCTGTACCAGACTCCAATACGGGAACTCGACCAGCTGCGGCGGAACCGGGTGGATTATCAGAATGTGCTGGTTTCTGAGCAGATTCATCTGGAGGGCATCCGCGGCCGGAGGGTGGATATGGAGCTCACAATCAGGCCGGAGGAGGGGCAGGAAGTCTATCATGAGTTTATACTGAATTTTGCGCAGAATGATAAATACCATACAACGCTCAGCTATCATACCAGAAACTCGATTCTCAAGATTGACAGAAAGTTTTCCGGTTCGAGGAGGGCGATTATACATCAGCGCAGAAGTCTTGTCAACAGTAAAAACGGCGCGCTGAAACTCAGGGTAATCTTAGACCGTTTCAGTGCAGAGATCTTTGTCAATGACGGAGAACAGGTGATGACGGCGACCATTTATACAGAGCAGGAGGCAGACGGCATTTCCTTCTCGGCGGACGGCGCTGTGCGGATGAATATTACTAGGTATGAGCTGGCTGATTAATATGATGCGCACAGCCGCATAAGGAAATATGCCGCATTGCGGCTGGCGCAATATAATGGACTGCAAATATCAGATGGAGGGTATGGAATGGAGAATGGGAATATGGAAAAACAGTATGACGTGGTGGCGCTGGGAGAACTATTGATTGATTTTACAGAGAATGGTACAAGCGGGCAGGGCAATCCCCTGTTTGAGGCCAATCCAGGCGGCGCGCCATGCAATGTGCTGGCGATGCTCTCAAAGCTGGGCTGTAAGACGGCCTTTATCGGAAAGGTTGGGAAGGATTTTTTCGGGGAACAGTTAAAAAAAGCCATTGTGGAAGCCGGCATCAATGCGGATAGCCTGTATATGGACGAGGAAGTGCACACGACGCTCGCCCTAGTACACACGTATCCTGACGGTGACAGGGATTTTTCGTTTTACCGCAATCCCGGTGCGGATATGATGCTGCGGGAGGAAGAACTCAATGAGGGTTTGCTGAAAAACACTAGGATTTTCCATTTTGGGACGCTTTCCATGACAGATGCGGGTGTGCGTAACGCGACGAAGAAAGCCATTGGGACTGCAAAAGCGGGCGGCGCGGTCATCTCCTTCGATCCCAATCTGCGCCCGCCGCTGTGGAAGTCACTGGACGACGCGAGGGAACAGACTGCCTATGGACTTTCCGTGTGTGATGTGCTGAAGATATCCGACAATGAGATCCAGTGGTTTACGGGGGAAGCGGATTTTGACGCTGGAATCCGCAGGCTGAGGAGCCAGTATAATATACCACTGATCCTGCTCTCCATGGGGAAAGACGGCAGCCGCGCTTATTATAAAGACCTGCGTGTGGAAGTAAAGTCTTTCCTGCAGGAGAACACGATCGAGACGACGGGGGCGGGAGATACGTTTGGCGCCTGCTGCTTGTATTATGTATTGAAGTACGGTCTGGAGAATCTGGATGAGCAGAAGCTGACACAGATGCTGACGTTTGCCAACGCAGCCGCGTCCATTGTCACGACCAGAAAGGGCGCGCTGCGTGTGATGCCGTCAGGGGAGGAAGTGGAGGCGCTGATAAACAATGCAAAATAAGATTAAGCTATTTACTGGTATCTGCTGTATGCTCATCAGTTTTCTGCTCGGCGGCTGTGGACGGTCCGGTGCGAAGGATAAAGATTTTTCTGAACTGACAACACCGGGGAGTCAGGAGGAGGCGTATGAGTACCGCACATTTTTTCTGCCTGCCAAGGATGGGCCGATTCAGCCGTATGTCGGGGATACAATGCCATATTACGAGGACGGGGTGTATTATATTTACTATCTGAAAGAAGGCGGCGACTCCTATAACCATTCCATATATCTTACGACAACAAAGGATTTTGTGACCTACACGGAACAGGACGAGGTCGTGATCGAAGCTTCAGACACCGGGCAGGATGCCTGGATCGGTACGGGGTCTGTCGTGAAGGCAGGCGGCAAGTATTATTTCTTTTATACCGGTCATGCAGACTCTGCAGATGTGGAATATAAGGAAAAAATAATGGTTGCCGAGAGCGATCGTCTGACAGCGTTTCACAAAATCACAGATTGGGAGATTGCGCCTCCTGATGATCTTGGGCAGAAAAATGATTTCAGGGATCCGCAGGCTTACTATGATCCGGATACGGATACCATTTCCCTGACAATAACGGCATCCAAGGACAATGTGGCAAGGATTTTGAAGTACACGGTCAGCGCGGACCTGCAGGAAACACAGTACGACGGCATTATTTTCACCAATACCGTCGGGGATTTCTGGAACCTGGAGTGCAGTGACACATTTAAAATAGGTGACAAGTGGTATCTGACGTACTCCGCGCAGGATGATACGCTCTGGTACGCCTCCGCCGACGAACAGTTTGGGCCTTATTCCGAGGCAAAGCGCCTGGATGGAAAGCTGTTTTACGCGGCAAAGCATGTTGAGGATGGCGAAAGCGCGTATATGGCAGGCTGGGCGAGAAGGTCAGAATCCCCTGCCTCCACACGGAGTGTTTCGGCGTGGGCGGGGAATCTGGTCGTACAGAAGCTCATCCGGAAAGAAAACGGGGATCTGGCGCTGGCTCCGGCAGATACGGTCATACAGCAGTTTCAGAACAAACGTAAGCTGCTGTTGCGCGACACGCAGGTGGTGATCGAGGCGGGGGACGCGTATCAGTACGCCGATGTGTGCACCTGTTATGAAAGGTTCCTGCTCAAAGGAAACTTTACATATTCGGGAAGCGGTTCCTTTGGGCTCTGCTTTGACTACAATGGCGAGGCTGACAAATACAAGCTGATCTCAATCTGCCCGGATGATAACATCCTTCAGCTTTCATTTAATGAAGGAACCACGCCGATCACGGAGACAGAGATTCACCTTGAGCCAGAAAAAGACTACACTTTTACATACATACAGGAGGGATCTGTGGGCGTGTTTTATATTGACGGTATGGCGGTATTGACAGTCAGGCTGTATGGCGTGAGCGGAAAGCCGGTTAAGCTGTTTGCCAGGAACAATAGCGTGACGTTTTCCGCATTGGAGCAGTATTCAAATTAATTAGAAGAATCCGTTTTGAATAGTACACCATCCGGTTAGGAATTGGATGGTGTACGAACTTTGTTTATTGTGCATAGGAAAGGGGAAAGGAATGAACATTATTAATACGGCTATTTTGTGACTAAATAATCGGGCTAACCGTCTATCGGTAGCTCCTGTTGGGCATCTGTTAGCGCAGATGTCCTTCCTTATGTTTAATATACCACAATCCCCTTGATTTGTAGACATTAAACTGCTTCTTGCACTTCTGGCTGCAAAATTCATTCCCCTTCCGGCTTGCGACAAAGGCTTTTTTACAGTGTTTGCACAAGTGCGATCCGGTAAGTCGGAGATATGCCGCCGAAAGCGGAAATGCCCTGACGGTACAGGCTGCGTGTCTGTTCGTCAATTGTATCATAATCCATGTAATAAAGGAAACTTGTCATAAAGGTAAACGCCCAGTCGGTAAATTCCTTTACAAGCCAGTCGTATCTTTCCGCATATTCCTTCTGCAAGCCCATTGCCACAGCCTGCGGCGCATTCCCCATAGCCATGGTGATCGCAATGCCCTCACGGTCAGTCACAGACCAGCCCGATTCCACGCCGTTCTTTCTGAAATCCGGCTTGTCAAAAGGATAGAAATAGGCAAGATAGTCCTCTGTAGGGAGGGATTCTTCCTTTATAAAGTGATTTTTAGGAAGATACACCGATTCATAGGTTATAAAATCCGCAGTTGCACGGTTGTAAACAACCAATGTGGAACCGGAATAAAGAAAAAATACATTTCGCAGGCAGTGGGCGGCATTGGGAATCTTCTTGACGAAAAGTGTAGGGACAAGGATTTGCTTGCGCTAATAAAATATACCCCAGATGAGGACAAAGACGAAAAAATACTTGAAAACCAGAAGGTTCTGAAAACCCCTGTTGTAAGAAATGGAAAACAGGCTACGGCAGGTTATCAGCCGGATATCCGGAAAGAGTGGAGGTGATAGGAAAACCGGATTTTGTCTAATAAAAGTATTGAATTTTCTCCTGTATCGTATTATTCTATAAATATAGTACTTGTTAAGGAGAAGATGGATATGACAGAAGCGTAATTGGAAATCATGGAAACATTGTGGGCAAAAGGAGAGCCGGTATTTCTGGGAGAGCTTTTGGATGATTTCAATGCGAGAACACAAAAGGACTGGAAAAAGCAGACCCTCAATACGTTCCTGTTCAAGATGCAGCAGCAGGATCTGGTGAGGGCAATCGAAGGAGAACGGTTCAAACGGTATGTTCCTGCCATTACCAGAGAAGCGTATCTGGAAGAGGCGACCCAGAGTTTTTTGGTCAAGAACTACGGAGGATCATGTGCAAAAATGCTGGCAATGTTAAGCGGCGGGGAAAAGCCGGATGAAAAGGAGATTGAAGCGTTGCGGCAGATGCTGAAGGAGTGGGAGAAACAATGAGATTATATGTACATATGATAATGTGCGGAAGTATCTGTACATTGATGTATATTTTGTTTAACACCATCCTGCCATATGAGCTGCCATTAAAATGGAAAAGATGGCTGCTCAGGATCAATATCACTTTTTATCTGCTGCCTGTTCCGTGGCTGGTCGCGGAACTTAAAGGTGCGATCAGGATGCTGCTGGAGGTTGTGGCAGGTGAAGAAGAACAGCCAATAGGCACATGGGGATTGTGACATTTGGACTATCTGAAGCAGTACCGCAGGGTTATATACATCAATCTTCTCACAAGCGGCAAATTCAACACCTATCTTGCCGACATTGACAGGCAGGCGCAGGAACGCTTTGAAAGGCTCATAGAGGGCATGAAACAGACACAGGGCATAACAACGGTTAAAGGCAGAAAACGCCTTAGAATGGATAGGACGGTTAAACAACATAAGGGCTTGCGCAAGGGAGATTGTAAATAGAGAAAAATATCTTGACAAACATACCGATAGTATGATAATGTAGATACATACCATCAGTATGTTAAGGAGGTGAGAAAACATGGCAAGAAATAAGCATCCAGAAGAAACCGTTAATTTAATATTGGATGTTGCTTTCCGCTTATTTATGGAAAAGGGATATGAGCATACTTCCGTTCAGGATATTATAAATAATTTAGGCGGTCTTAGCAAAGGTGCCATCTATCATCATTTTAAGTCAAAGGAGGATATTTTAGTTGCTGTTACAGATAGGATGACGGCTGAATCTAACCAGATGCTTGCAGTCATTCGTGACCGTTCTGACCTTAGTGGCAAGGAAAAGCTGAAAACAATTTTTAGGGAATCAATCAGCCGACCGGTACAGAACGATATTTTTACAGTAGCTCCAGATTTTCATAATAACCCGAAACTTCTTTTCAGTCTTTTACATGATACCATAGATAACGCAGCGCCAAACTATATTTTGCCGATTATCAGGCAGGGTATTTCAGACGGTTCTATCAGAACGGATTATCCAGAGCAATTGGCAGAACTGATTTTGCTTGCAGCAAATGTCTGGATGAATCCTATGATATTTGACAGTACTGAGGAAGAATCCTACCATAAGTTTATGGTATTCAGACAGATGCTGCAAGGCTTTGGTCTGGATATTGTAGATAGCGAAATGTTAGAGAGATTGCTGGAGCTGGCATCTATCTATCAAAAGAACAAGCAATAGAAAGCACAATCTGTGAATTTTTATTGCCATGAATAAATTTCTGCCCTGTAAAATGGGCAGATATATTTTGAAACGAATACATACCGACGTGCGGTACTGAAAGGAGATATTATGCAAACTATTGTGGATGTAAATTCTGTTGAAAAAAGCTACGGATTAACACAAGTAATAAAACATTGCAGCTTTAAGATTTATGAAGGAGAGATATATGGGCTATTAGGTATTAACGGTGCAGGAAAAACAACCTTGATGAAGATGATGCTTGGGCTGCAGCAAATTGACAAAGGAAGTATTTATGTTTTGGGCAGAGAAGTAAGCAGTAACACAGAATATTTATCAAATATTGGAAGTGTAATAGAGAATCCAACTTTTTACGAACACTTAAATGCGGGCGAGCTTCTATCCATGCACTTGAGCTATATGCAGAAGAAAGCAGATATATCAGGGGCATTACATTTAGTTGGACTTGAAAAAGCAGATAAGAAGCCGATTTCAGAGTATTCTCTTGGAATGAAGCAGAGGCTTGGACTGGCAAGGGCGATTATTCATCATCCTAAATTGTTAATTCTGGATGAACCCCTTAACGGTCTTGACCCTGTTGCGATTGCAGAAATGCGTGAACTGATGAGAAAGCTGACAAATGAGGGGATGTCAATTTTGCTTTCAAGCCACATTATCGGAGAAGTCAGGCATACGGCAGACAGGATAGGCATTCTTTCGGATGGCTATATAAAACAGGAATTTTCCGTAGAAGAAAAAGTAACTGAATGTGGGGAGCATTTTGAAGATTATGTAATAGGTCTTATGAGGAGGGAACAGGTATGAATTTATGTAGGCTTGAATTGATGAAAATACGGTTATCTACTTACTTATGGGCAATATTGGGGATATTTGCCAGTTTACTTGCATTTGGTATTTTGTTCCTTTTTATTTTCCAGATTGAAGCAGGAGGAAGTGGCACATCCGAAGAAGCAGAACTGTTTGCGAATTGGAATGGATTATTGGCACTTACAACTGCTTTAGCGTTTGCCTGCTTTAGTATTATGTCAGCGGTTATTGCGGCAAAAGTGATTATCAGTGAATATTGCGGAAGAAATGCGGTAATTTTGTTGAGCTATCCTGTCAATCGAAAGAAAATGCTTGGAATAAAATGTTTGATTGTCAGTGGTATTACAATGGGTTTTGCATTTATCAGTAATATGCTGGTTATAGGCATTATGTATATTTCAGCACATATTTTTGGAATGATGCCACAAATGAACACGGAGCATTTTCTTTTTACAGTTTTGATTTCCAGTTTTTTAATGGGCATTTTATCCTCTGCTGTAGGCATTATTTCTACTGCTGTTGGATGGAAAAAACGCTCGGCAGTTGCAACAATTGTATGCTCTTTGATTATGGTATGTATTTTCTCTAATTGCATTACAATCTCCCCAGGGAATATTGTCTGGGTAATGTTGGCGATGGGCGTGGTTTTCGTTATAATTGCTAATTTTGTATATCATGTTCTGGCAGACGGAATAGAAAAAATGGAGGTTTAAAGAATGGATCAAAAACTATTTTCAAAGGATTTTACGTTAGTTGTCATCGGTCAGATTATCTCTTTATTTGGAAATGCAACAATAAGATTTGCATTACCGCTATATTTATTAAATTTAACAGGCTCATCCGCACTTTACGGAACTGTTACAGCGTGTGCCTTTATTCCTGCCATTTTGCTGTCACCTATTGGCGGCATTGTTGCAGACAGGGTTAATAAAAGAAATATTATGGTAATACTGGATTTTTTTACGGCGGCAGTTATCTTAGCCTTTTCTCTGCTTATGAATGAAGTAAATCTCATTCTCCTTTTGACAGTTACATTGATGTTTCTGTATGGCATTGCGGGTGCATATCAGCCATCCGTGCAGGCAAGTATCCCTGCACTTACCAATCAGGATAATTTTATGGCGGCAAATTCTATTATCAATACAATCAGCTCGTTTGCGTCTTTGATGGGTCCTGTACTTGGAGGCATTTTATACAGCGCATATGGATTAAAGCCTGTATTGTGGGTTTGCATGGTATGCTTTCTTATGTCGGCGGTTATGGAAATTTTCATTAAAATACCGTTCCAGAAACAAACTTCAGGCGGCGGTATATTAAAGACAGCCAGAACCGATTTCGCAGATAGCATCCGCTTTATCCGAAAGGAGAAGCCTGTTATCGGAAAAGCCGTTCTTGTAATCTGCGGAATTAATTTGTTCCTTGCCGCAATGATTATTGTCGCACTTCCATATCTGGTAACAGAAGTATTAAATTTAGATACTTCACAAGCAAACAGGCTATATGGTTTTGCAGAGGGAGCATTGGCGGCAGGCGGGCTGGCAGGGGGTATCGGAGCAGGCATTTTTGCAAACAAACTGGCGATTTATAAATCGGGCAATCTCGTAATCGCTTGTGCGGTATGCGTGTTTCCTATCAGTGTTTCATTGATACTGTTTTCATCCGCAATCATAAATTATATTGTCATAACCGTATGCTGCTTTGCGATTATGGTATGTTCAACGATTTTTACCGTGCAGATGATGTCCTTTATCCAAACAGAAACCCCACAAAATTTAATTGGAAAGGTAATTGCTGTCATTCTTACCGTTTCCATGTGCGCACAGCCATTGGGCAATGCATTCTATGGC
>JAIECJ010000136.1 GCA_029068555.1 Lachnospiraceae bacterium
GAATTATAACAGATTTTGCACACAAAATGCTAAAAGGCAAGCATTTTGGCGCATGATTCCCACTACTTTGGCGTAGATGTGAACAGTAACTCAGAAATGCCAGTAAGTCGTTTTTCTATTCAAATCTTTAATGATTGATTTTAGCTATATTTTATGTTAAACTGTAATTGTATAGAGCGTGTTTGAAAAATCATTCCTGTCATCTGCACGCCCCGCTTTGCGTGATATTTGTGTCAAATTCAGTCAACGTGGCTCGCTATGCATCTTTCATTTGGCACAAATCTCCCACAAATTGTGTCGCACATCTGTCAGAAAGCATTTTTCAAACACGCTCTAGCACAGTGAATATTAAGTAATTGGCAGTTTGACTTGCCTATTTTCCTGACAGCGCTACTCCCCAAGTCTCGACGTAGCCACCGCTACGCCTGCGTTTGTGAAGCAGCACGCTCAGAAAGATATTCTGTCTCAAACTATCCAAAACTTAATTTTCACTGTATAAGTGCGCAAAAATTTGTAATATAGAACGTATTTTATACATAATTCTGATTGTTAGTTGATAAAGACTTTCAAAATAAATTGTGGGAATTGGAAAATATTATGTTGAATAAAAAGTATATATTATTACCAGCTGCCCTTTTCTGTGCTCTTTGTCTGTCGGGATGTAATAAATCAAACGAGGACGAAATTGCTCTGGCAAGTTTTTCTACATCAGTAGAAGACTTCACAAAATATATGAAGGATGCTGAAGAAAAAATAAATATGCTAGATGTAGAACAAAAAGAATCTGTTGACGAGCTGTTGTCAATACTTGAAGGCATGAATGATAAAGTTGCAGCGTTTTGTAATGTAGCTCCGCCATCACAATATGTAGGCATCACAAATCCGCTTAATACAGCTTCAGAACATATGTCAAGCGCCGTTTCATACTATCATTCCGCATATGAGTCTGATACCTTTAACGAAAATGATGCATCTGTTGCTTACCAGCATTATCAGATATCAATGAAATGGATTAGAATTGCAGGATATATGATAGCTGGGGACGAAATACCTGATGATGAACATGTCACTGTTTATGAGGAGACAAACGACAGCCATATTCTTGATAAATGGTTAGACGGGGACAAAGCCGAGGATGCTGAGGATAGTGAAACGGCTCCCGAAACCACTTCGGAAGCCGTTGAATGAAAAATATTTTTATCCTTTAAAATCGCGTACTCTTCTATCTGTATCTTTTTGTGCCAGATACGAAAAGAACAGAATCGTCAAATCCGATCCGCCATCATACAGCATGGCGAGACCAATCAGAAACATGGTCACTTCATAAGCAGTGAATGGATTCAATACCAGAAGCAGTCCGAGTATCAGCGTAATACCTGCCGCTATCAAACTAATCCACCACTTATCATTTCCTGTTTTCTTGATATCAAGTGTATATTCAATATCCATCAGCCCGTGAATTAATATGATAATACCAACAACAACAGGGATTATCGACAGGACAATATGGGGTTTTGTGCAGATCCATAATCCAAGCAGGACAAGGACAATCCCCATAATCATATTGAATTTGTTATAAAACCCAAGTCTCTCACCACGCACAAATCCTATTAACTGAAAGATGCCCATCAGCATAAGCGCTCCACCAAGCATATAACATAATATTACGCCCAAAATGTGCGGCCATATCACAAGGATAAGTCCAAGGATAACCATAATAATTGCATTAATAAAATAATTATGTTTCATATCCTGTATGATTGATTTCATGAAACAATACCTCCTTTTTTTCATAGAAGTATTGTAACATACTTTTCCCAAAAATCATATGCTTCCATAATAAAAATATTTGAATTGCTCCTTTTCGCTTACTGTTCACACAGAACTTAGCATTCACTGCTAAATCCGTGAGAAACTTAGTTTCCAGAGATACCTGTCTTCTCTCTGAGAAAGGCAAGCCAGTCTTTTCTTTTCAATACAGAACATCTTTTCTTAACATTTTTACCGTTTTCATCCTTATAAATAACCAGAATTCCTGTAGGCATGATGGGGATTAATCCTCCTACATTACAAAGCTTAAGCTCAGTAATTTTTTTATAAGGAGCACTAAAAGTTGTTGATCCGCCAAGACCACCAACAAATACAAGACTCTCTGCAGTAAAGAAGTACGTTCCTCTTATCTGCGAACCAAAATCCCACAAGTCACCCTTTGTGGTGTCCTGGATCTTATCTGTGAGAGATATTAATCCCGCGTCCTTAAGTGTATTTTCCCATTCGTTCTTTTTCTGCTCTGTTAAACCCATTTTTAATTTCTCCTTATCGTTTGCTGATATTTTTGACTATTCAAATGTCAACCAACTATTATGACAACTTTTGTCTATAATCACAAATAATAATATCACATATCTGACATGTTTTTCAAGACAATTTTCAAAAATCAAAATTTCTATATTATACTAAAATACCCATTCATATAATATAGCAAGCAGCTCCCTCGCATAGTACGTTGGAAGCAGCCATAACGCGGTATTTCCGGAAATTGCCCCATGTTTAAGTCCGATACTATCTGCAATTTTTCCGGCTCTATATTCATGGAACTCATTGGTTGCAATTGCTATGCTTTCATTTAAACCATGTTTTTTTATGATTTCATATGAAAAGGCAATGTTTTCGCGTGTTGAAGTTGATTGATCCTCCCGATATATTCGTTCTGCTGCAATACCATGACTGGTTAAGTAAAGATACATGCATTCAGCTTCCGATATCAGTTCATCACTTCCCTGCCCACCGGAAACTATACATGACGATTCCGGATTAGCATTCAAATATTCCAGTGCGGCATTCAGGCGTGCCTCCAGCATGATGCTTGGACGTTCCCCGTAAACCTTACAGCCAAGAACCATAACGGTTGCACTCGCAGCTGGTCTGGTATTTGCAGCTTTTACCATTAGCACAGTCATCACGATGACAAGAATCAATGCACTTACAAGTCCTGCTGCAAATATGCCTAATACAATTTTTCCTACCGTTTTTTGCCAAAACACGCGAATCATTTCATGGAGCTTTGGCAGAAATACTGCGTAAAGCATGAAGCATATGCATATTACAATTCCAGATGCGTTTCCGATGTTTATTATTCTCCGTCTTAGAACGGGAATGATAAATCCGCTAAAACCAGCTGCCCCAAACAAAAATAATATGAGTCTGATTATCGTATTTAAATGTTTCAATATTGTAATCTCCATACTGCCAATAATCCGCAATTTATGACAGTTCTTAATCAAAGGTAAAAAGCGGCAGAGAAATCTGCCGCTCAAAGTCCTGCCAAATTATATATCCTGACTGAATAATTCTGTACCATCGCTGAGTCTGTAGATAATACGTACTGTTAAAGAATCATCACCAATTTCGTCTCTGAGTTCATCTCGGATAGGAGTAAACTGGTCTGCTGTACTGTCATACTGCTGCTGCATTGCCTGCTGCATTGCTTCTTTCTGCTCATCCGTCATGTCAGAACCCTTTAAGTCAACCATTTCTTCTGAAAGGATTACGACCAAAGACAACGCGTCGCTATCTGCTTCGAAAGCTGTTGTCATCTGTCCGCCAAACATTGCATTCAAAATTTCTATATAGGAAGCAGCTGTATCAGAGTTTACCCATTCTTCAGCTGTCATGCTGCCAGATGCATCTGCGTCATCTGCTGCTGTTGACTCTGCTGTTACTGATTCTGCAGTGTCATCTGCCACTGTTGATTCCGGTGCAACATCATTTTCTGCTGCTGACTGATTTGTTGCAGCTGCATCTACTGGCGCTGACGTATCAGCCTCCTTTGAACCACAGGCTGTAACTGTGAACATCATTGATGTAACGACTATAGCTGACAATAATACATTTACAATTTTCTTTTTCATTTTTATTCTCTCCTCATAAATACATGTTTAATGTCTTAACAATTTGACAGTTTATCACTAATGTATTAATGTGTCAACCATATGAACTCATTTTTGTAATATAGTACATCCAAAATAATAATAAAAGCAAAATTACATACATTTTTCACAAAATGCCATAAACAATTGTTTGTATTATTTGTTATTTATTTTAATAATGCCTATTTACGCTGTAAATTTTGATTCCGGCCATCAAAGACATAAGGATCTGACAAAACCTCTAGAGCGTATTTGAAGCGCCAGAATCAACTGTGTATGGAATCCATATGCCATCCGAACCATAAGGCTGTATCATCTGTACAGACGCAGTACTGCCATCCTCATAAAAATCAAACAATACTGTACAGGTATTTGTATCTTCGCCGGATTTTTCTACATGGACACCAACTTTATTGGGATTATCCAATATATTAAGAAGGAATACCGCAGCAGTGTCCGGTTCAAACATTTTTTGGTACCAATAGCTGTTCCGGTTCTCCATCGCGTTTTTATTCAGAATCTCCCCCGCCCCGTTAAATGAATAATAGTCCATCATTGTTTCCGCAATACCGTTCGGATAAGCACTATAAAATTCTTCTGCAATACAGATTCCATCCATATACTGAAGCGTCTCTGACGTAATGATGCATGCGCCATCTTCTATTTTATAAGTGAGCAGCTCCCTCCACACTGTGACATGCGGGTCGGATACCCATGCATAATACAATATTTCCGCGGAGCGTTCCGTAGCGCTGACAATATGGTAATTGCAGGCTGCCCTTTCCCCGTCATAGGTATCGCCCCACGGCCATGGACTCGACCAGCCAAATGACGCAGTGTCTTTTGTGCCGTCAAAATCCTGAGCCAGTAATTCTCTTTCGATCAGATGGTTCTGAACGTCTTCGCTGGAAAGCTTTGTGATAGTTCTGGCGTCTCGATTACAAAATGCCTGCGCCCACTGTTCGAGGGTCTTAGCTGCAGCTGGAATTTTCTCTGCTTCCTTCACCATGGACGAACACTCAGCCTGTACATCCTCTATCTGCTTTATAGCATCCTTTAACTGCTGTGCCATCATCTCCTGTTTTTTGTTCAAAACATCCTGCTGTTCCTGAGTCAGTATCCTTTCATACAGTTTTTCCTGAGTCAGCGGTTTTGTGTCCAGTTTTTCCCACTGCTGCAGTAATTTTATTTCTTCTCTAGCCAGCTGCTGCTTTATTTCCTCCAGTTCACTTAGCTTCGTCTTTAATTCTTCGTCAGTCCATATCCTGCCCTCGTATGCATCCTCGCGAATGGTTTGAATCATCCCGTTCGCATTACGTATTGCTGACAATGCACTGTTTTTGACGAAGATGGATCCATTTTCTATGGGAGCCATCAAAGTATCTGATTGGTTCGTTTCCGTTCTGTACAACTCGGAAGATTCGTCTGCGTCAAATCTCAACAGACCATCACCAATACATGTAAACTGATAATGGTACTTTTTATCATATGTGACAGCCTTCACACGATCCAGCACTAAGTCATACTCCCCATGATTAAAATAGGAGCTGGCTAGATCATAGCCAAAAGAAAACTCCCCATCTTTGCCCAGATTCAGACTGGGCGTGAACAGATACTGGGATGAATCAGGATAGAACAGCTCATACTCCCCTGCTGTCAGCAAATCATCTATATTGATTTCTACCTCACTGTCAAACTTTTCGGGCGATTCAACATTTTCCAGCAGTTCCTCCTGTTCAGGCGCCGCTGTTTTTTTCTGTGTCATAAAACACACTGGGACGATGATACATGCCAATACTGCCGCGGCCAGCACCCAGAATGCGGGTTTTTTGTAATTCAGGACATTTTTCACGCGCTCTTTCACGCTGACCTCGCCGAAGGCGACCGGACACGCAGCAATCATACGGCGTTTTACGGCACTGTTGAGCAGCACCTGAGAGTACGCCTTTTTGTGTTCTGTACCAAGCTCGCGAACAACACGCTCGTCACAGATGAGTTCGATGTCCTTGCAGAGCATGATATAGGCAGCCCACACACAAGGATTGAACCAATAGACTGATAAGAGCAAAAATCCTATGGGCTTTATCAGATAATCCTTTCTCTTTTTATGTGTCAGTTCATGTCGTACCACGTAAGGAATCTCATCACTGGAAATACTGCGCGGAATATAAATGCGGGGACGCAGGATTCCAAATAAAAACGGGCTTTCGACGGTATCGCTCTGATATATTTTTACAGAATGGTTTTCAGCCGTCACCACCTCTGTCGGCACAGACATTTTGACACGGTTTCTGAGCCGCATATAGCTTATCAGCATATATCCAAGCATCAATACCATTCCAACAAGCCATATACGCGTACAAATCATCAGGGCTGTCTGTGGCTTCCTCCGGACTGCAGCGGTGTAAGGAACATATGTATCTTGAAGCGGCTGATTGACTGGCTGTCTTAAATTGACTATTGCCGCTTCGCTGCCAGCTGGCTGTTCCGCCTCATAAATATATTCGTCTACCACCTTTGTATCTGGTATCAGGCTGAAGACCGATTCGACTGAAAACGGAAGAACCAGGCGGATTCCAACCAAAAGCCATAGAAAACTGCGCATACTTTTCGGCGCATTCCGCAGCAGGAACCGAACCGCTAAAACTGCCAGAATCAGATAGCTTGCAGAAATGCTCATGTAAAAGAGATTCATAAATAATTTTTCCATGCAAATCCTCCAATAACTCCTGCGTTAATCCTTATAGGAATCAATAATCTTCTGAATTTCATCAATTTCCTGCTCTGAGAGATTCTTTTTCCGCGTAAAGGCTGCGATGAAACTTGGCAGCGATCCGGAAAATGTCCGCTCGACAACCTCCGCGCTCTCTGCTGACTGTACATCCTCCCTAGATACCAGGGATGTTACGACGGCATCCTCGGATTTCAGCACACCGCGCTCAGAAAGTCTCCGTATCACAGTGTACGTGGTGGATTTTTTCCACTCTAATTTTTCGCTGCACAGGCGAACCAGCTCACTGCTTGTCACTGGTTCATTCTCCCACAATATTTCACAGAAACGATATTCACTCTCAAATATTTTGGGTACTTCCATTGTTCATTCCTCCATTCTCTGTTCGCACACGCAAAAGGTCTAATGTGTTAAACCTGATATTAGTTTAACACATTAGACCATAAATGTCAATCTATATTCTCTTTATTTCTGCAATTCCTTAGTAACGAATCATCTTTTCACAAAAAAGAACGATAAAGCAGAAAAAAACAATTCGTTGCAGAAAGAAGTGCCAATTTTTTGACACTTCCCTGAACAGAATAACGGAATTCTTACTCATTATATTGTATAACCGCCTCCGTATACTTCCGCTCCATATCATGTTTCAGTTTCCGGTTCTCCACGGTATCAAAGATAATCGAGAAATCATAATCTGCCGGGTACAGCTTTTCTGCTGCTACATGAAGCTTGACACGCTTGTGGTTAATCCAGATTTTTTTATCCGGAAGCTGTACGCGCAGAACCCCCTTTTCATTGATCGGCTCGCACACAATGCCGATTTTTTTATCCGGAAATACCATTACGCTGTCTCCAAGACAATACTTTATGCCGAGGTCTGTTTTCGGACTTGTTTTTCTTGCTTTTGTAATCTTATGGACACCCTGATTTTGAATGGCATTCTCCTCCTTCCGGAAACGATAGTCTTTGACTGCCGCCTCGCCGTAAGCTGCCCTGACTGCTGTTCTCAGCATATTATTTGGCATTCCCAGTCTGTCCGCAATGTAAAACGCACAGCTTTCTCCAGCTTCCCCAATTACCATCTGGTAGGTCGGTTTTAAGGTCTCCCTGTCAAAAGTCATTCTCGCATTGACGATATCCTGCGTTTTGTCTGCATATTCTTTGACTTCGGGATAATGTGTTGTGACAAGAAACAGACATTCACTTTTCCGAAGTTCCTCCAATACCGCAATGGCAATCCCCATCCCCTCTGTCGGGTCTGTGCCGGAACCCATCTCGTCCATAATCACAAGGCTGTCGCGGTTGACTTCACGCAGTACCTCCAGCACATTTTAATATGCGCGGAAAAGGTAGAAAGATTCTCTGTGATGTCCTGACCGTCACCAATGTCGCAGAGATAACTGCTGTTCATACAAATGTCTGCCTCCCGGCAGGCAACATGAAGCCCGCACTGTGCCATGACACAGCTAAGCATGACTGCCTTGATTGCCACAGTTTTCCCGCCAGTATTGGGTCCCGTGATGATGATTCCTCTCGCCTGTCTGCCGATTTCAAATTGAAGCGGAACGTTTACCGCTCTGTCCATCAGCGGATGTCTTGCGTCCTTTAAGACAATACGGCGTTCTGTGTTGATGACTGGCTCTACAGCGTCCATATCCATACTGAGTTTGCCCTTGGAAAAGATATAATCCAGCTTTTCCATCAAGCGGATATTTTCGTTCATCAGTGGGATGGACTCGGCTACCATCGCCGTCAGTGTATATAAGATGCGGTATACTTCGTTTTCTTCGCTGATGCGCAGCTGCTGCAAATCTTCATAATATTTTGCGACGCTGACAGGCTCGATGAAAAAGGTGTTTCCTGTGGCTGATTTATCAATCACGCTCCCTGAAATCTTAAACTTATACTCTTTTTTCACAGGTACGCAAATTCTGCCGTTGCGTGTGGTGCAATAACTGTCTGCCATGTACTCCTTGTTGGCGCGCATCAGCTGCTCTGCCTTCTGCTTCATCTGATCCTCGCAGTGCATGATATCAGCCCTGATTTGCCTAAGTTCTCTGGATGCATAATCATCGACCGCGTCATTCCTGATTTGACGGCTGATTTCCTCCCGAAGCGATTCTGCCGCATCGAGATTTTCCTCATAGTAGGCTAATGGATTTTCATATTGTTTTCCTCTGACGAGATAGTCCTTTAAACGCCGGACAGCGACCAGAACTTTCTCCACGCGCTCTAACTGATAAGGGGTCAGACAGTCGCCCTTCCCAGCTGCAATCAGGATTTCCTTAGCCTCCGCGACGTTCTGCAAAGGAGGCATTCCGAGCTTATCAAGCAGATTTTTGCTGTTGGTGGTGTCTTTAAGCTGTTTTCTCAATTCACACTCATCTAGGTAGCAGGACACTTCTGTAATCATTTCCTTTGCGCGGTCTGTGACCGTAAGCGCTTTCCATCGTTCCTTTATTTTATCAAATTCAACTTGTTTTTCAATGTTCATTTTTGTTTTTCCCTTCTATTAAAATATCGCTATGAGCTTGCGCTGTCATAGTGTTTTAGTCCTTACTTCCATATCACACGGGCAATCGCAGTGAACAGCGCCACCACGCTGGCTCCATAAGATGCCACCTGCATCCACAACACAATTGTCCTGACTGGCTTGTCAAAAGTCACAATGATCCGTTTGTTTCGCTGAAAGCTTTGTTTCTGAACAACTGAACCGCAATGCATTTTTGGTGTGCTTGCAAAGCGCTTTGACAGCCTTACAACGCAAAAAGACCATGGGTGCCTGAAAGCGTCTATACCATGGTCTTTTATCCTGACTGGATAATTCGTATACTTTATCTGGCTCACAATACGAGTACAGTGAATATTAAGTAATTGGCAGTTTGTCTTGCCTATTTTCCTGATAGCACTACTCCCCAGGCCTCGACGTAGCCAAACGCTACGCCTGCGTTTGTGAAGCAACACGCTCAGAAAAATATTCTGCGCCAAACTATCCAAAACTTAATTTTCACTGCACTAGAGCGTGTTTGAAAAATCATTCCTGCCACCTGCATAACGACGCGTACGCGTCGTATTCACCACTTTGCGTGATATTAGCACCAAATTCAGTTGACGTAGCCCGCTACGCCGCCTTAATTTAGCACAAATTTCCCACAAACTGTGACGCACATCTGGCAGAAAGCATTTTTCAAACACGCTCTAAGTTGCAGCCGGATGGAATACGAGAATATATGCGTACAAAAAACATGGCCATACAGCCATGTTCTAATGATTCAAAAATATATACCATCATATAAAACAATTGTAAGGCGAAAACGCCAACAGCGTATGCTGTCGACATATAGGCAGACTTCCAGCACAAAAACAAACAAGGCTAAAAATCAACCCCTGCAATATTTACTTTGCAATTTTCTCCATTACAATTAAATTTAACATGCAAAATCCTCCATACAGTTATTTGAACAACAGCTCAGATGCCCCTGTACTGCTACAATATTTATCATACACGCAGAAAGGTCTGTTGTCAAGCATATATTTTTACTTCATTCAAACATTTTGTTCCAGCATTTTTTCCAGACATTTAATGATTCCATCCCGATTTTTCGCTGATTAAGAAACAGAAAAATGCCGTTGGAGGATCTTCTGTTTACCATGATCAATCGGAGGGGAATCACTTTGAGCCTGGAACTACGAAATTATATGAAAACTGCACATCCAGGAATGGAAATATCAAGGCCCGGCTATCTGAAACAGCGCATGAAGCTCAACCCGCTGGCTTTCTATGAGCTTTACCGCCACCATAACAGAAACTTTTATGCGGAACCTGGTTTTTCTACATTCCATAGATATTTAGTTCTTGCCACGGACGGCTCAGGGATCAATATCCCCACTAAGAGGAGAACCTGGAAGAATTCGGGACATCCAGCAGGAAAGGGACAAAACCTCAGGCTTCCATAGGGCTTGGATGTCTGTATGATGTCATGAACCGTATGGTGCTGGAGAGCGACTGCCTTAAATGTAAATTTGATGAAATGCGGCTTGCAGAAGAACAGATTGACCGCGTACCTGAAACGATTGGCATTTCACAGCCATTTTTGGTTGTCATGGACAGGGAATTACCTATGCTTTTTAAGATTTCATATACCTTTATGTAATCTGTATCTGCACTTAAAAAGAATGCTATATCATATGAATTATAAAATGCTTTACTTATAGCATGAACAGCTAAATTTATATCTGTTCCTTTTTTCACTTTATAATATGTCTCTTTTTTGTCTATCTCCATAGACACACTTTCATTTACTGGTCGTGCGACATACCTTCCCTCTATCTACATCTGTATATGGAGCATTTTTCATTCCTGTAACCCAATTATAATAATTTTCAAGATTTCTATCTTTCATCAAAAAATCATCTGGCTTAGGAACAAAAATGAATCCTTTCAAAAAGTCTACATTTGCAATCTGAGTACAAACATTTCTAAATAACTTATTGTAATCCAATTATATCGTTGGCTTGTTAAGGCCTTTATAATATTTTTGCACAAAATACAATTTTTTTACTTTGGGTTCTCACTCTTATAGTATATCTTTATTTTATAGAATTTTTCAAATTACTCAATATTTCTATCCAACCTACTACTAAAAGATGGGTGCTAAACAAGTACTACTTGGGTGATACGAACTCCATTTATTCTATTCTGTAAATCTCCATAAACAATGAATCCGCATAGATACAGGCCTTTTTCGATTTTTTATGGTTGGTGAGCAAAATGCGCCTACACCGCACCAACAAACATTTTCTCGGCAAAAACGCGCCTATATTGTATGCAAAAAACACCACGATTCGCAAAAATCATGGTGTTTTATCTGTCTTTATATTATAGTTTTGTCATTTTTGCTACAATTCAATTAGAATTTTCCTTCCTTAGCGGCTTCCTCAATCGAAACTGCAACTGCAACAGTAGCACCAACCATAGGGTTGTTACCCATACCGATGAGTCCCATCATCTCTACGTGAGCAGGAACAGAAGATGAACCTGCAAACTGCGCATCAGAGTGCATACGTCCTAATGTATCTGTCATACCATAGGAAGCCGGGCCTGCTGCCATGTTGTCAGGATGGAGTGTACGACCTGTACCACCGCCAGAAGCCACTGAGAAATACTTCTTACCAGCTTCGATTCTCTCCTTCTTGTATGTACCTGCAACTGGATGCTGGAATCTTGTAGGATTCGTTGAGTTTCCTGTGATAGATACATCAACGTTCTCTTTCCACATGATAGCAACGCCTTCACAAACATCATTTGCGCCGTAGCAGTTTACTTTGCCGCGAGGACCGTTCTGATCAGAGTAGGACTTTCTGAATACTTCTTTCACTGTGTTTGTATAAGGATCATACTCTGTCTCAACAAATGTAAATCCATTGATACGGGCAATAATCTCTGCTGCATCTTTTCCAAGACCATTCAAGATAACACGAAGTGGTTTTTGACGAACCTTGTTTGCCTTCTCTGCGATTCCAATAGCACCCTCAGCTGCCGCGAATGACTCATGTCCTGCCAGAAAGCAGAAGCAGTCTGTTTCTTCTTCAAGAAGCATCTTTCCCAAGTTGCCATGTCCAAGACCTACCTTGCGGTTGTCCGCAACAGAACCAGGAATGCAAAATGCCTGAAGTCCCTCTCCGATTGCTGCTGCTGCATCTGCCGCTTTTCTGCAGCCTTTCTTGATAGCGATTGCTGCACCAACTGTATAAGCCCAGCAGGCATTCTCAAAGCAGATGGGCTGAATTTTCTTAACCTGATCATATACATCAAGGCCTGCGTCCTTGGTAATCTTCTCTGCCTCCTCAATGGAGTTGATACCGTAGCTCTTTAAAACCTCGGTAATTTTATCTATTCTTCTTTCATAGGATTCGAATAATGCCATAATTATTTTACCTCCTTATCTGTTCTAGGATCAATAATCTTAACAGCATCCGCAACGCGTCCATACTGGCCTGAAGCCTTCTCCCATGCTGTATTCGGGTCATCGCCCTTCTTAATAAAGTCAGTCATCTTTCCAAGGCTTACAAACTTGTAACCGATAATCTTGTCATCCTTATCCAGTGCGATACCGGTGACATAGCCCTCTGCCATCTCAAGGTAGCGGGGACCTTTCTTCAACGTACCGTACATCGTACCAACCTGACTCCTAAGCCCCTTTCCTAAGTCCTCAAGACCTGCGCCTACAGGAAGACCTTCCTCAGAAAATGCTGACTGGGAACGTCCGTATACAATCTGTAGAAACAGTTCTCTCATAGCAGTATTGATTGCGTCGCAAACAAGGTCTGTGTTCAAGGCTTCCATAACAGTTCTGCCCGGAAGTAACTCTGCTGCCATCGCCGCGGAGTGTGTCATACCAGAGCATCCGATTGTCTCAACCAGCGCTTCCTGAATGATACCTTCTTTTACGTTCAGGGACAACTTGCAGGCACCCTGCTGCGGTGCACACCAGCCTACACCGTGTGTAAAGCCGGAAATGTCTTTTACTTCCTTAGCTTTTACCCATTTCGCCTCTTCTGGAATCGGTGCGCAACCATGATTACCGTCACGTGCTACTACACACATTTCTTCAATTTCCTTTGAATAAATCATGTGAAAACTCCTTTC
>JAIECJ010000137.1 GCA_029068555.1 Lachnospiraceae bacterium
TGCAAAATCTGTTATAATTCACACCTCAATAACTTATAAGCTGATGAAAACTGGCGTTGGTGTGAATTGTAACAATCCTCCTGTTTATTTTATTATAACCATTAAAAACTGCTTGCATAACTCATGTATAAATTATATAATTTTTACATGAGATAATTTGGGATGTGCAGGATGACTCGCAGGCTCCGGAACTGTTCAGAAATTACTTGTGCCGTAGATGAGTATTCATTTTTCTGGATTATTTTGGAAAGTATAAAGTGTAGTGAAAATACGACATAATATTTGTAAAATTGACAGTATTCCGTTAAAATTAGATTATATATGTCATTATTGAGTATAGACATTGGAATGGAGTGAAAAGCATGGATAACGAATTTGAAAAAAACGGGAAAATGGAGCGCGTACTCAGTATGTATACAACACTGATGAACGGCGGCGCCCTCTATAAAGCGCAGGAGGCTGTAAAAATACGGCGTAAGCCCGAGGAGCATTCAGCGCGACATTGATGAAATCCGCAATTTCCTGTCGCTGAATGTAGAGAACACGGGCGTTGTCAACACTGTGGAATATGACCGTGCAAAGGACAGCTACCAGCTTGTGCAGGCTTCCCGAATGAAATTTACAAACAGTGAAATCCTTGCAATCTGCAAAATTCTTTTGGACAGTAGGGCATTTACGAAAAAGGAAATGGACTCCATGCTGCAGCGTCTGGTGGACTGCTGCGCGAGACCCGAAAACCACCAGCTTGTCAGGGAACTGATTCAAAATGAACAGTTCTATTATGTGCAGCCGCAGCACAATACAGTCTTTGTCGATACCATGTGGAGCATCGGCGAGGCGATACAGAACTGTCATTACATAGAAATCGAGTACCGGAAAATGAAAGGGCAGGAGGTTGTCAGACGAAAGCTTAAGCCGGTATCCATCATCTTTTCGGAGTTTTATTTTTATATGGCAGCGTTTATCGACGATGCGGACGAGGTCAGGGAACATTTTGATGTCATCAATGACGCATTCCCGACAATCTACCGCATTGACCGCATCAACAGCTTAAAAATATTGAAAGAACAATTTTATATTCCTTATAAAGATCGGTTTGAGGAGGGAGAGTTCCGCAAAAGGGTGCAGTTTATGTACGGCGGAAAACTGCGGCGCGTGAAATTCCGCTACAAGGGGGATTCCATTGAGGCAGTGAAGGACAGGCTGCCAACGGCAGAGGTTATCCACCACGACGAGGACGGGTATATCGTGGCGGCGGAGGTGTTTGGCAAAGGGATTGACATGTGGCTTAGGAGCCAGGGGGAGGCAGTGGAAGTTTTGGAGACATAGTTTCCGGTTATAATTTTAATAGGTAATGCAGAGAAAATACATAGAAGAATAGAAAAACAAAGGAGTATCGAGATGGAGAATATAATCAGTGCGTTAACGGAACTAAAGGATATCAATAGCGTGTATGGGCTGTCAGTGGAGTACATTGATGACATATTAGGAGAGATTTCTGAGGCAAAGGTCTGCACGCCGATTATAGGGAAGTTTTCTTCTGGGAAAAGTGCGCTTGTGAATACACTGTTAGGATATTCAAGAAAGGTTCTGAAAGAAGATATCACGCCCGAGACGGCAGTGCCTGCTGAAATTGTCTTTAGCGGAGACAGAGACTATGTGCGCCTTTATATGGAAAATGGGAACTGTGAGGAGGTAGAACTTGAAGAATACCGGAGAATGGAAACTGATGCGAAGACAGTTGCACATGTAAGAATTGGTCTGCAAAATCCTTTTTTGGAAAAAATTCCGGATGTGATGATTGTGGATATGCCGGGGTTTGAGTCAGGGTTTGAGATACACAATAAAGCGATAGACAATTACCTTCCCAAGAGCCTTGTGTACATAGTGGCATTTCCGGCAGATGATTTGATTGTGCGTGCAAGCGTTGGAAATATACTAAAAGAGCTTGTGCTGAATAAAATGCCTATATGTGTTGTCGTAACCAAATATGATAAGTGTAATGACGCATTTGAAGAAACGCTTTGTAATTTGAAAGAAAACCTGAAACGATATATCGGGGATAGGGAGATCAAAATCTGCCTGACGAGCAGTTATACAGGAGAGGCTGACGAAGTGAAAGAATTTCTGGGAATGATTCAGGAGCAGTCTCAGGGAATTTTATCAAGGAAGTTTCAGTCAGGAACGCTTTGCGCGTTGGACAACACGGAAAGCTACTTGAAAACACTGTTAAAAAGCGAGGAACTGAGCGAGTCGGGGCTTGACGAGGAGGAAGAAAAAATTGTCAGGCAGTTAAATGTGCTCGAGGACGGATTTATGACAGAAAAGGATGAATTTGATACACAGACTGCGGACATTGTAGAGGAGATTAAGATGGATGTCAAAGAGGCTCTCGAAGCGGAGGAACCTACATTTGTGGCGATGACAATGAATAAGCAGAGCATCAATGACCATCTGAACACTGTAGTCAGAAATACAGTTAATACAAGCGTGAGCGAGCGGCTGATTCCTAAAATGGAGCGATACTTAAAGCGTGTCAAGAAGTGTTTCAATGGAGAGGGGCTTGGGGATGTCTGCGTAAACTTTCATTATGATTTAAAGGAGTCAGAGAGCGGCATTACGACATCCGTTGTCGCTATCGTCGCAGGGCTGGTATTGGGAGCTCCTGTACTGGGACTTATAGCAGCCGGCATCATGGCATTTCTTAATAAACAGAAGGAAGAGAAACAGCGCGAGGAGATGCGCAGCGAGATCCGCATGAAACTGCAAGCCGAAGTCTATCCGCAGATTATGCGGGAAGTTGAGCACGGTATTCGGACGGCTGTCACGGGACAGATTAAGCTGATGAATACCTCCATAGAGGATGAACTTGCGCGTCAGCGCAGTACACTGGAAAAAGCGATGACTGATGTGCGGGCAAGAATAGACGATGAAAAGAAGGATAAAGAGCAGTATGCAATAGGGATACAGAATGATTTGGCAAAATTAAAGGAATTGCGGGATCTGATTTTACAGTAAGCAGCGAATGGAGGTAGTAGAAATGCAGTGTGAGACAGAGACTTATGAAAAACTACTGGCAAATTTTGAACTGCTTTGCAGTATTATGCGGCAGCCGGGGAAAAATCAGGAGCTGGTGGTTGATTTGACCAAAATTGAGGAAATTATCAGAAAAAAAATCCCTGATACATTGGGGAAACATGCACCGGAGGATTTTTATACGCTGTATACGGATTTTAAGTCGGAGTACGAGAAGTTTCGTGACTTTATCCTGTATGACAAGCTAATAGGGAAGAATGTTATTGCACTTGGCGGTGGTTTTTCGAGCGGAAAGTCTAGTTTTTTAAATGCCTTGATGGGGCGCAAGGTGCTTCCGGCAGATATTGACCCATCAACTTCCGTTCCGACTTATATCGTGAGCGGTGAAAAGCATGAAGTTATGGGAATCAATGTTTTTGACGCGCAGGTACAGATGCAGCCGCGGGATATTCGAAAGGTTGCGCATGGCTTTGGGGAGCTGGAGGACGAGGAAGACCATACGGTATCGGATGGCGTTACGCTGGGACATATTTTAGAGAATATCTTTTTCTCGACTCCGCTGCATAAGTACGAGAATATAGCATTTCTGGATACGCTGGGTTATTCCAAGCCAGACTCGGAAAAGTATTCTGCCAAGACAGATGAACAGATTGCGAGTGGGCAGTTAAATGCGAGCAATTATATTCTGTGGTTTGTGCAGGCGGATGCGGGGACGATTACGGAGGAGGACATTAAGTTTATCAAAACCATTCGTGCGGATATACCGAAGCTGATTATTGTCAACAAGGCGGACAAGAAGAATCTGGAAGATTTACAGGAAATTATAGCGAAAATACGTTTGAATCTTGAACTGAAAGGCATCCTGTTCGTTGATGTCTGTTCATTCAGTTGTAAGTCAGAACAGATTGAGGATGATGCGCTGTCGGCATACATTGAAGCGGATACCGCGAAAATCAGGAAGCAGATTGCGGCATGGAACGAGGAGGTTTATGAGTCCAATTTTGCACGTAATTTTAAGGAACTTTTTGTTCGCTGCAGGGATTTCTATGAGGACGAAATCGACGAGGAGAACCAAAGGCTGCGGAAGTTAAACTTATCGCTCACAAAGCTGACTGCGGAGGATATTGATGAAGAGGTACTGGAGCCGTTACAGCAGCTTGTAAGAGATGCACAAGGCTCTGTAAATGAGCTGAAAAACGTCAGCAGACAGTTAAAGGAGCTACAGGATGCGTTTTTTACGGAAATTAAATATATATCGGATATCGTAGGGATTGCGATGCCAGAGCCTTCGGAAATCGATTTGCTTCAGGAGAAAAACCAAAGTCCGCTGCGGCTGCTTGAAGCGTACCTGAAAGAAAAAGGGATAAAGGCAGATTCTTCCGTTGAGTCATTCTTGGAAGAAACATTTCGGGGAATAAAGCCGGTAATCAATAAAAAAGCAGGCGGGGGCGAGTATGCAAGTGAGCTGGCGGAGCTAATCACAAATAGTCTTGCGATTGATTCCGAGGATATCCGTATAAATGACCTGTTGCGAGGAGTAACGGGTTAATGTAATGTTTGATATGGAGAGATGGAATGAAAGGCTTATTGGATATACAAAAAGAAGTGAAAGAAGTGGAAGCAACGATACAGGGTGCAGTAAATTCCCTTGATTGTATCAGCAGGGAGATTCAGGAAATTCGTACTTCAAATGATAATATGGAAGTGGACTATGACATGATACGGATGCTTGCAAAGAATGTACCGTTTGCAAATCATCCGATTGCCAAATTGGAGGACGAATATGCCTGCAAACTTTATATAGAATTATTGCTTAGTGTGATGCACATGGATACAAACGGCATCATAGAAAAAATGGTGTTTATACAATGGATTCTGAAAGAAGCACGTCTGGATATAGTATTAGAAGATGCATATGCTGAAAGTCTGGAATTGGAAAAGGATACCTATTTTGAAATAGGTGAATTATTGAATATAAAATATAGGATGTTTTTTATTGTAGATGCACTTATTGTTGCAAATTTTGCTGGCAAAGCAAATGAAGATACGACAGAGTACATCGGAAAGCTTTGCACACTGATGAGAACAAATACATCATACATTGAAAATTGCATTGTACTGGCAAAAATTGCACTTGAACAGAGTGCTGAAAATCTAAAAAATTCGGACATAGAAAGAGTGATGCCGTTCATACATAAATATAAATATTGTATTACGAAAGATACTATAAAGAAAGTGAAGCTAAAGTGCAGAGAAGTCTGTGTCGATAGTATTGATTATTTAACATGGTTGGTGAAGCAAAGAAGTTTGGTAAATAAGGGTGATTTAATTGCGAGGTATGGATTTTTGGGTTTTACTCAGAAGAAGGTTTATGCATCAAAGGACGGTAAACTTTTTCAATTTCATGCTGAAAATTATATGAGAAGAATTGGGGTGATTTCGCATCCTTCTGATACGGATAAAGAGATTAAGCAATGGCTGCAGGAAAAGTATGGAATGGATGTAACAATAGAATCGGTTTGAGATTACTAAATTTCATTTAGATGAAGAACTGTTTTTAATTTGTGTTATGCTGGCGGTCGAAAAGACTGACTGATCAGTATCATGTGATGCGCACAACCGCATAAGGAGATATGCCGCTTTGCGGCTGTAGCTGGCGCGGTACACACGGCAGATTTCATCTGTCATGTGTACATATAATGTTTGGGTGGGAGAGATAAAATGAAAAGTTTATTGGATATACAAAAAGAAGTGAAAGAACTGGAAGCAATGGTACAGGATATGGCGAATTCCCTTGATTGTATCAGCAGGGAGATTCAGGAAATCCGTACTTCAAATGATAATATGGAAATGGATTATGACATGATACGGATGCTTGCAAAGAATGTACCGTTTGCAAATCATCCGCTTGCCAAATTGAAGGACGGATATGCCTGTAAGCTTTATATAGAATTATTGCTTAGTGTGATGCAAATGGATACAAACGGCATCACAGAAAAAATGGTGTTTATACAATGGATTCTGAAGGAATCACGTATAGATATGGAATTGGAAGATGTATATGCTGAAAGTCTGGAATTGGAAAAAGAAATTTATTCCGAGATTGGGGAGATTCTACGTACAGATTTCAGACGGTTCTTTATTGTAGATGCACTTATTGTTGCAAATTTTGTTGAGGAGGCAAATGGAGAGGCCATAGAGTATATCGCGCAGTTATGTGTATTTTTGGGAGTTGATGCATCATATATGGAAACAAGTGTCATATTAGCAAAAATTGCGCTTTATCAGGACATTAAAAATATTAAAAAAGCAGATGTTGAGGAAGTACTCCCATATATAGACGATTATGAATATTGTATTGGTAAAAATACAATAGAAAAAGCATTTTGCTTGTTCAGGTACGTCTGCATCAAAGTCTATAATGACGATTTGTGGGGAGGGTATTCTTTATCATGGAAGGTGAAACAGATAAGTAAGGTAAGTAAAGGGGATAATATTGCGGAGTATCGACCAAAGCAAGGTTCTACAACATATGTAAAAGCATCGCAGGATGGCACACTTTTTCAATTTAAGGCAGAAAAAACATATTCTTACGGAAGCGTTGGAGTGATTTCACACCCATCTGATTCCGGTAAGAAGATTGAGCAATGGTTGACAAAGAGGTATGAAGGAGAGAATGTAACATTCAAGTTCATTGATGAGTCAAGTAATCGATTTTGGTGAAAAACGATATATAGACCACAGGAAGAGGAAAGCAAAATGGAAATATTACAGATTCAAAATACTCAGTTTACAAATTTCATGGAAGATGTTCAGAATATCATATGCAATCTGTCAGTAAAGGCAAAACAGGAAGACATTGCCGGGCTGGAACAACTCATTGCAAACTTTCGTTTAAAGACAGAGGACTTTTTCCGAGAGGAAAGAAAGCTCAATATTGGTGTGGTAGGACAGGTGAAAGCCGGAAAATCCTCCTTTCTGAACACACTCCTTTTTGATGGTCAGGAGATTTTGCCCAAGGCATCAACGCCAAAAACGGCAACATTGACAAAGATGGAATACGCAGAAGAAAACATAATCCGGATAGAGTATTACACAGAAGATGAGTGGTCAGTACTGGAAGAAAATGCTGGCGTGGATTTGGATGACGAGATATATACATCTGCCAGAGAAATTGTATCAATGGTAAGAAAAAATGGTGTTGATCCGCATAAGTATCTGCAGCGGAAGAAAGAGGAAATTCGCTTTGATACATATGAGGATTTAATCGCGCATCTGAACGACTATGTGGGAGAGGACGGAAAATTTACGCCAATTGTGAAAGCAGTGACGCTTTTTCTGCACAAGAAAGAGTTTGAAGGTCTTTCGATTGTGGACACACCGGGGCTGAACGATCCGATTGCGTCGCGTACCATACGGACAAAGGAATTTATGGAGGTCTGTGATGTTGTGTTTTTCCTTAGCCAGTCCGGAAGCTTTCTGGATAAGAGCGACTGGATTCTGCTTTCCAGCCAATTACCGCAAAATGGCGTGAAGAGACTGGTGCTGATTGCAAGCAAATATGACAGCGGCGTTCGGGATGTTCTGCGTATGCCCACAGAGGAGGATGACATTTTTGGGGAGGATGAAAATACGGCGGACAATATTCCCAAGGCGGGTAAAATCATTGAAAGGAAACTGAGACGGCGCGCAAAAGCCAAAGTGGAGGAATTCATCAGGGATTTGCAGGCGAGGGGAAGCAGCCGCGAGTTGATCGAAGTGATTTCTGAATGCTCTGAACCGATTCTGGTTTCATCAATGGCGTATAATATGTCAAAAAAGAATTCAGACGATTACAGTGCAGAGGAAAACAATGTCGCCTCTGCACTTAAGCTGTTTTCATCAGACTTGCGGAAAGATCTTCGCCAGCTTGGCAATTTTGAGGCGGTACAGAAGGTTTTTGATGAGGTGGTCAGGGAAAAGGAAGCCATTTTGGAAAAGAGAGCCAAAGGGTTTATACCGGATGCCGAGGAGAAATTGAGAACACTGCTGATGGGATATAAGGAGAAAGCACAGAAACGTCTGGATGTATTATCAGGAAATGACCGGGAAAATCTGATAGAGCAGCGAAGATTGATAGAAGGACAAATTGGCAGTGTCAAAGCGGATATTACCGTGGTGTTTAGCGAATTGTCTGCAAAACTTGAGTCAAGAAAAGCGGAAGGAGTTCGGGAGCTTCGGTCGGCAAGCAAAGATTATTCGAACCTCAAGGAGTATACAGGTTCGAAAACAGTGCAGGAGGCACATACAGTGTCAGATTCCAAATGGTATAAGCCGTGGACTTGGGGGAAAAGTCATACGGAGTACACAACCCGCACGGAGCACTATTCGTACTGCGTGGCAAGCGATGCCATTGACAATCTGCGTAAATATGCCATGGAAGCCACCAATCAGATTGAGGAGGTATTTACTGAGGCAATACAGGTAAAGGAAATTAAGCGAAAGCTGTTGGATGTCGTCATAAGGAATTTCGATATGGGCAGCGAAAAGTACGATTCATCAATCATACGAATTATGGTGGAAGAGGTTGTGAGTGCGATTGAGTTTCCGGTATTCCAGCTGGACTTTTCAGATGCCATGAATGGAATTGCAGGAAGATTTACAGGAAGATTGACCTCGGCATCTGAGAGAACAGCGCTGGTGCAGGCACAGGCAAAAGCGATTTCAGGAATTTATGATGAACTGAGCACAAAGCTCACTGCGAAAGTTAAAGAACTGAGGGAGTCCATGAATGCGATAAGCAGAAATTTGCAGGATTCCCTGCTGGCGGAGATGAATAAAGAATTTGAAATGCTGATACAGGAATGTGAAAACAAGGACGCGGAGATTGCCGCGTATCAGGCTTATATAGAACTGCTTGAGCATGAAATGGCAAAGCGATAGGAGGGCGGATACATGGGAACTGCGCTTGAAGTGGTTAGAACCGGATTGGATAAAAAGCTTGTGTGCGCAATTGACAACGCCACCAGTATTATCACCAAGGATTATCTGGATAAATTGGAATCCTATGAAATCCTGGGTCCTTCTGCGATGGACATCGACATTGACGTGAAGGAAATCGGGGCGTTTTATAAGCTGACAAAGCTTGTATGGAATAGGGAAGAGAGTTTTCTGGATAAGCTGACAACGATTGTCAATGTCGCGTATTCCATTAAAAGCACGCTTGTTACCATTATCACAAGCGATGGCGGAGCGATTGAATATTATATCGGAATCCTGTCGAAGGAGTTCCGAAGAGATGCCATATCGGACAAGGAGCGCAGAAAAGCGGACAGAATGGCATTTTCGGGCGCTTTGTCCGGCAATATGGCAGGAGCGGAGATGCATAACCTTACCCAGTCAGAGGTAGAAGCACTACAGAATCATATTTTTGGCGGACAAGGGGGAAAGAGTATATCGTCAGTGTCAGGCATTGTGGCGCCAAGAAATGAAAAACAGTCGGAAATAGCATCCTATGTGCAGGGAATAGAAAATCTGGTCGATTCCCTGAGGGGAATGAAATATACGATATTGATGATTGCAGACCCGATTTCGTCTAGCGAAGTGCAGATTATGAAACGTGGATATGAAATACTCCATACACAGCTGTCGACATTCCGAAGCAGCTCCATGACCATGTCAGAGAGTGAAGCACAGTCTTTGTCGAAGGCAAATATGGAGGGAATCAGCAAAGGAATTTCTACGGGAATCGCGATGGCGCAAAGTAAGACGATGTCTAACGGAAAATTCTCGTCGGTATCTGTAAATGGCGGGGTCAATATTGGTATTCCAGAGGTGTTCAGTGTAAATGCGGGAGCCGGGTATGCGAGAGGAAAAAGTTCGGGTATATCAGATACGTCCGGAAGATCGGATACAAGGACGCAGTCCAGTCAGCACAGCAAGTCTCTCACGGAGACGATTGGTTCGTCAAAGACAATCGGGAAGAGTCTGCAGATGAACTATGAAAATCGAACAGTACGTGCGTTGCTGGACAAAATTGACCGCAATCTTGAACGACTGGACAACTGTGAAAGCTTCGGGGCGTTTGAATGTGCGTCTTACTGCCTTGCGGATACCAGGGAGGAGGCGCTTGCGGTTGCGGGCAACTATAATGCAATCCTGCGGGGAAAGGATTCGGGAATACAGGCATCCCATATCAATACATGGTATCGGAAGGACCAGACAAAATTAATTTCAAGGTATTTGGAGGCATTTGTGCATCCTCGCTTCAGTAATACAGGAAATGCAGATGATGGAGAACGGATTGTTGTCTCGCCGGCTTCTGTAATAAGCGGCAATGAACTGGCAATACAAGTAGGGTTTCCTAAAAAATCCGTAAATGGCATTACAGTGATTCCGATGGCAGCATTTGGAAGAAATGTACGTTTGGTTCCGGAGAATCAAGGACTACCGATAGGAAAACTGTATCACATGGGAAGAATTGACGGAGACCTTTCTACCGTGTCTTTGGATTTGGAAAGTCTTACCATGCATATGTTTATTACAGGATCTACAGGTTCCGGAAAATCCACAATGATTTACCACATGCTGGATACACTGATGCAGAGGAATGTAAAGGATGCGCAAAATCAAAAGATTAAATTTTTGGTAATTGAGCCTGCGAAGGGCGAGTATAAGAACCGGTACGGGAACAGAAATGACGTTTATGTATTTGGCAGTAATCCTGAAAAAACGCCGCTGCTTCGGATAAATCCATTCAGTTTTCCGAAAGAAATCCATGTGTTGGAACATATTGACAGGCTGATTGAGATTTTTAACGTCTGCTGGCCAATGTATGCAGCCATGCCTGCAGTCCTGAAAGAAGCGGTGGAGCGTTCCTATATGACGGCAGGATGGGACTTGGAACAGTCAAAATGCCAGTATAGGAACTCGGATGGGGAATTTTTATATCCGGCATTTGCGGACGTCCTGCAGCAGATTAACCTTGTCATGGACGAATCCGAATACTCGGCGGACAGCAAGGGGGATTATAAGGGTGCATTATGTACAAGGATAAAGTCCCTTACCAATGGAATTTATCGGCAGATATTTGCGTCAAATGAAATTCCAGGGTACAGGCTGTTTGATGAGAATGTGATTGTTGATTTATCCCGCATTGGTTCTTCCGAGACAAAGTCCCTTATCATGGGAATTCTTGTGATGAAGCTTCAGGAGTATCGAATGGGGGCAGAGGGAGGAATGAATCTTCCGCTCCGCCATGTAACGGTATTGGAGGAAGCGCATAATATCTTGAGACGAACCGCACAGGACACAGGTCAGGAAAGTGCAAATGTGGCAGGAAAGGCTGTGGAGCTGCTTGCGAATTCGATTGCCGAGATGCGTACTTATGGGGAAGGATTTATAATTGTGGATCAGTCACCGGGACTAATGGACATGTCGGCAATCCGAAACACAAACACAAAGATTATTCTGCGTTTGCCCGATTTGTCTGATCGTGAGCTTGTTGGAAGGGCTGCAGGCTTGTCGGAGGAACAGATTCTGGAGCTTTCCAAACTGCCTGTGTTCGTGTCGGCAGTTTACCAAAATAACTGGCTGGAACCTGTTTTGTGTAGGCTGGAGCCTGCATTCTTGCAAAAGACAGAGAACTACATAAGATCCTTGACGGCAAATCTCGTAGAACCGAACTGGCAAAAATATGTCAGATTGCTTATTATGCCGATAAATGAGAGGAACAAACTAGATTGCAAATATGTGACACATCTTCAGGATAAAATATACCAGCTTAATGTCTCTGCGGGAACTAAAGTTGCATTCCAGAAATACTTGTATGCGAACCAGAAGGAAGAGATACAGCACTATCGGAAAATTGCCCTGTATGGCTTTTTTTACGCGGATAGGGCATTTTCACTGTCGAGGCAGTATGAAAAGGAATATTCTATATGGTATCGGCATATGTGTGAGACACTTATACCGGATATTAAAGGATTCGAGGATATAGAACAATGTCGCATTATTGCGAATCTGGCAATGGAGAATGCTGTAATGCAGAAAAGAACAGAGACGAATCGATTGGTTGAAATGCTGATGCGAAACATGTGGTGAAAGGAGAGAATGGCTTTGGAATTTCGGATGAATGAAATGACAGATGCTCCGAAAACAACGAAAACTGATTATAGGGCGATTTCAGATGAAGCAAGGCAGAAATTTGACCGTCTGATGGGTGATGATGGGCTGCCAGAAAACCCAGCCTATTTTCAAGATAAACAGGATGGATTAACGGATAAGGAAAAGAAATATATTAAAGAAGAAAAGGGATGGTCAGATGAAATCATTAATAATATTAATTCTATTGCAGAATACGAAATCTATAAAAATGCAGGATTGACAGAAGCGGAAATAAATGGTAAAAAGTGTCTCATTCGTGGTGATATAAACTGTGAGCAAAAAGATTCGATGGGGAGAAGTAATAAGGAACGTGCAGAAAAGGGGCTTCCTCCTTTAAACAAGGATGGAAAAATAATAGAGTTGCATCATATTGGTCAACATTCGGATAGTCCCCTGGCTGAATTATTGCCAGAAGAACATCGAATGAATGGAAATGATACAATTCTGCATGATAAGCTGAAAGAAACAGAGATAGACCGCCAGGAGTTTGCAAAGGAAAGAAGCGCTTATTGGGAAGCTAGGGCTAGAGGAGGTAATAATGAGTAATATTGTAGATAAAATAAAAGAAGTGCCGAACTTGTACTATGCAAAAAGTGGTACAGATGAACAGATTACAATGGCTGAACAGGTTTTGAAAATAACTTTTCCAGAAGAATATAGGGAATATCTGAAAGAATTTGGTGCGATTAGCTTTTATGCGACAGAATGGACAGGGATAAATGTTGATGATTATTTGGATGTTGTGAAAACTACAAATCATGAGAGAGAGATAAATCCTGAATTTCCTGTAGACTGTTTTTTGTTGGAAAATCTGGGTATAGATGGAATGCTTATTGTTTCGGATATGGAAGGAAAAATATATTCTTTACAGTATGATAAGAAAAAGCTGCTGTGCATGTCATTGATAGAATACTTGGAAATATGTAAGCTGCGCAATTCAAAAGAAATATAATAGAAAAGTTCTCCCCATAAAAATAGCCTTATCCCCTAAGTGATAAGGCTAGAATTTTCACAATGTCATGATGCCGGGGTCAAAAGGTCAATTCATGATATAGCTGTTGTAAATTTGCATAACAAATGAGTTGAAAACATATTCCAATTAAGACTTTTAAGGTTATTTTTAGTTGAAATTGTATAACTTATTTTTCAAAAATACCCTTTTGACCCCAGCATCATCACATTGAGAATTTTCAGGCCGGACATTTGTTAGACGCTTCCAGTGAGTCGATAATATCCGATTGTTGTCAATGCCATTTCTGTTTCATTTTGTGGTCAATTATCATTCCAGCATTTGAAAGTTTTTGTATTAACTGTGTAACTGATAGGAAATTCTTGGGATATTGATACATTGTTCATCTCTGGGTATAAAAAGTCTGAATATGATTTTCATTTTTAAATAGTACTTTGTGACTCTAATAGTACATATTTTATCATTAAGTATTTTTTCACATAGACAAATCCTGTCTATCCCAACTGTTATAATTTATTTATGGCACAAAGGACAGTGCCTTATATCAGAAACAGAGAATCCAAACTCAATAAATTGGAGAAAGAGGTAATGATGGGAAAGACAGAAGAAGAAACAAAATTATTGGAATATCTGCTTGATGAATGTATGTATGCCCAGGCAGGCCTTGACTATGATGATTTGCAGTTCAGCATTCGTGTGGTTCGGAAAGCATCTGCCATGGGAGGAATCTTTTCCCTTCATCGTGCAGATTGTACAGGAGAGGAGAGAAATATCATCGGTGTCTCTGTCGCAGACGTACAGAGATGGACAAAGGTGTATGGGGAGACAGTCACACAGGAGATGCTGTGCTATGGAATTGGTCAGGAAATGTATTTTCTAAAGGACATGGAAGTACGCTGTCTGACAGGGCAAAATGAAGCGGACTTAACAGGACATGGCGTGTGTTATTTAAAAGGGGAAATCGATCATATTGACAAAATGAGCAATACGGATTTTTTTCACGGGGTTCCTGCAGACTGGGTAATCCGACCGTCCTATAGCATTGCGGAGGATGCCGACGCATATGCGCTCTGTATTCTTGGAATGTCGCCAGAACACTATCAGAAATTATTTGACAATATAATACGGGCTACCGTCAGGGAAATGGTTCTGGCTCCTGCTGAATATGATACATTGCTGAAAATGGTAACGGATAGCTATATGGGAAGAAAAAAGCGCGTTGCTGCCCGGCTTGCGCAGATGCAGGACAAAGAAGATGTGCCGTACCTCGGGGAACAGGTATCTGTATGGGCAGACTGTCTCATGGATACCTGTAATCTGGCATATCTGCCGGTAAATGCTGACGAATCAGATGACTAAACGGAAGTGCAGGATGCTATAACAAAAAACGAAGACGGATATTGGTATCATAACAAAGAAAAATAGAAAAGCGATATCAAAGTATTATGGCTGCATTATTGCTTGGAATGAAAGGAAAAGGAGTGGCAAAATGACTTGTACAAACTGTGGAAAGGAAGTGGCGGATGCGTCAGGAAAGTGTCCTGACTGCGGAGCTGCTTTAAAAGTAAACCAGCCCCCGACTGACACGGCAAAGCCTGAAGAAAGTCAGGTGTGTCGTGCGTGTGGCGCACCATTGCGAGAAAACGTCAGGTTTTGTACCAGGTGTGGTACGAGAGTACAGACAAATTCGCAGGATAATGTGCAGCACGGCGAAAAGGAAACAAGAAATCCTGATGAAAAGAAAAGTGGAGGGCGGTTAGGTGGCATTTCAGTTCCACTCATAACGGTACTGACAGTAAGCGCCGTTATTATAATTTTTGTCTTAATCAGCATTGCTCCAAAACAAAATGAGAAGGATTTCCTGGCGGATATGCAGGAAGATACAATGCAGCAGGAGGACGAAGCGCCTATTGCAGAGACAGATAAAGGCATAGAGATTGAAAAAGATATTTCGGCAGCAGATACTTCCCAGAAAAATACCATCGGGAACACGATGTCGAAAATGCCGGAAAAACCTGAAATCATACAGCTTGATCCCAGTTATGTACGCAGTATTTATGCATCATCGGAATTGACGGACACGACAAAGACCTATAAGGCGGAAACCCTGCTTGACGGGGACAGAGAAACTTGCTGGAGCGAGGGTGCGGACGGAACGGGGGAAGGAGAATATATCTATATTGAATTTACATGCCCCGTTTATTTGTCAGAAATCTCATTTTTAAATGGTTATATGAAAAATGAATCCGTCTATCATGCCAACGGAAAAATAAAACGCGCACTAATAAGCGTTGACGGGGAGGATTTTGAAGCAGAATTTTGCGACTGGGAGTATGGTCAGGTAGAATACAGCCTGTACACAGACAATTTTGTCTTTGATGAGCCTGTTCGGACGCAGTATTTGCAAATAACAATTCTGGAGGGACAGAAAGGAACAAAATATGATGATATCTGTGTCACCGAGACAGATCTGTGGGGATACGCGGAAGAAGGGATTGCGGCAGGGGATCAGACAATGATGGATGAGCCGATTTCCATTTATGATTTATATGGCACCGTACTTTTTGATTATGAAAGCGCTTATGGAAGTGACTGCGAGTATGCCACTTATGACATGGATGATGACGGTGTCGAGGAGCTGATTGTGTCTTGGGGCACCAGTGCCGCAGACTGGACGAACACGGTCTTTACGGTGGATGGCAGTGCAAATGTTGTCGAAGTCGGAGAATTTTATGGTCTGGTATCCCTGTACGAATCGGAGAACGGGGACGGTATTTATTCGGTGTATGGGCATATGGGATATCAGCAGGTGGAATGGATTACAAAGCATGGCAATGAGCTGTATGCAGAGACGATAATGGCTGAGGAAACAGAGGAGTATTATCAGAATGACAATCCAATACCGATGGCGGGAATTAAGGACGGCATTGCGCGCAGTGAGTGATGAGAAAGGAGGCGTGAAGATATGAGAGACATAGAGGAACTGATACAGAACGATTTACTTTTTACCATATGTATGTGGCTGCTTTTGATTGTGATTGTGTGCAGGGGCGTGTGGTGGATATACAGTAATATTTTGGAAAGGAAACTGAACATAAATAGAGGAATCCCGCTGACAGGCTATACGCCGGAAGAGGTGTCGATTATCGTGCGGAAAAACCTGGTCTGTCCTCTGGTCGAGGAAATCGGGGAGGACGAACAGGGCAGTATGTTTTTTCAGTGCAAATCCGAACGGTATTTTTCCAGAATGGAATCCGGAAGATTTTATATTATGCAGAAAAAACGACCTTGGATAAATCCTGATTTTCTTTCAGAGGAGGGCTGGGAACTGCAGTTTTGTATCGGGGATATTTTTTCCGAAAATCCGGAGCAGGACAGGGAAACGTTTACAAAAAGAAAACGGATTATGCGGCGGGGAAGCATCGCAAACTGGATTGCAGGAGGCTTATTTTTCCTATGTTTCGCATATGTTTTCTTCCAGATGGCGAGGGGGGAAGATATTTTAAAATCAAGGGGTGTCAGTCTGGCACAGTTTACGGAATACAGTAGTGACAACGTCATTAATGAGGCGCTGAGGGCATCCTGCGTGGAGGGGGAATGGAGCAACTTCAAGGAAGGAGAAATAACATATGCCCGTTTTGCGGGGACAACCTATAGTGGAGAAACTTTAAATATGATATTCCGTGCGGATAAAGAAGGAACCTGTGAGATTATATCCCTTCAGGTGGACGGGATAAATTATACCGGTACGACATTTAGCAGGCTGATAATGGAACAAATGTATTCTAATGTTAAATAAACCGAATGAATTGCACGCACTTTTGCTTCATAGGACGATGTCCTTATCCTAAAAAGGGCGTTAATTTTGAATAAAGGGGGGCTGTCGGAAACAGAACGCCCTACGTATCGTGGATCTGTGCCGGAGGGATCCTGCCTTTATCTGGCTGGACAAAGGGCAGAAGCCCCAAAGAGATGCTTTTATGACTTTAAAGGGAAAAAACTGACAGGCGGAATCCTGGATGAATTGAACCATCAGTTTATGCGCCGCCTGCAAAAGGAAGGACTTATTACGATGAAAAAACTCTGCATTGATGGGACAAAGACAGAGGCGAACGCAAACCGGCACACGTTTGTCTGGCGGGGAAGCATAAACTACCAACTTGCCGGGCTGTTGGACAAAGCATTTTACGTTGAAGAAGATCTGTTGCAGCAGGCAGATGTCAGGTCAAGGAACAAGTTTCTCAATCAGGCGCTGAAATTCTATATTGGATATCTGACTTCAGAAAAGATCGAGAATTATATGCTGTCCACCATTTCGTCTGTCTAAATATGCAGCTCATGGAATGCCAGTGGAAAGCGCATGACGGACAGCAGCCAGACTAGAGCGTGTTTGAAAAATCATTCCTACCACCTGCACGCCCCACTTTGCGTGATATTTGCACAAAATTCAGGTTACATAGTGATGTATACGCCGCTTATTTTTTGCAGCACTGGAATGACATGCCGCATCCAGACCTGCTTTTGATGGCATCACGACTTATGCACCAGCTGGGGAAAATGTGGATAACAGGAAGAACGGAGCAAACCGGCTGGGTATTGACCGCGAGCTCGCAGGAAAAATGAAGGCAAAAAAGATTCGAAACGAAAATGCGAGACCGGTGCAACCAATGAATATGCAGAACATCACAATGTATTTGTCGGGAAAGAATATCGTTATTCTACATGGATTTCCTTTGTAATGACAGCCCTGTCTGCAGCGCTGCTGTTCATTCCTTCCTGTTCCATCTGCGTCCAGTCATCAATATTGTCAAAAATGTAGACATACAATGTTTTTATCTCTTTCCCCTGAACAGCAAATCCAGCTCTGCCTGCCATTTCCATATCTGCGTAAAGCATTTCCCCATCCTGATTAAAGCATATTGTCTGGCAGGGTTCATAAGACCACCCAAGAAGCTCATACATCTCTGCATCCGTCATATCGGGATCTTTTGAAAGCAGTTTTTCCCTCCTGTCATCTGTCAGTTCTCTCTGCTCTCCCGGTGTTGTCGCGTGGACAATTACCTGATACGGAGATACCACTACATCTTCAAGCGTAATATTCCCTTTTTTCTCACCCACTTCAATTGTTTTTATATCTGTTTCGTTTACCGCAAACGGAATAACGATATTCCAGCTGCCATCCGTCCAGTGAGATGCCGATATTTCCTCGCCGTCAAGCATCCTGTCATCATCATAACCAAGACCGCTTACATTTAAGTTCAGTTCGCCGCTGCCTGTATGTTTCTCCTCAAGATTTATCTTCAGCATACCTGCAAATGTATGGATGTCGATTACCTTTCCATCAAATGTATTTTCGAGCCATTCAGGTGAACTTCCATCCACACTCCATGTTCCGCTTATATAAAACCCTGTGGCTGTCCGGTTATCCGCAACATTCATGCCTGTATAATGTTCCGGAATATGAGTGAAATCGGCATCTTCTGATTCAATATTTACTGTAAGGAATATGGAATACCCATCACAATAGGCTTCTGATGCAGTCAGTGTGATTCCTTTATCAGATACGGTATAGTCCGATGTATCCAAATTCCCCGCAGAATCCTCATTTGTCAGGACAATTTTCTTATCCGTATAGTCTCCAGAATATGTGGCATCATCCTCAACTTTCTCAAAAATCTTTCCAATCAATGGAAGCTTTGCTGCAAGTACTGGATTAAAGTATCCCAGTCCACCAATTCCAATAATCGCGGCAGACACTGCCGCAGCAACACCTTTTCCTATTTTGCCAAATTTATTCACTTTATCTTTCCTCCTTCTATGTATCCGGATTTCTCTGTCACTTATTTCAGGAGCAAGGGCTTGCTTTAAGATTTGATCCAACTTTTCATCTGTCATATCCTATCGCCTCCAATTTTTCCTTTAACTGTTTCTTTGCTTTCCGCATCCGGCTTTTGACGG
>JAIECJ010000138.1 GCA_029068555.1 Lachnospiraceae bacterium
GTACTGGCGGATCGATTGGGATTTTCGCAATATTAAAATTAGTCCGGCGTAATATAAGCTCGGCTAAAATACTTACGGCCAAGTCCGGCTTCTACCATTGTCATAATGGCATAATCGTCATGTATCGTGTATTTGATATACCGGATCTAATCCAGCACAGTGAAAGGCATTGAGTGGTTCGCTGTAATGCCCTTCTTCCATTAAAATATACGGATCTTTTATATTTCTTCCAAACGGACGGCTGGGCGTGTGGCAAGCGGATGGTTTGTTGGCAGGATTGCAAGCATTTCCCCATTCTTGATAACCATTGTTTCCAGTTCGGTGACGGCAGGAGGTGTGATAAAACCGAAATCAACAGCGCCGGTCTTGATCCATTCCTGAATGGAAGTATAATCCCCTTGATGAAAGAGAAACTGCACTTTTGGATAAAGTTCCTGAAAACCTTTTATAAGCTGTGGCATCCAATGGCAGGTGATGCTGGAGATCGTGCCGACACGGATGATCCCTGTTTCCAATCCTTTGATTTCATTTGCCTTTTCCTGCATTGTCCGTAACCCCGTTTTGCAGCAATATATGGATGCTGTTGATTTTTTTCGGCATCATTCTTCCGGCGGGTACAGGGGCGCTCTGCTTTGGCATTGTGATGGGGGCTGTTTCCCGATCATCGGGGAGAATAAAGCGGCGATGGCATCCGGTTTCGTACAGGCAAGCGCAGGAGTCGGGGACACACTGATGTCGCCTGTGCTTCAGCATTTGACGGAATAGGAAGGCATAGTAAAAGCAGCCGCTCAACATTTTGTAAGATATCGGTTGCTTTTACATGAAAGCCGAATCTGGCATATCTAAAATTTATGGTTGATACCGCTTTGGCTCATGATTGCATTTGCTGTATGTCTTGACTTTATTTTGGTATCAACGGTTATATTTCGTTTGGTGATTGGGCTGTACCAGATGTCATGATTGCCTTTTCCGCGTCGCACAAAAGTACAGCCATTTTGCAGCATGATTTTCCGTATCTTTTTTTCATATTCAGCCATTGTAAATCATTCTTTCATGCCGTTCAGATTTGAATGTCAGAGAAAAAGGCTGCGGTTCAGATGCATTTAACTCAAGCAGTTCCGGTACTGCGAAACGGGTTCGTTCCAATAATGCATCAAATGAACCGGATTCGAGCACAAGCCCTGGTATGTCATTACTTGTGGCTATCCATACATTCGCTTCTGAATCCCATGTAAAATTTATAATATAATCCATGTTTTGACCTCCCATATCTGATTCGTTAAGTTTTGTTTCTTTGTCAGTTTGATTGTCCAGTAGTGTCAATTAATCTGTCTATGTATTCCCAAAAGAGCTTTTTATCCTCAGGAGAGAATCTGCCATAATTTAGAATGATTTGTTTTGCTCGGCTGTCCGTGATGCCGAGTTCGGCACAGATCTGTCCGTATTCCATATCTTCATCAATCACTGGCTTCTTTGGCTCAATGCCGTCGCGGATCCATTCCTCATTATAGCCAAATTCGCGGCAGATTAACATTATAGTTTGGTCAGAAGGATTATTTTTTCCACTTTCAATTAAGCTTACAGATGCTCTCTTAATACCAATACGTTCACCAAATTGTTCCATTGTAAGACCTTGCAAAAGTCTAAGTTCTTTAATTCTTTCATTAACCGTCACTTTATCACCTCCCATGTTCACATATTAACACAATGTTTCATACAGTGCAATAAAAAAAAGTTTGTCAAACAAACAAAAGCTCTTGACACTATTTGTTTAATGATATAGAATGTTAGTGAAACAAACAAAAAAGAGGTGATAAAATGATGACAACAAAAGAACGGCAGCAGGAGCAGAAAAAGTCTTTGCGACATATATGATATTGCCAGAAAAAGAGAAAACCATGATGCTTGCGTATTCAACTGCACTTAGGGATCAATGTCATGATGCTGGGGGCAAAAGGGTATTCTTGAAAAATGAGTTGTGCAATTTCAACTAAAAATAACCTTTGAAAGTATTGATTGAAATATGTTTCTAATTTTTTTGTTACGCACTTTCACAACAACTATTCTATGAATTGACCTTTTGGCTCCAGCATCATGACATTGACTTAGGGATAGGGCGTTATTAAATGAGCATACGCGGTAGCAGGCGGCTGATATGCCAGAACTGGTGGCGAAGTAGGAGGGAGGTGATAAAGGTGATAGAGAAACAGTTGCGTCAGGCGGAGCAGCTCCTGAAGGTAAAGGTGCTGAAATCCGACAACATTGAACCGGGCGGCGTGATTCCGCTGCCTGATGGATGGAAGGGTGCCATAACAGAGGAGGTGGAAAGAATTGGCAGCAATAAATCTAAGTGAGGTAAGCACGAGTGACCTGATTAACGAATTAAGACTCCGCGGACAGGGGCAGGCGGATCCAGTGGAGGCAGGCAGACCGGTAGAGGTACCGACGAGCCAGGCGGCGCAGGAACTGGGCGTATCACTCCCGACATTAAGGAGCTGGATGAAGCATGGGCATGTGGACATAGGAATCTATGACAAAAAAGGCGGGAAGAAAAGGGCGGACATCCATGTATTCAGGCACATGTTGGATTCCTGTTTGAAAGAGATAACTTTAGGAAGCTGGTCAATCTTAAATTTTTGATATTTTGGAGAATGGGAATCATCAAAAGCCCATTGTTTAAGAGGAATATATCTACAGATAAAATTAATTAACCAGCAAATTTGTTTATGCTGGTATTGATTTCACCAATTGACAATCCCAATAGTAGTCCGGAAATAAAATCTTTAAAACCCGAACCACCAACTGCATATGAAAGATCCTGCAATGTGATACCCATTACAATTAACAGGATTCCATATAGCATATTTTTTTGTTTGCATAGTAAACTATATTTGCCTTCTCATTTTTTATCTATTGATTATTTAATTTCTCCTTAACAAGTTTTTCATGGTAAAAGTAATTGACATAACTTAATCCCAGTTCATCACAATATGTATTGAGCAAATCAGCCAACGTATTCCAATATGTACTATCTTTTTCTAAATAAATTGTTTCATATGTTTCTTTTAAGTCTGGATAGTGTGTATTAATATAAGAGAGGATGCTGCTTTTATATTCCCCCCTAAGGTTCAGATTTTCAAACCAATATTCACATACATTCTCTTTCGTACCGTCAATTATGTCTTTCCATTCTGTGATATATGGAAAAATAGGAGACATAAATAAAACCGTATGAATACCCGCATTATGTAATCTTTCTACCGCATGAAGCCTGTCCTTAATAGAACTGCCTTTATCCATATCCGCTCTAAATGCGTCGTCCAAAGTATTGACTGAAAATGCCACTTTGAGATTGGACATCCTTTTCAATAATTCTATATCCCGTAAAATAAGTGTTGATTTTGTTGAAATTGTAAGTTGGCAGTCTGCATCTACAAGCTGTTCTAATATCTTTCTTGTAATACCATATTTCTCCTCATAAGAATTATAACAATCTGTTACAGACGACATAAAAACAGATTTTCCTTTTATCCTCTTTAGATTAATAGGTATCTCGCATTGTTTAATATCTATAAAATTCCCCCATTTTTCTCTATGTCCTGTAAATCTTTTCATAAATCTTGCATAGCAGTATTTACAAGCGTGGGTACAGCCGACATAAGGATTTATCACATAATCACTTGCTGGCAAATTTGATTTTGTCAAATAATCCTTCGTATTTATTTTTTGCTCTATAATATCCATCTACTGAATTACACCTCCATGAAAATAACATTCATAAATTTTTTCATCCAAATAAAAAATATCTTCATAGCCCTGAAACCAAACAAATTCACCATTTACTTTACAATGATAATGATAATCGCCTTTTGTATATATCTTTGGTCCACGATAAGGAAATTTTTCCGTAACCCGCAACAAAACCTCCTTCAAAAATCTGTTATTAAAATTACTCCCTATAACCCGACCAGTATAATTCATGCACCAAATAGGTTTATCATAGTACCATACCGCTTCTTCACCAGTAAATTTTTCACCGCCTAAATAAGTATCGTAATACTTATACTCATTTTCTGCATAACAAAAATCACTGGATTTCATTCGTGAAGATTGTACTTTATTTTCATTGATTGGATAAGTATTCTTTTTTGCAGAAACCAAAAAGGAAACAGCTTTATTGATGTCAATATCCGCACTATTGCATAATAAAATGTTGCACTCATCATCATCTTTCACTATTCTGTCAATGGTTACGCCATATAAATCGCTTAATAATATCAAGCCATTCAATTCTGGAATTGCTTGTCCGTTTTCCCATTTGCTTACGGTTTGCCTTGCTATCCCAATCTTATCTGCCAGTTGCTCTTGGGAATAACCATTCTTTTTCCTTAGCATCTGTAATTTTTCTTCTAACTTCATATATCACCTCATAAATAACATTATATATGTTTTTTTAATGGAAAGCTACCATGGAAAGCAGGCAATTATGCCACCCTTAATATGCAAGAGTAAACTGTCCGGTGAACGTTGTTTTTCATTTGGCCTACTTGGCGTTGTTTTCCTAACATCATCATCATAGCAACTATTTGCTTCTGCATATCCTCAACAGCTTCTATTCTAATTCTGCCAATATTGTTTCTTATTATTTCAAAATCCATATCGGAAAACAGTCTTTCACAAAAATGATTTGTTTTGGGAGATGCCCCAATTAAAGCTGTAACAAGCGAATTCGTGTCAAACTGCTTTAACACTTCTTTCAGTTCCTTTTCAGAAATTGTAGAAATCTGCTCAAAGTCAGCTATCCGCTGATAAGAGTTGTAAAGTGTTGACGTGGATTATTTCTGACTCTTTTCAAGGCACTCATTGATAATCAGTTTTTGCACTCTGTCTTTAAAGGTTTTATCAGTGTCTTTACTGAAATGCACCTTGACGGTGTAAGTGGTGTTCCCCGACTTCTGTTTGAAACTATGGGGCTGTTGCTCGTTTTTGGTTTCTGCCATATTCTCTGCTCCTTTACAATAAAATAGAACGCATAGATTCTATACGTTCTGACGCTGTGTGACTATTCTGTTGTGATTGTAGTGATAATTGATTTAACAAGAGAAATCTCAACTTTGCCGATACTGTCATATTCGGTTTGCAAAGATTGTATCTCCGTTTTCCACTGTTTCGGCGTTATCTTCTCGCCGTTCTGTAAAAGGCTCTGCATACGTTCCTTTAATTCGGGGTACTTCGATAAGCTGTCCTTATGCTCCTTATCATATCGCATTTTTGCAAGTCCTTTGAGTGACTGGCGCTCCTTATAGATGGCTTAGATCGGCGCATAGAGGGCATACATTTTTGACAATTCCTTTAGTCGGCTTAGTTTAAATTAGCACTGGAAAAGGGAATATATTACAGATAACTCATAGCCATAACGCTTTATTTACTGATAATTTTGAAAAAACTTTAGTCAAAGTATTTGAATTCCTCGCCGTCATTAAGCCCAACTTGGAATTGCTTTACATCTTTTGCCTTAGATCCATAGCGAATTACATTCGCATGGAGTTTCCCTAATTTCATGTAGAAGGTGTGTCTGTTCCCTCCTATTTCTTCAACAACTTCCTGCCACGGTCTGCTGTTGATAAGCAGTGTTCCCGAAAAATTATATTTCGCCATTTCCATTGGGTATTTTTTGGCATCACCTAACTTTACCCAAAAACAGTACATCGTTTTTCGTTCGTGTGTAGAAGCCATAAGTCCCAAATTATCCCAATAATAATCCATTTCTGAAAACTTTTCGGGTGAAAGGTTATAATTCTTGCAAACCATTTCCTTATAACTTTTAATACCCTTATTTCTATCGGCAACACAACGTGGTTCGCCTAGAATATCAATAAGTTCCGATACCCTCGCAGGTATTGTGAATTGCTTTCCGTTGAGAACAAAATAATCATCACACAAGTCAATTGTTACCGGAATAATATCCTTAGGTTGCTTTTTACCAAATAATGACATAATTATTTCCTCCAATATATTTTCTGTGGTTTTCTTTATAGATTTACCCTAGAGTGTGTTTGAAAAATCATTCCTGCCACCTGCACGCCCCACTTTGCGTGATATTTGCACCAAATTCAGTCAACATAGTCCGCTATGCCTCCTTCATTTGGCACAAATCTCCCACAAACTGTGACGCACATCTGGCAGAAAGCATTTTTCAAACA
>JAIECJ010000139.1 GCA_029068555.1 Lachnospiraceae bacterium
GTGTGCAAAATCTGTTATAATTCACACCTCATTAACTTATAAGCTGATGAAAACTGGCGTTGGTGTGAATTGTAACCAGTTCGTCTCAACCTCCTGTTACCTATTTTTCTTCTTTCTTCCCTTTATCCTCATTCTGAATCACATCTATCAGTTTTTCTATCAGTTGTTTTTTCATATAAACATCAAAGCTCAGAAAACAAATGAAAGAAAACATCTTCAAAAAATCCCTGCTGTCCTCAGGCGCGTCCCCAAAAGTTTCCATGGCGCACTGGTACTCTTTCTCGACCTGCTTTTTGAGCTCCTCTATCTGACCATACCCCACATGAAATACCTCATCATACACAGACTGGATATCGAACCCCTCTTGCCTGCCAAAAAAACGCTCTGTTACAGGTCCCAACAGCGCCTGAATATCACTGATTGACAAAATCCCCTTGTAATAATAAATAAATATCAGCACCAATATATGCTCTTTCGAATACTTCTTTTTCAGCGGAGGCGGTAAAAGATTGTTTTTCGCGTAATTGTTTATCATGGTCTTTGTCATAACCTTGTCGTCCTCAGGATATCTCGTACCTTTGCGGAAATTTTTATCCATAAATGTTGTGACCTGATCCATATACAGGTCAATATTGGGAATGTCTGAGGACTTCACATAGGTGATTCTGTCAAAGCTTTCCATAATACTGTTGAGTAAATCTTTTGTGTCTATATGCATATGCCTTACCATGCCTTTCATTCATAAATAAATAACATGTTGTCCTGAAACGTGTTTGAAAAACACTCTGCTGTTATATGTTATAGTATATAGTATTCAAAACTACTTATCAATACCCTTACCGTTATTTTTCTCATTTACATTATATAAGAAATATGATAAAATATTTAAAACTGTAAAACTTTACAGCGCTAAAGCAGCGTTATGATAAACCAAAATAAATAACATGCGATATATAAATATAATCTGCTACTATGGAGGTATGCCATGAACAAGAAAATCAAAACAGAAGCTGTAGACCACCTTATTGATGCACTGTTATGTCTCAAAACAAGGGAAGAAAGCTATAATTTCCTTGAGGATCTGTGCACTGTAAATGAACTGCTCTCCCTGTCGCAGCGCTTTGAAGTTGCCACCATGCTGCGTGACCACAAAACATATCTGGAAATTGCAGAAAAGACAGGGGCATCGACAGCTACCATAAGCCGCGTAAACCGCTCCCTGAATTATGGCAGTGACGGCTATGAACTGATTTTTGAAAGGCTTGCCGAAACAAACACAATCGAGTAGGCTTTACCCTGCCCGGTTGTGTCATCCACTTATTTCCATAAGGCTCAGTGGATCAATGTATGCCTCATTCTCTATAATCTGATACCCAAGTTTCCCATTCCACAACTCTATCTTGAAAAGTTCCGTTTCCGTGGTGACCGCATCGCCTTCCTTTACCTTTGGTTGGGCACTGTTGCGGTAAACAGTGAAATACCCGTTTCCGTGGTCAACCATCACAATATACCCAGTCGCATCGCTTCCCGCTATTGAGGAAACCGTCCCATTTGCCGTTGCTATCACGCTCGTCCCCTGCGCAGCCTCAAACCAAGTGACAGGATTTCCCTCCAGCTCTTTCTCATTTTCGCTGTAGGAGGCTTTTCCTGTCAGCGGAAATCCCGATGGAATAAAAGATTTGGCAATCTCCGCCTCTCTTTCCTTTTCCTGCTCCACCTTGTCGTCTAATGCAGCACTCACTTTTGTAAGTTCTTCCTTTTGTTCTGCCTTCTGAGTAATCAACCACTCATTCTGACGTGTAAGATCACTTACCTGCACCTCAAGCACCAGTATATTATTTTTTGACTCATTCAGCTCTCTTGTCAGAATCACACAGTATAACAGTGCAGCTATCATTAATAAGGCGATACCCGTCACAAAAGTTTTAATTACCTGCATATTTACCGAAAACTGTTTCACTGCCTCTGTACCTGTATCTGGCACGACCAACACATTATATTTCACATTCCCCTTTTTCTTAACCTCTCCCCTGTCCTCCAACACAAGATACCTCCATGCATAGTTTTGAGCGCCCTGTTCTCTGGCTCACGATACTATTATTTTATCATTTTTACATGCAATAGACAACCTTTTCTTGATTTACACTTTACTTTTGTAAGACGCTGTGATATCCTATAACTGTTGCAGGCGTACAGACAGCCGGACTCCGTTACAGGTATCATGCTTTCGGGTGCCTGCAGTACTTAATATATTTTGGAGGTATCTACTATGAACAAAGGTACAGTAAAGTGGTTCAACAATCAGAAGGGTTATGGCTTTATCTCCGATGAGGCTGGAAATGATGTATTCGTACATTACTCAGGGCTTTTAATGGAAGGCTTCAAGTCACTGGACGAGGGCGCTGATGTTACGTTTGAAATCATAAACGGAGAAAAAGGACCCCAGGCAGTTAATGTAACCAAGTTATAAGAATCCTTATAGATCATTTAATCTAGTTTCGATGTGCCTTTCTTATATATATTTATATTTTGAAATCAGCTGTTGTTTTACGGGATTAAGATGTACTATGAGACCAAAAAACGCTTCGTGAATATCACGAAGCGTTTTTCATTCGCCTTACAATCTCGTCAAAGGCAAGCTTGCCGCCAAAAATATCAAGCGCACTCCCTATTGTCACATTGATTTTTCCGCTGCCAAGCTCCCGAAGCAGTTCTATGTCATCATAACAGTGCACACCCCCCGCATATGTGACGGCTATTTTGTCCGGATCACCACACCATGCGCCAAGGCGCCTGACAAGCCCCTCTTCTATTCCCTGGAGCTTCCCCTCGACATCAACGGCATGAATCAAAAACTCATCACAGTACTCCATAAGCATATCAAGTGTGCCGTCGTCCACCTTTTCATCCGTATATTTCTGCCACCTGTCGGTCACAATATAATAATTCCCGTCCCTCATACGACAGCTGAGATCGAGCACCAAATGTTTCTTTCCCACCATCCGGCTAATCTTTTTCAGATGCTCCATGTTGACACGCCCATCCTGAAATACATAGGAAGTCACAATTACATGAGAAGCTCCTGCATGAAGATATTCCAGGGCATTGCTGTCATTCACGCCTCCACCTATCTGAAGCCCTTCGGGGTAGGCACCAAGCGCCATAAGCGCCTGCGCCTTTGCAGCCTCATAATACGGACTGGATTGCGGATTGAGTAAAATAATGTGACCGCCCCTGATTCCATTTTTCTGATAAAGCTCGGCATAGTATCTGGCATCCTTTTCAGCCACGAAATTTTCCTCCGCCTGGTTATTTTTATCCATGAGCGAACTTCCGACAATCTGCTTAACCTGCCCATTATGAATGTCTATACATGGTCTAAATTCCATCTAACTCCCATCTCCCCGCTTTGGCGGGTATACTTCACGCTAATCTCCCCACTACATCTTTCATATCGTATCTGCCGGCAGGTTTTCCCTTGAGGAACTTCGCGGCCTGAACCGCACCCTTTCCAAAAAGCGCCTTGGAGTACGCCCTGTGCGAAAAAGTAACCACCTCGTCTTCACCCGCAAAGATGACATCATGGTCGCCCACAATCGTGCCGCCCCGCACCGCGCTGATACCGATTTCCTTACCCGTGCGCTTCGCCCTTATCTGACTTCTGTCATAGATATACTCGTATTCGTTGTCAAATTCCTCATTGATACTGTCAGCAAGCGCAAGCGCTGTACCGCTCGGCGCATCCACTTTCAGATTATGATGCTTCTCCACAATTTCAATATCAAAGCCTGCGGGAACCAAAACCTCTGCCGCCTTCTTGAGTATATTCAGTAACATATTCACGCCAAGCGACATATTTGCCGACTTGAGCACTGCGACCTTTTTGGAAGCCTCATCGACATGTGCAAGCTGCGCCTCCGAAAGACCTGTTGTACACAGGACACATGGAATCTGCTTTTCCACACAGAAATCGAGAAGTCCGTCGACTGCTGATGCAACGCAGAAATCAATCACCGCGTCTGCCGCAGCATCGCACTCAGCTATGCTCCTAAACACTGGATACACATTTTTGATATGGTCTGATGCATCCACACCAGCCGCCACCTCTATCTCAGGATCCTCCTCAATAATTTTACTTATCATCTGACCCATTTTCCCATTACAACCGTGTATTATTACCTTTGTCATTTTCGTCATTTCCTTTCCGTGTCTGCAAGAATCACAAAATACCGTACTCTTTCATCGCCTTTTCAAGCTTCACGGCATTTACCTCCTCCATCTCTGTCAAAGGTCTTCTCAAAGTGCCTGCCTCTAGCCCCATCAGGTTCATTGCCTTTTTAACAGGAATCGGATTAACCTCACTAAACAGCGCTGTAATCAGATCAATTGCTTCGAGCTGTAATCTGGCGCTCTCTGCAGTCTCTCCCGCAAAATATTTTTCACAAATGTCGTGTGTCTGCTGCGGCGCAATATTAGACAAAACAGAGATGACACCTTTTGCACCCAATGACAAAAACGGAACAATCTGGTTGTCGTTTCCGGAATAGACATCTACTTTCCCTTTTGCGAGCGCCATCAATTTCGCATACTGGATAAAGTTATCTGTCGCGTCCTTGACCCCTACGATACTCGGTACCTCTTCACACAATGATACAATCGTCTCCGGAAGAAGGTTTACGCCGCCTGTTCTTCCCGGAATATTATACAAAATAATTGGAATACTGACTGCCTCCCCAATCAGCCTGAAATGCTCCTTTAAGCCTTTCTGCGTAGCTTTATTGTAGTATGGCGTAACCACCAGAAGACCATCCGCACCTGCCTTCTCAGCCTCCTTTGAGAGATAAATTGCAGTGTCCGTACAGTTGGAACCGGTTCCTGCAATAACAGGTATTCTTTTATTTACCTGCTTCACACAGAAACGGATACACTCCAGATGCTCCTCATGTGTAAGAGTGGATGCCTCACCTGTCGTTCCACAGACAATAATCGCATCTGTCTTATTAGTAATCTGGAACTCAATAAGCTTTGCGAATGCCTCATAGTTTACTTCTCCGTTTGGTTTCATCGGTGTTACAATCGCAACACCTGCTCCCGTGAATATAGACATAGCATTGTCCTCCTTAAAAAATAAATTTCATTTCGCCCATACATCAAAAGAAAAAACCAGTCATCTAGTCAATAGACGGCCGGCATCATATCTTCACAAAATCCAATCCCCGGCACTCTGCCGGATCCGGGTTCAATTTAAAATGATAGCTCTCCATCCGTTGATGACAGTCATACGGCTCTTAACCGTATGCCCAAGCAGAAAGCCCCCAGGCGGCTCTATGCTTTCGGCGTTCCTTCCTTTCATCTTCCATAAACGGTGCCTGACACCTGACAAAGAGTACTGATAAAAAACGCAACCTCTACCTATTTCTTCTTTTATGTTACTTCATTATATATCTGAATCTACCGTCTGTCAACCGGTAAATCAGGCAAAATCAGAGGAGCCTGAACAGCTCCCCTGATGTACATTAATATATTTTATAGTTGACTGCCTCTATCTTGAAGATCTCGTCAGCGAGCTGACAGACACTGTCATTGAGCCTTATGCCTGTCAGAATAATACCCACGTCCTCGCTCCTGGCTTCCAGAATATGGCTTAAATCCTCAATCGTTATGATACCATTGTCAATCAGTCCAAGCACCTCATCCAGAATCAGCAGACCGCATTCGCCGGTGGTGAGAACCTTCTTGGCAAAATTAAGTCCGTTCTTGATATTGTGAATTTCCTCCTGCTTGCGTTCGTCAGAAAGCTGTGCGAATTCCTCCTCACTTTTTTCAAAACGGAAAATTTTGATTTCCGGCTCCAGACGCTTGAGAAGATCTTCACTCTGGTTGCCCTTCAGGAAATTGATAATTACGACATCCCTGCCTGTACCTGCCATCTGTATGGCCCTTCCAAGTGCAGCCGCAGATTTACCGTGTCCTTCACCACTGTATACCTGAATTAATCCCTTTTCCATGTATCTATACCTTATGTCCTTTCCTATTAACTTCAAACATGATAGCACAACGGACAGGATTTTGCAACTTTATTTAATTTTTTATTAAGAAATTATAACATTTTACGTTACTGTTCACACCTACGCCAAAGTAGTGGGAATCATGCGCCAAAATGCTTGCCTTTTAGC
>JAIECJ010000014.1 GCA_029068555.1 Lachnospiraceae bacterium
GCACACAAAATGCTAAAAGGCAAGCATTTTGGCGCATGATTCCCACTACTTTGGCGTAGGTGTGAACAGTAACTGAAATAGCACAGCAGTTGAGATGTTCCAACAAAAATGTTGCAATTTATACGACGAGTATATTATAATCGTTTCAAGCACCAATCACATACATGAACTGACCTGGAACGATTACCCGACAACGCTGGCAACCAGCGGCACTACCATCGCCAGTACAAGAATAACCGCTATGACAGCTGCAATTGTGCGTTGTGTTTTCTTATTATTCATGTTCATCATGGCTGTTCACCCCTTTTCGAAAGGATATTATATATGAATTTGTTTATTTTTTCAAGCTTTATCACGATATGTATTTTATTTACTTTCTTTCTGCAGAGAGCAAAAAAGAAAGAAAAAGATATTGACCGCGAATTCTGGGACCGCGAACAGCGGGCGAATTTCACCAGAAAAAAATCCCTCGACAATTTAGACTACATCACAATCCCGGACAATGTGCTGAATATGGCTCCTGCATCAATGACAGAGGAAATCCAAAGCTGTCTCAATGATCTGAAAGACTTGTCCTCCGGGAAAATTGTCAATCTGACAGGCTATACCAACACGGATCTCAAGCTGGAATATGGAACCGCTAATATTAATATATTAAGTGACTACGACTTTCATTACACAAATATGGTCACTCTTCTGCAAAAACTTGCGGAGCTGCTCCACGAATGTTCAGAAGATACCCTCGCAGTCGAAGTCCTTGAATTTGCTGTTTCCACAGGCAGTGATGTCAGCAGGAGCTATTACCTGCTTGCGGAGCTTTACACAGAAGCCGGAACGCCCGAAAAAATCGAGTCGCTTATTGCACAGGCGGATAAACTGCATTCTCTCATGAAAGACACTATCGTCCAAAAGCTGCAAGCAGCCTGTCGATAAGCCTGCTCGCCTCATTTTTGCTGATTGTCTCCAAATCAATCTGCTCATCCGTCACAGCTGCCACCGGTGCAAGTATGAGCCCGTCACATTCCAGCTGGTAGCGCTCTGCAAGTCCCTTCAGATACGCAATCTGCCTGGAAGTGGCGGGATTTTCTTTTTTCACGTTGTAGACAAGCGGCACCGGCTGAAAGATGTCCTGCTCCCTATTCCCATACTCGCGCGCCAGAATCTGGTAGAGTTCATGTGTGGCTGCCGCGTCATTGAGCGCCCTGTGCGCTTCCAGAAAAATATGGTAATGTTCACACAGAAAACCCAGAGACCTGCTCTCCATATCATTTAAAAATCTCCTTGCAATACGCAGTGTGTCAATTCCAGACTTTTCGAACGTCTTTTTCTGATTCACTGCCGCCTTTTTCATAAAAGAATAGTCAAACAACAGATTGTGTCCCAGCAGAACATCATCTCCTGCAAATGCCAGAAACGTTTCCAGCACTTCATCAATATATGGTGCATCGGCAACATCCGCATCATGAATGCCCGTGAGCTCCACAATTCTTGCCGGAAGCCCTTTCCCCGGATTCACAAATGTGGAAAAAGTCTCCTGTACTTTTCCGTCACGGACGCGCACTGCCCCGATTTCTATAATTTTTTCGTATTTTGGACTTAAACCTGTGGTCTCTATGTCGAAAGCCACATAATTCATTGGTATACTCATGATAACTACTTTACTTTTCTTCTAATTTGTGTTTGTATTCAGTGTCAAGGAGAATCAGATTCATCTCATAGTCCTGCATATTTTTCTGTTTCATGGTGGAGAGCATCAGACCTGCAAAAAATGACTGCATCGCCCCCATATACACGAAGCAGCACACAATCAGCGTTGGGAACCGCTCCACTAGTCCCGTGTCAAAATACTCACCCATCACCGGAGCGAGAAACGCCGTCGAAATCAGCGCCAGTATCACTGCAATCCATGTAAAAAATCCCATCGGCTTATAATTTTTGTACAGTTTCATGATTGTCATGATAACCTTAAACCCATCAGAGTACGTGTTGAGCTTTGACTCGCTCCCCTCTGGTCTGTCCCTGTACTGTATAATCACATTCTCCACATGCATATTCTTGTCTATCGCATGAATGCTCATCTCCGTCTCTATCTCGAAGCCTTTGGAGAGCACCGGAAACGACTTGACAAACTGGTAGCTGAACGCCCTGTAGCCTGTCATGATATCGCGTATGTCGCTCTTGAACATACTGTTTATCGCTCCGCGCACAAGCGAGTTACCAAAATTATGAAACGGACGCTTATTCTCCTCAAAGTAGGAGGAAGAAAGCCTATCCCCGACAACCATGTCGGCGTTCCTTTTTAAGACCGCGTCACACAGCTTTCTCGCCTCGTCAGCCGGATAAGTATCATCCCCATCTGTCATAATATAACACTTTGCATCTATCTCGCGGAACATCCTCCTGATGACGTTCCCCTTTCCCTGCTGGTACTCATAGCGCACAACAGCTCCGGCGCGGCGCGCAATCTCATCCGTCCCATCCTTTGAATTATTGTCATAGACATATACCACCGCCTCAGGAAGCGCTTTCTTAAAATCCTTTACAACTTTCTCTATCGTCTTGCTCTCGTTGTAACAAGGAATCAGCACCGCAATCTCGTCCATAAAATCCTCCTTGCTGCCAACAAACCGCGAATTTGGGCGTCAGCACAAATTTGCCGTATGGAAAAACTGCCATATATGGTTTTTCCACACAAAATGCTATACATTATTTACATTATGACTTAGTGTACCATAAATTATCAACATATTAAAGAGATATTTTCACTCTTTTTCCTTTCCCTGTTACAATTGTTACAATTCACACCAACGCCAGTTTTCATCAGCTTATAAGTTATTGAGGTGGAATTATAACAGATTTTGCACACAAAATGCTAAAAGGCAAGCATTTTGGCGCATGATTCCCACTACTTTGGCGTAG
>JAIECJ010000140.1 GCA_029068555.1 Lachnospiraceae bacterium
GGTCAAAGGCATAAAGGGCAATGCCTTATGTTGACTGAATTTGGTGCAAATATCACGCAAAGTGGTGAATACGACGCATACGTGTCGTTATATAGATGGCAGGAATGATTCTTCAAACATGCTCTAGTGCGTTGATCATCTGGTAAAACGCAGCAGAATATTTTCTGAGAGCACCGCTTCACAGGCACAGCGGTGGATGCGTCGAGCCTTGGAGCATCATGGCAGTATACCAGCCATATCAATTATTTAGGAGGTTTCTATGAGACATTTAATGAGTCCGCTTGATTTTTCCACTGAGGAATTAGACAGGCTTTTTACCCTCGCGGAGGATATTGAGCAAAATCCCGTCAGGTATGCACATGCCTGCGAAGGCAAAAAGCTTGCCACCTGCTTTTATGAGCCCAGCACACGCACACGCCTAAGCTTCGAATCCGCAATGTTAAACCTGGGCGGAAGCGTTCTTGGTTTTTCTGACGCAAACTCTTCATCCGCCGCAAAAGGAGAAAGCGTATCAGACACAATCCGTGTTATTTCATGTTTTGCCGACATCTGTGCAATGCGTCATCCGAAGGAGGGCGCACCCATGGTAGCCGCATCGCGTTCTTCCATTCCAGTAATCAACGCAGGGGACGGCGGTCACCAGCATCCTACACAGACGCTTACCGATCTCCTGACAATACGTGCCATCAAAGGACGACTTGACAGTTTTACCATCGGTCTTTGTGGTGACCTCAAATTTGGGCGAACTGTTCATTCTCTTATCAACGCCCTTGTGCGTTATGAGAATATACATTTTGTGTTCATATCGCCGGAGGAACTCACCATCCCTGATTATATTATCGAGATGCTCCGCGACAAAAATGTCTCCTTTCAGGAGGTCCGAAAGCTGGAGGAAGTCATGCCCGACCTCGATATTCTGTATATGACCAGGGTTCAGAAAGAACGCTTTTTTAATGAAGAAGACTATGTAAGATTAAAGGACTACTATATCCTTGACAAAGAAAAAATGGAACTTGCAAAATCTGATATGATTGTCCTGCATCCGCTTCCACGTGTCAATGAAATTTCCGTTGAGGTTGATGATGACCCAAGGGCTGTCTACTTCCGTCAGGTACAATATGGTGTGTATGTGCGTATGGCATTGCTGCTAACACTGTTAGAGATAGAAGTATAAAAAGGAGGGATTGTGACATGTTGAATGTAGGAAAAATTGAGGAAGGATTTGTACTTGACCATATAAAAGCCGGAAAGAGCATGAGTATCTACAAGCATCTGGGACTTGATAAGCTTGACTGCACTGTGGCAATTATTAAAAACGCAAGAAGCGGAAAGATGGGAAAAAAAGATATCCTGAAAGTGGAATGTGATATCAATACACTAAACCTTGACATCTTAGGCTTTCTTGACCATAACATTACCGTCAATGTCGTCAAGAACTGCGAGATTGTCCAGAAACTTCCACTGTCCCTTCCAAAAGAAATAAAAAATGTACTGAAATGCAAAAACCCACGCTGCATCACATCCATCGAACAGGAACTGCCACACATTTTTGTTTTGACAGATGAGACAAAGGAAATCTACCGCTGCAAATACTGTGAAGAAAAATATGGCAGTAAGGACACTTTTAAAATATAATAGATCAGATAAAAAACAGCTACGGAAGTCAAATGCTGCCGCAGCTGTATTTTTATGAAAAATTTAAAATCTCATCCTTCGGCTTTTTTGTCGGCGTTACACCGACAGCATGAAGCACTGGTCCCTCGCCGTTGTAATCTTTCCAAAATTCCCTGTGAACAGTAGCCGTCACTTCCACCCAGTCTTTGTTAGTCAGCTCACTGCACTTATCATATTTACATGCATATCCCAGAAATGCCATGTCATCTGCGCAGCAGGTCATTGCCATCCTTCCAGGAACAAAATACTCATTATTGCTGTCTTCAGGCTTCAACACCATCGCCTTGAATTTAATGGTTTTATCAATATACCGATCAAGATTATCCATGGCATCCAGATAAAAAATGCCATAACCATAGTCATCCAAATCCAATTTTTCTTCCTTTAAATCATATGGGAGGTCTTCCTCAAAAATCTGACTGACTTCACCATCCTTATCTTCAAAGATTATCTCCGCCTGCGGATTAACAGCCTTTACGTTTCTCTTAAAGCTGCTTAGCTGGTCTGTCAGTCCGTCACAGCGGTTAAAAATAATCAGCTCTGACTTGCGAATCATCTCTGCCAGCAGTGAGCGCATATTGGTATAGTAGTTCTGAAAGGTAGATGCATCAATCGTCGTAATCTGCTGCTCGACTTTCCAGTGCCATGGCATTTTCAGATTCTTAAAATTCCACATACCGTTATATTCAATGATGATGCGCTCCGGCTTATACTTCTTTTCCAACTCAATCATATTTGACGCAGTCATCTGCCCCTCTTCGTCCACTACTTCCACAACTGTACGGCTTCTCTTTAAGATATTCTCGTCATACTCCGTCTCACCTTCCTCGCAAAGTATCAGAAGTGTTGTGCCCCTTGTTTGAAAATAGGGCTGAGAAAGTGTATAAGAAATAAACTCGGTCTTACCACTCTCCAAAAATCCATTAATAATATATACAGGCTTCATATTCTCTCCAATCCTCGCACATGACTATTTGCTGAATAATGCCTTTAAGTTATCTTCATTGAGCTCTGCACCAATCACACAGATTTTCCCTGTAACCTCCGCAGCGCCAGCACGCACATTACCCTCTCCCGGAACATAATCAAAATTTAGCCATGTTCCATCCCCTGACGAAACCATGCCCTTTGCACGAAGAATGGAACCGTATTTCTTTTCATCCTCAAGTTCCTCCAAAATATATGCCAGCTCTGCCTTTGTATAGGATGTCGGCGTCTCAAATCCCCAGCTTGTGAAGATTTCATCCGCATGATGGTGGTCATGGTGGTCATGACAGCCACAAGTACAGTCTGCACTGTGATCATGGTGATGCTCATGGCCATCGTGATCATGATGATGCTCATGGTCATCGTGATCATGATGATGCTCATGACCATCGTGATCATGATGGTGCCCATGCTCGCCATGGTCATGATGATGACCATGTTCGTCGTGGTCATGATGATGGTGATGCCCGTGCCCGTCATGCTGCTTTGCGACTTCTGCCATAAGCTCCGCCTCTAAATCCTTCGCATTCTCTATCGTCTCAAGAATTTTCTTTCCGTCAAGTTCATCCCATGGTGTTGTGATAACAGTCGCCTTGCCATTATGCTCACGAATAATCTCAAGCGCCGTGTTCAGTTTACTCTCACTGATACCTGCTGTCCTGCTGAGAATGATTGTACCTGCATGCTCAATCTGATTCAGGAAAAATTCGCCAAAGTTTTTTGCATACATTTTGCATTTATTCGCATCAACAATTACAACCGCGCTGTTCAGATCCGTAGCGGCGTCAGTATCTACATTCTGCACTGCCTTCATCACATCGGAAAGTTTTCCTACACCGGAAGGCTCAATTAAAATTCGCTCAGGATGATATGTTTCGATTACCTCCTTAAGGGAGCTGCCAAAATCTCCCACCAGCGAACAGCAGATACAGCCCGAATTCATCTCCTTGATTTCAACACCTGCCTCCTTTAAAAATCCGCCGTCAATACCAATCTCACCAAACTCATTTTCAATCAACACTACTTTTGAGGCATCAAGCGCCTCCTTTAATAGCTTTTTGATAAGTGTCGTTTTTCCGGCTCCCAAAAAGCCTGAAAAAATATCTATCTTTGTCATTTTCTATACCCTCCTAAATAGTTTGTCATCACTAATTAACAATATCTCTAATTTTTTATCTTATCACAAACAAGCTGAAAATACCATAAGTGATATATTAAATTTCAATTAATTGAATCACATACATACCACTCAAGTTCCGAAGCCGGTATTTCCTCATAATTATCAACACCTTCGCCTTTTCTAAGATATACATTCCTGATTCCTGCCTGAATAATCATGCGTGCACACAGCGGACACGGTTTTGCCTTGTGCACTGACAAATCATCCGGATTAATACCAGCCAGATACAAATCCGCCCCCAAAGTCTGTTCCCTTGAACAATTTAACAGAGCGTTCGCCTCCGCATGAACCGCTCTGCAAATGGCATATCCCTCCCCTTGGTGCATATCCATCTTTATACGCGGACACTCCCCAATATCACAGCAGTTCTCAAATCCTCTGGGTGAACCATTATACCCTGTTGATATCACTGCATCCTCCTTGACAATGACTGCACCATACTTTCTTTTAATACAGGTGCTCCTGTATGCAAAGTTTTCTGCACAGTTTAGATATGCATCTATTTTTGAAATTCTTCTGTTCCCTTCTGGTTTTACCACTTTTCTACACCTCAGTTTGCCGTATCTTCCAGTATTTTCCTATACTCCGATTCTATCAAAACAGGCGGAATACTGTATGTAAGTTCCGCCTCCCTTTTTTCCGAATTTTCAGGCACATCTCCTCCAGAAATCATCCCAAGAAATCTCCCATATTCGTCAAACACTCCGCCTCCGGACATACCAGCCCTTGAAAAACACTCTGTCTCCAACACATTTGTATTGAACAATGGGATAAAAGTAAGTCCCCTTATGCTGCCTGACGAAAAGTTAACAGTCCCTTTGTCTATAACTGCCCCCACCTGTAATATGCGCTTTCCTGCATAGCTCTGTCCAAATGCTTTTTTCGCATTCTCCAATTCCGATTCATATAAAACTGGAACAGTCTCATAAATATCCCTCAAGATACTGTCTGTCACTGCCTCCTCTGGTATTTTGATGAATCCTATGTCATATTGCTGTGAATATCCCATTATCACGGCATTTACAGTCTCCTGATTTCCAAAAGTAACCTCCGCCCTGACATCTTTTAAAAGCAGATGCCTGTTGGAAGCAATCACAATCCCGTCCTCAATCTTCCATATGATGCCGCTTCCTGCAGCGTCTTTCACTGTCACCTTCACCACACTGCGCCTTGCAAGCTGATATACGATCTGCATGACCATATCCTCCACATTTCGTTCATTATCCTCTGACATGTTGAATCCGGCTGCGACCACCGCACTCTTTGCAGTCACATCAGACACGCACGACATGACTGCAAAGTTATATTGGCAGCAATATAGTCTGATTATCACCACAGCTAGAATCATTGCCATTTGAACTGTCAATAAAATGCCTGTCGTTCTTTTCATCATTTACATTCCAGTCATATCCTGCGGCGCTTCTGATAATTCCTGCGGAATCTCCTGTGACTGCTGTACAGGCGTTCCATCTGGGTTCACCAGCCCTGCATCAATCAAAAGCTGCAACTGTTGTTCCGGTGTCAACTCAGGCGCTGTTGTTTCCGCTGGTTCCGTTTGTGATTCCGGCTGCTCCTCTGTAACTACTCTCGGAACTGATGTCTTCCCGCCATAGACAATAACCGGCTCTCCCTGTTCCACATATTCATAAATTACTTCCGCTTTCTTGACAGGAAGGTTAACACATCCATGTGAGCCTCCCCTCAAATAAATATCCTCCCCAAAAGAACTTCTCCATGAAGCATCGTGCATTCCAACATTTCCATTAAACGGCATCCAATAATTCACATGCGAAGCATAATTTGCCCCTTTTAACGTAGCATTGCGCTCTTTATATGTAATACTATAAATGCCAACCGGCGTATTATATCCTCTGCTCACATTGCCCGAGACAAAATCTGTTTCTTCGACCAGCTGTCCTTCCTTATATACCCACAAGTGCTGACTCGTCAGATCTATTTCCACATAGGAATCTCCAATGTCATTTTCACCATATTGTGCTGCCTGCGCACGATACACCGGTGTCTTTGGTCCGCTCTTGCCATTTTTAATCCATTCTACCAGTTCTTCTGTCTCCTCCGCGCGATTCATCCACCATCCGTATGCCCCTTCTGTAATTGTAATGATATCACCATTTGTCGTCTGAAACTCCCGCTTTCTTCCAAGTGTATCATATTTTCTTGCAATGGAATTTACATACTCTCGCACAAGTCCGGCATCAATATCATATCCCTTTTCATCCTCTATCAGCCAATCCTTTATGATATTCCCGTCCAGTACCTCGATATCCTCTCCAAATGTATAAGTAATCGTCACACCAGTGAGACGGTTTTTCTGTTCACATATCCGTTGTAGCTCGCTGTCAGTCGAAGTAATCCGGGCATTCGTATAACAATCCTTCTCATCAAGGTTCACACAGTCTGCAAGCACATCAACTGCCTCCTCCACCGCACTGTATATCCTCTGACGAATTGGAACCGTTCCTTTATCCTCTGGAATAACCTGATACCCTTCTTCCGTATAATCACTTAAATACGCGTTCTGCGGCCGTCTAATATTTTCTGCTTGGAAGAAGCAGAGTGTATCTATTTTCCGTTCCAGTTCTTCCTTAGAATATGTAACCATCGTATCAACTGTATGCTCGTTCTTTTTGAAAAACGAAAGCGGCCATAAAAAAGCATTCTGTTTTCCAATAATCTCCTCAAACTCGTCTCCGAATACCGACCGAAGTGCAATATCCGACGAAGTAATCGTATCTGTCAATCCATCCCTGCCGTTTACCGTCAGCACATAGTGACCAGATGTGTCCATTATGCGGTTCTGCACCACTTCGACGGAACAGGCGGAATAATCCACACCATTTATAACTGTATTCAAATAAAAATGCTTTGTAAAAAATAGCGCAAATCCAAGATATACAATGATTATGAAGCTTACCGCCGCTGCGGTTATGACCAACGCCTTTTTCCTTTTTTGCATAAACATCCCCCACAATAAAAACAACTTATTAACTAGTACAGTGAATATTAAGTAATTGGCAGTTTGACTTGCCTATTTTCCTGATAGCACTACTCCCCAAGCCTCGA
>JAIECJ010000141.1 GCA_029068555.1 Lachnospiraceae bacterium
TTCATCAGCTTATAAGTTATTGAGGTGTGAATTATAACAGATTTTGCACACAAAATGCTAAAAGGCAAGCATTTTGTCGCATGATTCCCACTACTTTGGCGTAGGTGTGAACAGTAACGAAATATCTTATGGTGTGAATTGACACATGCAATGATAGTTGTGAGACAGTTTATTTTGTGATATAATGCTTTAAACAGAAAAGAACCATAAAAAATCGCAAGAATGAACCGTTACATTTTAGGAGAATTAAGTGAATTATATTGTTTTTGATTTGGAGTGGAACCAGGCTGCTGATTTGAAGGCAAAACAGGAGAACAATCTTACGTTTGAAATTATAGAGATTGGGGCTGTAAAATTAAATGAGAAGAAAGAGCAGACAGATGATTTTCACGAGCTGATAAAACCTCAGGTATTTCACAAAATGAATCAGGTGACAGGAGAGTTGATTCACATAAAGATGGAACAGCTTGAGGGATGCCGGTCATTTCCTGATGTTGCTGCAGATTTTGTGAAATGGTGCGGGAATGATTTTGTTTTCTGTACATGGGGAAATCTTGATATTACCGAACTACAGAGAAACATGGATTATTATAAAATGACACCTGTGTCACAAAAGACAATAAAATATCTTGACATACAAAAATTGTTTAGTATAGCATTTGAGGATAAAAAGTCAAGGCGTACACTACAATATGCAGTGGATTTTCTTGATATCAGAAAAGAGGTGGCGTTTCACAGGGCATATGCAGATGCCTATTATACAGCACAGGTTATCAAAAATATCCATGATGACAGTGTGTTTCGCAATTATTCGTTTGATACATACTGTCTTCCGCGAAATAAGTCTGAGGAGATTAGGATATTATTTGACGACTATTCAAAGTATATATCAAGAGAGTTTCCAGATAAGATTGCCGCGATGGAGGACAAGGAGGTTGTGTCTGTCAGATGCTATATATGTGGGAAAAAGACGAAGAAAAAAATACCATGGTTTACCAATAACGGCAAGAACTACTATACCATTGTCAACTGTGAACAACATGGGGCTCTTAAAGGCAAAATACGTCTTCGCAAGTCGTTGAAACACAATAAAACATATGTTGTCAAAACGATGCGCCAGGCATCGCCGGAAGTTATATGTGATATTATCAATAAAAAGAGACAGGTTCGTGAAAGCAGAAAAGAAAAAAGGAAAAAGTTGTAAGAGGAAAACATTACCTAATGTCTTCCTCTTTTTCTGAATGCTCGGGATATCATACTCTGACGCGCACTCCTTCTTGCCTGCCATTTTGCTATGCGGATTTCCTTTTTGTGTTGTCTGCGGCGTTTGCTGCTCTGACCTCTTGGCGAGAAGCTGTAACTGTTTATGACAGATGCAATAAATAGAATCAATATTATGAGAGCAGCCACCATCAGGATTCCGATAAGAACTTTTTTGACATTAATGTAAATAATTCTCGTCTCCGTCTCCTGTCCGGTGTCGGTACTGGATACAGATGACAGTTCTGCATTAGATTCGTTAATGCTTGTGCCGCTTACTTCCGAGTCCAGATTATTTGTGGCGAAGCTGAATGCCGGAATATTTGACTTGTAAAAGACCAGATTACAGCTTCCAACGCTCACATCGGAATAGGTGTAGCTGATGGAGGCAATAACATTGGTGTTTACATGTTCATCTGCATATGTCAGTGTCGGAACAGCGTCACTAAATTCGGCAGTGTTCGGCAAGATGACATATGCGTCATTTTCTATGGATATCAGTGGCGTCGAATCGCCAAACAAATCATTTTCAGTGTCAAAAAAATCCATGGTGTCAATATTATACTTTTTCTCATTGTCATTGATGGAAACTTTCTGGAAGTTTTCAAAACCGTACTGAAAAAGCGCAATAGTGTCCTCGAACTGATAGGGGGTTTCCTCTGTAAGAATGACACATACAAGTTTCATACCGTTTTTTTCGGCCGCGGACACCAGAGTCTGTCCTGATTGTGATACATATCCAGTCTTACTCCCAAGAAGATATGGGTACTCGTAAGTTTTACCCTTGTAAAGCTGGTTTTTAGTGGCAATCCATGTATCTTCCTCATCATCCGGTTTTAATTTAAAGTGGTAGCTTGTAGTGGAGGACATTTTACAGAGCAGTTCATTTTCAAAAAATGCACATCCGATTAATGCGAGGTCGTATGCAGTTGTGTAATGGTTGTCGTCATAAAGTCCGTTGCAGTTTGTAAAATTTGTATTTATACAGCCAAGCTCCCTTGCCTTTTCATTCATAAGTTCACTGAAAGCTTTCACTGTTTTTTCCTTGCCTAGTTTTTCGGCAACGTGTTCGCCCACAGCGGTTGCGACATCGTTTGCGGACTGCACCAGTACACAGTAGAGCGCCTGTTCCATAGGCATAGTGTCGCCTGTATTGACACCGCCGAGCCGCGAGCCGTCAGAAGGAACATCATAGATTGAATCATGTGTAAAAGTAATCGTTTCATTCATGGCGCAGTTCTGCATGGCGAGAAGGCAGGTCAAAATTTTTGTGGTGCTTGCAGGATAATTTTTTTCATGAATATTTTTGGCATACAGAATGGTATGAGTGTTCATTTCCATCAGTATTGCGGACTGTGCACCGATGACAGGACCTTTTGGCCAGTTTTCAATGCTGTTTGATTGTATGGGAAGCGCCTTCCGCTGTTCTATTTTTTCGTTTGTATCAGTATCAGCAAATGATGTTGCGGCTCCGCAAGTCACTATATCGGTAAAAGAGGCGCTGGAAAAAAGCACCATTACGAGCGTAATGCCAGCAATAAGCCTGTTTCGAATTTTTTTGGTTTTGTAAAAAATCATTCCGCTCATCCTTTCATAATTTATTGCTATAATTTATTTTTCATTTCAACACCGTATGTCAGCAGGTTATCTGATATATTAGATTGTACACTATTTTTCAAAAAATGTAACGGAATAATAAATTTTTAATATCTTTTCTTTCTTTTGGCATAGTATCTAATAAACGGGAATAGCATTATTATTCCTAGAGCGTGTTCGAAAAATGCTTTCTGCCAGATGTGCGTCACAATTTGTGGGAGATTTGTGCCAAATGAAGGGCGC
>JAIECJ010000142.1 GCA_029068555.1 Lachnospiraceae bacterium
GCCCTTCATTTGGCACAAATCGCCCACAAATTGTGACGCACATTTGGCAGGAATGATTTTTCAAACACGCTCTAGTAATAGAAAGTTTTTACCAGCCATTATAGAGTTTAAGTTACTCTGTATTGGCTGTTTTTATTTACAGAATAGGTAGTGATAAAGGTGATTTTTGTATTTTTCCAAATTTCTTATCTGTATTTTGTGCATGATATTCATAGAAGTAATTAAATTTGCAAAAAGTAATTAACCTGAAACTATTTAAACAGATAAACGGTCTAATACTATAGAACACATTAAAGGGAGGTGATAAAGTGCACATTTTTTTCAACAAAATAGAAGAAGCAAAAAGAAAAATAGTCGAACAGATTATTCTGGAAAAATATAATCAGTATTACCGTACTGCATACAGTTATGTCCGCAATGAAGCAGATGCTTGTGATATCGTGCAGAACGGTGCATACAGGGCTTTGCGGGGGAGCAATACACTAAAAAAACCTGAATATGCATCAACATGGGTATACCGCATTATGTTAAATGAGTGCTTCCGCTATATGAGACAGCCGCAAAATATATCTTATGAACAGATGCAGGACGAAATGGGGATGGAGCCGTTTTATACCGAAGACGGCAGTGAAAAGATTGATATCAGGCGGGTATTGGATTCCCTTCCGGAACAGGATAAAGCTGTTATTATACTGCGTTTTTTTGAAGATATGAAACTTGAAGAAATTGCAGACATCCTAGAGGAAAATCTCAGCACTGTGAAAAGCAGATTGTACCGCAGTATCAAAAAGCTTCGTAGTGTTCTTGGGGAAGATATATGAATAAAAGAATGGAGGATAACGTGAAATCAAATCTATCATATGGCGTGTGTGCGCAAAGGTATAAATTTGTAGACTTTTGCAAGAATGGAGGATGAATATGGACGATAAAGTGTATGAAACAGACAAACAGATTATTTTGCTGGAAAAAGAATTACAGGGATTAAAAAAAGAATATAATAGTCACAAGATGACAAATGAGCAGACGGAACAGTTACATCAAAAAATAAGGGAGGCAAAGCAAATGGAATCTATGAAACAAAAACAGTCGAGGAACATAGAATTTGTGGCTGTGGCAGCAGCTGCATTGATTGGCATTTTTATCATACTGCCAAACACATCGGGCACAATCGCGCATGCAATGGAGCAGATACCAGTTATTGGCGGACTTGTAAAGGTGGTCACATTCCGCGATTATGAATATGAGACAGACCGGAATATGGCAGATATTGAGGTGCCGGAGATAAAGCCAGAGTCACAGCCGGGGGACAGTGCACTACGGGAGAATTTAGACCGCACTACAGCGGAGATTAACGCAGAAATCCAGACAATTACGGACAATCTGATAAAAGAATTTGAGGCGAACCTGAAGGAGGAACAGGGATATCAGGATGTCGTTGTAAAAAGCGAGGTGCTTGCGACAACGCCTGATTACTTTACGTTAAAACTAATCTGCTATCAGGGAGCCGGCAGCGGATATGAGTGGAATTATTTTTACACAATTGACCTCAATACGGGTGAGCGGCTAAGGCTAAAGGATATTTTCAAGGAGGGGACAGACTACATCACACCAATCAGCGAAAACATTAAAATCCAGATGCAGGAGCAGATGGATACCGACGATAATGTCTATTACTGGTTGAATGATGAGATAGAGGAGTGGAATTTTAAGACCATTACAGATGAGACTTCCTTTTACCTGAACGAAAAAGGGAATGTGGTCATCGGCTTCAACGAAGGTGATGTGGCGCCGATGTATATGGGAACTGTTGAGTTTGAGATACCAGCGGAAGTGCTGGAGGAGATTAGAAATAGGTAAGGCGAAGAAGAGGGTGGTTCAAACCCTCTTTTGGTTTGTTAAGATGAAAAAAGGAGTTGTATATTGAATATATTGTCAGATCCGTTTTCAATATATAAATCGTTAAATTTTCAACAATTACTAAAACACTGGCAAAAATGAAATATCCACAGTTAAGAAAAATCCAATAACAACCCCTGCTCTTCAATGAAAATATTTCAATCCACAGCCGTTCGTACAAAGCTTTTAGAGTTGCCTGTAATTATGCTGACACTTTATTGTAAATATAATTAAATAATATGTCAAATGAAATTAAAGCTCATCAATAAAAATGAAAAATTTATTGTGTTTGTTGACATATTGTGCTATACTATGTAATAGCAGTTCAGTTTATTAAGAAACTGTTACATGAAGCAGTACAATGATTAATTGTTCTGCTTCATCCTTCTCCTTATTACGTTACAGATACACACCAACATATTTTTGAAAACAGAAAGGCAGGAATGGCGAAAAAAGAATCTACAAGTATAACCAGTCCAGTAGTTCACAACTCAAAACTGACATTCTAGAATGACAAAGGAGCGTGATTAAATGACAGCACATATTTCGGATGATGGACGAAAACGGGAGGAATCCGTGGCAGAGCACACCAAAAAGACGGCTGCGCTATGTAACGAAAAGGGAAAGCGTTGTGGACTGGCACAGGTTATGACATTATGCGGTATTTATCACGATATGGGGAAATGCAAGAAGAAATTTGAAGATTACATAAATGCTGACGCAGCTACAAAACAAAAATTGCGGGGAACCATTGCACATGCATCTACAGGTGCAAAGTATTTTTATGACAGATATCATGATAATGCGAATGACACAAAAATAATGACAGAACTGATTTCTTATGCAATTGCAGCGCATCATGGAATATTTGACTGTGTGGACATTGAACATGTGGATATTTTTACAAAAAAGGTCAGTAAAGTTGAAGACTATAATGAGGCATGTATGAATGCAAAGACGGATTATCTGGACGAATTTGGGGCAGATGCGGTCTTTGCCGGAGCGTCAGAGGAATTTAATGTTGTATGGAATAAAATGAAAGAATTGTATGAAAAATTAAAATCTACGATTGTGAATAAAGACTATGGCGACGTAAAAGAACAGCTTTCTTGCTACCGTGATTTTCTTTTATCCTGCCTACAGCGTCTGATTTTATCTATTTTGATTGATTCGGATTGGGAAGCAACATCAGATTTTATGGATAATGTCGACACATTGTCGAAAAAGGTTGATATAAATTCTGCAGAAGTGTTTCGAAAAGCCGGTGAAAATTTTGAGAAGTATATGCAGAAAAAACAGCAACTCTTCCAGTCAGCAAAATCAACAGAAAAGGAAAATGGAATTTTTGAGGCGAGAAATGCGTTACAGAAGGCGTGTAGGGATTTTGCAGCACATCCCGCAGGAATTTATTGTCTGTCAATTCCGACTGGCGGGGGAAAAACGCTGAGCAGTCTTGCATATGCACTGGAATACTGTAGACATCATATCCGGACAGAGCGTATTATATATGTTTCACCTTATATCAGTGTGACAGAACAAAATGCTAAAGTATTTCGCGAGGCAGTTGGCTGTGATGACTGGATATTGGAACATCACTCTTCTGTGGTCAGAAACTTGGAGAGTGAGGATGAGCGTGCAGGTGGAGTGTCTAGATATGAAATGAACTGGGAGGAGCCATTTATATGTACAACATTTGTACAGTTTATGAACACGCTTTTCTCAGACAAGAGTGAATCCATCCGGCGTATGCACAGACTTGTCAATGCGGTTGTCATTATTGATGAAGTGCAGTCGATGCCCCCAAAATGTATCCATACATTTAATTATATGATTAACTTCCTGAAGGTGGTCTGTAATACAGATATCATTTTGTGTACAGCAACACAGCCAGCTCTGGAACAGACAGAGTGTCCGGTTTGCTATAGTACGCCTAAGGATATGATTTCAAATGTAAACAACTGGTTTTATAAGTTTGACCGGGTAAAAATTATTCTTCCCGATGTCAGCAAATACTACGATTTTGAAAGCCTTGGAGATGAACTTGTAAAGCAGTCAGAAAAATTTCAATCCATACTTGTTGTATTAAACACCAAATCAGCAGTAAGAAGGCTGTATGACATATTAAAATCACGAAACATTAATGCAGTATATATGACGACAAACCTGTGCGCACAGCACAGGGCAGATAAAATTGAGGCAATCCAAAAAACACTCAGGGAGAGACAGGATAAGATTGTTGTCATCAGTACAAATCTGATTGAGGCAGGTGTGGACATTTCGTTTGAATGTGTCTACCGCTCCATGGCAGGACTGGACAGTCTGACACAGAGCGCGGGACGCTGTAACAGAAATGGAGAGCTGGAATACGGAGTCGTCTATCTGATTCAGCTTGAGGGAGAAAATACTGGAAGTATGGACGATCTGCTGGAGAATAAAAATGTAGCGGAGTATATAATTTATCAGTATGATAAAAGCGATAAAATGGACAGTCTTCTGATGCCACGATGGATGGAAAAGTATTATATAAACCTATATTCCAAAACGGTAGATAAAATGAATTTCCCATTGTTAAAACCGGATTATAATATCATGGAATTATTATCTAAAGGATTTAGAATACAGAAAGGAAAAAATATTATGTGTCAGGCATTTAAGACAGCAGGGCAGGCATACAGAGTCATTGATGATTATTCATTTGGTGTCATTGTTCCATATATGGAGGGCGAGAACCTTATAGATTCCATTCAGAATGCGTCAGAATTATCTGATATAAAAGCTTTTATACGAAAGGCACAACGGTACACAGTCAATGTCCGTGAGAACCAGTTAAAAAAATTTGAGGGACTGATACAGCCTGTGAGTGACCATATTCCCAATCTTTATATGGTGGCGGCATCGGGGGCATACAATCATGAGTATGGGATTTCGCAGGAGTGGGAGACACTTATTTTTTGATAATCGTTTCTTTATGCACACGGGAACCTAAAGGAAAATGGTCAGCAAAAGCTGACGAGTGCCCGACGTGCGAGTAAGGGAAGAAATTTTCCCTGCCTAATTACATCATCTGTAAAAGAACATAATGACATTATAGAAAATAACAGGAAAGGAAGTGGGGAGAATGGAGAAACCCAATATTATCGAGTATAGCGTTTTTGGCAGATATGCATTATTTACGGATCCACTGTCAAAGACAGGGGGAGAGAAGTGCAGCTATCAGATACCGACATATCAGGCGCTGAAAGGGATAACGGAATCTATATATTGGAAACCGACAATTACGTGGGTGATTGATGAGTGTCGTGTTATGAACCTAATACAGACAGAATCGAAGGGAATACGTCCAGTCAAATATAGTGGCGAAAATGACTTGTCATTTTACACCTATTTGCGCAATGTAGAGTATCGGGTGAGGGCACATTTTGAATGGAACAAAAATCGGGAGGATTTGGCGCACGACAGGAATGAGAACAAACATTATGACATTGCAAAGAGAATGATTGAGCGTGGAGGAAGAAGAGACATTTTTCTAGGAACAAGAGAGTGCCAGGGATATGTGGAACCTTGCTCATTTGATAGTGAAAAAGGTGCATATGATGAAACGACGCTATCCTTTGGCGTTATGGTGCATGGATTGACATATCCTGATGAAGCTGTCCGCGATACGGAAAAAGGAAAACTGACTGTACGACTGTGGAATGCACAGATGGTAAAAGGCGTCGTTCATTTTCCGCATCCCGAGGAATGTGAGATAAGGCGTGTGCTCCATAAGGAAAAGCAGAAACAATTTATTTCGGGAAAAAATTTTAACGGTTTGGAAGAATTTGAGGGAGGTGATGCAGTTGGCATTGTTAAAGACATTAGCTGAGACCTATGATGTCTATGCGGGTTGGGCAGGAGTGGTGAAGAATGCCCAGCCGGTATTGCTGCCTCTTTCGCACTCCACATTGAATGCACAGATTGAAGTGACAATTGATGAGGAAGGGAATTTCATCAAGGCCAAAAGGCTTGAAAAGGGCGGTGGGGTAGTTACGATGATTCCAGTAACAGAGGACTCGGCAGCCAGAGGCAGTGGTATAGCGCCGCACCCATTATGCGATAAGCTTTGCTACGTAGCTGGTGACTATACAGTATATACAGGAGACAACAAGGGGAAATACTACGAAGCGTATATGGAACAGCTTGAAGAATGGGCAGAATCGGAGTATACACATATGATGGTACAGGCGGTATGTAAATATCTGAAAAGGAAATCGTTGATACACGATTTGATATTGTGTAATACATTAGAACTGGATGACAAAGGCAGGCTCACAGATAATTTCAAGATACAGGGACTGGGTCAGACAGGTGCAAATGTAAGATTTGTCGTCTACGGAAGTAGCCTGATGGAAGTGTGGAAAAGTCGGGAACTACATAACAGGTATGATGCGTTCTACCGACAAAAGGCAGGGGAAGAAAGATTGTGTTATGTATCTGGAAAGATGGAATCATGTTCCGATAAACATCCGTCCAAGATACGAAACAGTGCCGACAAGGCGAAGCTGATTTCAGGGAATGATAAGTCGGGTTTTACTTACCGCGGAAGATTCACATCAAAAGAGCAGGCCGTTTCTGTCGGGTATGAGGTGTCCCAAAAGGCACACAATGCGCTTAGGTGGCTGCTCCAGAAACAGGGATATATGCGGGATGAATCCGCAATTGTCAGTTGGGTAGTAAACAGAGACATACAGGTTCCGGATATTACACAGGATTCTATTAATGCTTACAGTAATATTGATGATTTTGGCTTTGATTTTAATGATTTTTATGCCACTGACAGCATCAACACAAACAGGCATGATACAGGAAAATATTTCGCAGAGCAGTTTAATAATGCTGTTAACGGGTATGCTGGAAAAATTAAGACAAATGACAGGGCGGCAGTGATTGCGCTTGACGCAGCAACAACAGGGCGGCTTTCTATTGTGTACTATGATGAGATGGGGGCACGCCAATACATAAATGCTATACTGGACTGGCAAAAACATTGCAAATGGCGCAGAACAGTAGTAGTAGGAAAAACAGAGGAAGGTAAAAAGCGGGTTACCTGTGAATGCACACCGTCACCAAGGGATATGGCTCTTGCAGCATTTGGTACACAGCGGTCAGAATGGCTGGAGGCGGACAGCAAATTAATCAGAAGTACAGTAAAACGGCTTCTTCCATGCATTACAAAAATCGGGATAGAAATTCCGCAAGATATGATTAAGGCAGTTGTAAGGCGGGCATCCATGCCACAGTCTATGAGCGAATTTGTCTGGCGTAACGAAGTATTGTGTGTTGCCTGTGCGATGATTCGGTTTAATTATGAAAAGTATCATGAAAAGGAGGGGAAAATGATGGACAATTTCCTGAGAGATAATTTGGATGACAGAAATGTTTTGTTTGGACGGCTGCTGGCAGTATATGATTACATGGAACAGCGTGCCATGTTTGAGTATGATGAAAATGGGAAGGTGAAAGAACGCCGGACTACAAATGCGAAACGATACTGGAATGCATACAGCAGCAGACCAGCAAAGACATTTCAGACAATCAAACAAAATATGGTTCCTTATGAAAGAAAGCTGAAAAATTATGATCTAAAAAAATTTGAAGAGTGGACAAGGGAAATTTTGATTCACCTAGATAGCAAGAAATTTGTCAATGTGGCATTGTCGGAACTGTATCTCCTTGGATATTATTTACAGATGGAATATATGATACAGGCATTTCAGAAGGCAGATAATGTTCAGGAGGATTGATTGTGCTGCTTTCAGAGTGGCGTATGGATCGGAATAAAAAAGAATAATAAAGGAGATATGAGTATGGGTGCGTTTACAAACAAAATTGATTTTGAAGTGCTGGTAATGGTTAAGAATGCTAATCCGAATGGAGATCCGTTGAACGGAAACAGACCACGCGAGACATATGACGGATACGGAGAGATTTCGGATGTATGTATTAAGCGGAAAATCAGGAATCGCCTGCAGGATATGGGTGAAAATATATTTGTGCAAAGTGAGGAACGTTCTGATGACGGTTGCAAAAGTCTTGCAGAACGAGCAAAGAACAACATAGTGATGCAGAAAGCGTTAAAGGATAAGGACAACGATGCATATGCAAAGGCTGCATGTGAGACATGGATGGATGTACGCAGTTTCGGGCAGGTATTTGCGTTTAAGGATAACAGTGTTTCAGTAGGAGTCAGGGGACCAGTTTCTGTACATTCTGCATTTAGTGTGCTTCCAATTGCGGTAGACAGTATGCAGATTACCAAAAGTGTCAACAGCGAGACGAAGGAAAAAAAGTCATCGGATACAATGGGAATGAAACACAAGGTATATTCGGCAATGTACGTGATAAAAGGAAGCATTAATTATCAGCTTGCGGAAAAGACAGGATTTAGTGACGAAGATGCAGTGAAAATTAAGGAAGCATTACGCACCTTGTTTGTTAATGACAGTTCCTCTGCAAGACCTGATGGCAGCATGGAGGTGTGCAGGGTTTACTGGTGGAAACATAATTGTCCGATGGGACAATATTCTTCAGCAAAAGTGCATAAACTGGTCAAAATTATAGCAAAAGGTGATGATCCGAAGGAGTTTGAAGACTATGATATAAACGTTGATACGCTGCCTGGATTGTCTGTTGAGGAAATAGAGGGAATTTAGGTATGTATGCTGAAGACGATTACCTGATGCTTTCTGGAATACAGCACTTCGCATTTTGCAGACGGCAGTGGGCGATAATACACATTGAACAACAGTGGGCTGAGAACTACCGTACAACTGCTGGTAAGCTGATGCATAGGAAGGCGCATGATGAAGGGGCTTTTGAGAAGAGGGGAAATATTCTGACAGTAAGAGGATTACGCATTTCTTCGCATGAGCTTGGCGTGAGCGGGCAGTGTGATGTGGTTGAGTTTCACCAGTCAGAAAATGGGGTAACGCTGTATGAATATGAAGGAAACTGGAATCCCGTGCCGATTGAGTACAAGCATGGAAAAGCCAAGGAAAACAATGCCGACGAATTGCAGCTCTGTGCACAGGCAATCTGTCTGGAAGAAATGTTTCAGACGATAATTTCAGAAGGATTTTTATATTATGGTGAGAACAGGAGACGATGTCATGTAGAGTTTACAGCTGATTTGCGTAAGGAAGTGAAAAGGGTGATAAAAGAAATGCATGAATTATTTCAAAAAGGACATACGCCCAATGTAAAACCGACAAAACAGTGCAAAGCATGTTCACTGGAAAACCTATGTGTTCCAAAACTGCAAAAAACAATGAGTGTCAGAGAATATATTCAGCAGAGTATTTGTTCAAATGAATCCTGCTGACATGTGGGGAGGGTTGCTGTGCGAAAATTATTGAATACTTTATATGTGATGACAGAGAGCTGTTATCTGACACTGGACGGAGAGAACATTGTTATCTTAGACGGTGAAAAGAAACTTGGCAGATTTCCGCTCCATACATTGGAAAATATTATATGCTTTACGTATAAAGGGGCGACTCTGGCGTTGATGGGCGCCTGTGCAGAACGTCAGATAGGGCTAAGTTTTTTCTCGCCAAGGGGCGCTTTTTTAGCTAGAGTAGTTGGAAAGGAATATGGAAATGTGCTACTGAGAAAAGAGCAGTACCGTATATCGGACGATGAAAACCGTAGTGTTGCATACGCTAAGAATATGATTGTTGGTAAGGTTTTTAACAGCAGGTGGAGCATAGAGCGGACGCTTCGGGATCACGCCTATCGAGTAGACGCAGAAAAGCTAAAGCAGATATCGAATATCTTGTATGAGACAATTCCTAAGATTGACCATGCATGTAATCTTGATGTGCTGCGCGGAATAGAGGGAAAGGCAGCAGAGCAATATTTTTCTGTATATAATGACATGATACTAAATCAAAAAGAAGATTTTGAGTTTGTCAAAAGAAGCCGCAGACCGCCACTGGACAATATAAATGCCATTCTGTCCTTTGCTTATACAATTCTTGCAGGCGACTGTGCAAATGCCTTATCAAGTGTTGGGCTCGACCCATATGTTGGTTTTATGCATGGTGACAGACCAGGGCGTATTTCGCTGGCACTTGATTTGATGGAGGAGCTGCGCCCAGTTCTCGCAGACCGATTTGCTTTAACCCTGATTAACACAAAGGCAATTCAGGCAGTTCATTTTGATAAGCAGAAGGATCAGGCAGTTCTTTTAAATGATGGTGGCAGGAAAGTATTTTTTAGTGCATGGCAGAATCATAAAAAAGAAATGATTACCCATCCGTATCTAAAGGAAAAAATAGAGTGGGGATTAGTTCCCTATGTGCAGGCGCTATTGCTTGCGCGGACAATTCGGGGTGATATGGATGAATACCCACCCTTTTTATGGAAGTAGGTGTTTTGATGCTGGTTTTGATTACATATGATGTTTCTACACAGGATGCCGCCGGAAAGACCCGTCTTCGCAAGGTTGCCAAGGAATGTGTGAACTACGGGCAGCGGGTTCAGAATTCGGTATTTGAATGTATTCTTGATGCCTCGCAGCTACTTTTGCTAAAAGAGCGGCTTGTTTCACTAATTAATGAGAAAGAGGACAGCCTTCGGTTTTATTATCTGGGCAATAAATATCAGACGAAAATCGAATATTTTGGGATAAAAACTTCTTATGAAGCCGAGGGAACCTTGATGATATAGACAAGTGCGAGCCAGAAGCTGACATCAAATGACAGGGAGGTTCGCACTGGAAAAAGTAGTAATATGTGGTAGACACCATGTTAAAACAAAGTAAACATTGCTAAAATTTGTGCATATTGCTCAAATTGAAAACATGTTTCTTGAGAAACATGTGATTTTTGCGGTCACTCCCTGTGCGGGAGTGTGGATTGAAATTGCTCATGGAGACCCTTTCAGCAGAACCCGAAGTTGTCACTCCCTGTGCGGGAGTGTGGATTGAAATAAAGAATATGTATTTTGAAATATGGAGCGGAGCGTGTCACTCCCTGTGCGGGAGTGTGGATTGAAATATTATCGGAAAACCGACACAGACAGGCAAGAAAGAGTCACTCCCTGTGCGGGAGTGTGGATTGAAATTTTGAAAGCAAAAGGGGAAATCCCCTTTTCAGAGGTCACTCCCTGTGCGGGAGTGTGGATTGAAATAATTATTGAACAATTTAGCATTTTAATTTTGTTTGTGTCACTCCCTGTGCGGGAGTGTGGATTGAAATAGCAACGCAAATAAAACAGAAGGAGAAAAACTTGGTCACTCCCTGTGCGGGAGTGTGGATTGAAATTATATTGGATTCCACATCCAGCCACGCATTCATCGGTCACTCCCTGTGCGGGAGTGTGGATTGAAATTCCTGTATTGATGCCTATTGCCTCTCCGTCCCTGAGTCACTCCCTGTGCGGGAGTGTGGATTGAAATAGTTTATGATAGGCAAAAATACAGCAACGCTGATACAGTCACTCCCTGTGCGGGAGTGTGGATTGAAATACGCATGATTCCGGTGCAAAGGCAATCATAATTGGTCACTCCCTGTGCGGGAGTGTGGATTGAAATAATTAAAGCAGAAGCAGAAAAAGCGGCGCAAAGTAGTCACTCCCTGTGCGGGAGTGTGGATTGAAATTCGACAAGATAATCAGCAACATTTTTGAGAAATAAGTCACTCCCTGTGCGGGAGTGTGGATTGAAATCCTTAAGGAGATCCCCTGCATGGTGTCCCATAAAGTCACTCCCTGTGCGGGAGTGTGGATTGAAATTAAATGCCATAACTTACAAATATATCCTTTATACAAGTCACTCCCTGTGCGGGAGTGTGGATTGAAATCAGGAAATTTCTGGTCTGGTGCTTCAGCTCCATGTGTCACTCCCTGTGCGGGAGTGTGGATTGAAATATTATCAACGCTCATGACACAATTCCCTCGTTTTGGTCACTCCCTGTGCGGGAGTGTGGATTGAAATCAGAAGATTTAGTTGGAGGAATTAATACAGAAAAGTCACTCCCTGTGCGGGAGTGTGGATTGAAATAATTTGAGCAAAAGAAACGACCTGCGTTTTGTGAGTCACTCCCTGTGCGGGAGTGTGGATTGAAATGGTTGAGTCATACGGCACACCGAAAGGCAGACCGTGTCACTCCCTGTGCGGGAGTGTGGATTGAAATTACGCGATATACATAACCCAACATCAGTAGTACGTCACTCCCTGTGCGGGAGTGTGGATTGAAATACCAAGACTTCCCAATGCATCCTTTATCCCTGTTAGTCACTCCCTGTGCGGGAGTGTGGATTGAAATGTCCTCTGTACGCTCTTTATCCTGATAGCTACGGGAGTCACTCCCTGTGCGGGAGTGTGGATTGAAATAAGAATCTGCTAAAGGATAACGGCGGCATTTTAGGTCACTCCCTGTGCGGGAGTGTGGATTGAAATCCAAAGGCTGTGACATAGGAGATTATACAGACAGTGTCACTCCCTGTGCGGGAGTGTGGATTGAAAACAATGCAGCATACAGTTATATTACTTCGGCAGATAAATCCCGCAACATTTAACAACTATATATTTTAATATAATTTAGTTTCTTATGTTTGAACAAACTTGTGACTCTTTCCTTATGTTCCTGCAATCCATGCATATAAGCCTCTGTCTTTTTCTGAATCTGCTCTTTTGTGTGTGGAATTATTCCGCTGTGTACATTTTGTTTAAGATTATGGTTAAGGTACTCATCTGGATTTATTTCCGGTGAATGTGGCGACATAAAGAATATCTCTATCTCATCTTTGTGTGAATCCATCCATTCATTTACCATCTTTCCATGATGTACCCTCAAATTGCCCACTATGAACAAGACTTTACGGTCAGCATCTTTTACAAGTCGCTTCATAAAGTCAATAAAAAGCTGCTGAGTCATATTTTCTTCATAGCACGTGAAGCGACAGGTGCCATGATTGGTGATTGCAGAAACCATGTTAATTTTTTCTGTTTTGTTAAAGGAAGCTATTTCAGGTGTTTTTCCTTTGGGTGAATAGCCTTTGATATAGTATGCTTGGTTGTTGATGCTTGTTTCATCACCCCAGTATATTTCTGCATTCTCCTTCCTGGCTTTTTCAACAATGCCAGGATATGTTTCATGCATAAATGTATTGAGTTTGACATTATCCTGAAAATAGACTTTTTTTGTTGGACGCTGGCAGGTCATATAAGCCTATTTTTCATTTTCTAATTATAGGATAATGCTAAAATGAAAAAGGAAAGGATAAAGAGTATATTAAAAAAGTTAGAAAGGTATTGCTGCTGTGCCTGTGTTAGTGATGATGTTTTCTATGGCGGCATTTGCTGCTGAAAATGACACAAACAATGAGAACAATTTGACAATGAAAGAAATTGAATCCAATATCAGTTTTGAGGAACCAGTAGAAAAAAGAACTTGAACCAGTAGTAACAAGTGTTTCTATTGATTGGAATCATAGTAAAATTGATGAAAACGGAGATGTTATCATTGCAGTTTATATTGTCGAATATGGTTCAAGTGAGGTTTGTAAATGGGATAGTGTTAATACTACATATTTAAGAGAGGATCTCATTTCAGGAACAGATCATGTGGTATATGCGTTTAGGCAATATTGGAACTGTGGATTTGCAGAGGCTGGAGTACCTACCTTTACATTTTCAACTATATCAATTAATGCTCCCAGAAAAATAGTGCATAAAAAGCAAAATTTAACACAATTTGAACTAGAGCGTGTTTGAAAAATCATTCCTGCCACCTGCATAACGATGCGTACGCGTCGTATTCACCACTTTGCGTGATATTTGCGCCAAATTCAGTCAACATAAGGCATTGCCCTTTATGCCTTTGACCCCTATGCCTCCTTCATTTGGCACAAATCTCCTACAAACTGTGACGCACATCTGGCAGAAAGCATTTTTCAGACACGCTCTAGTACAGTAAAAATTAAGTTTTGGATAGTTTGACGCAGAATATTTTTCTGAGAGTGCTGCTTCACAAACGCAGGCGTAGCGGTGTCTACGCCGAGGCTTGGGGAGTAGTGCTATCAGGAAAATAGGCAAGTCAAACTGCCAATTACTTAATATTCACTGTACTAGCCAGGAAATAAAATAAAAGTCTTGTATTCTTGATAGCTCCTGTTAAAATTATAGAGTATAAAGAATAAATATTTTACAATACAAATTAGAGCATTAACCATCAGCATTGGAAAAGCTCTGGAAAGGAATAGTAGATGAACACGATACCATATATAAAAGGCATCACCTTCGCTCCGTTTGCCCCGGCGGGCAGACTAGGGGAGGACAGTGCAAAGCGCAGCCTTGCGCTGATGAAAGAACGCACAAATGCGAACTTTATTATTCTTGTGCCTGGCGGCCTACAGGAAACGCCGCAGTCAGAAAAAATAGATTATGCATCGCAAAGAACCATGACAGATACCGAACTGAAAAGGATGATTGATTATGCACATTCACTCGGACTACGCGTAGCGGTAAAGCCGACAGTCAACTGCAAAAACGGGACATGGCGTGCACACATTAATTTTTTTGACGAGGATGTGCCATGCGAGCCAAAGTGGAGTAACTGGTTTCCTGCCTATATGGAATTCCAGAACCATTATGCCTGTATTGCGCAGGAGATGGGGTGCGAGATGCATATCGCTGGATGTGAGATGGTTATGGCGGAGCGGCGTGCAGACGAGTGGCGGCAGACCATTGCGGAGATACGCAAGAACTTCAAGGGTCTGGTCTCATACAATACGGACAAATATCAGGAGCACAATGTTACATGGTGGGACTGTGTGGATGTGATATCGTCAAGCGGATACTATCCCATAGATGACTGGGAGCGGCAGCTTGACAGAATCGGGGCTGTTGTGGCGAAGTTCCAGAAACCGTTCTTTTTTGCCGAGGCAGGCTGTATGTCTGTCACGGGTTCCAAGTATGTACCGAATGACTGGTCGGTTCAGGGGAAAAGTGACTTGGATGGACAGGCGGACTGGTATAGGGCAATGTTTGCCGCATGCAGAAAGCGCAGCTGGGTGAGCGGTTATGTGCTCTGGTCGTGGACAGACAGGCTGTATGATAAAAAAGACATAGAAAAAAGATGTGATTATGAACTGTATGAAAAACCCGCCGAGGAAGTTGTCCGGGAGGATTACGCGCGCTAAGGCACGCAGATAGGAGCAGCAATGATAAAAGTAACAATCTGGAATGAATACCTGCATGAAAAGAGGCAGGAAGAGGTGCAAGCCATCTATCCGAAAGGAATCCATGGCTGTATCGCAGATTTTCTGAAAACAGATAAAAATATTTTTGTGCGCACCGCAACTCTGGAGGAACCAGAACACGGACTGACCGAAAACGTTCTTGCGGACACAGATGTCCTGATTTACTGGGGACATAGTGCACACCATGACTTTTCTGATGAGATAGCCTTGCGCGTACAGAAGCATGTGTTGCAGGGAATGGGGCTGATAGCGCTCCACTCTGCACATTTTGCCAAAATCATGCGCCTTCTTATGGGGACAAGCATGACGCTTCGCTGGAAACACGGGGATAGGGAGAGATTGTTTACAACAGCGCCATATCATCCGATAGCACAGGGCATTCCGGCGCATTTTGACATTCCGACAGAGGAGATGTACGGTGAGTACTTTGATATTCCAAAGCCGGATGATGTTGTGTTTACAGGATGGTTTGCAGGCGGCGAGGTATTTCGCAGCGGCTGCACATTCCAGCGCGGGCTGGGAAGAATTTTCTATTTCCAGCCAGGGCATGAGGAGTATCCGATATACCATATGCCTGAAATTCAGCAGATTCTTTTCAATGCAGTGTACTGGTGTGCGGAAGTGAAGCGGCAGCAAAGCCCACTCGATTGTACTGCTGTAAAGGTGACGCTGGAGGAGGAGCTTGCCAATCCTGTAAAACTGTCTGTATTTTATGACCATATTTTGCAGGCAGTCCGCCAGTCGGAGGGCAGGCTCTCCATGGAAGATGCTATGGGACTTTGCAGTGATTTTGGCATACGTGGAATTGACATTGAATATAACCAGCTGTGTGCCGATTATGAACGGATAAATGAAGCACTGCGGTATCATTATATGGAAGTGGCAAGCGTATACCAGATGTATGATTTTAAAAATGCGTATGATGTCAGCACAGCTAAGGAGCAGATTGCCATGGCGCATAAACTGGGGGCGAAGCGTGTCCTTATCGTTCCTGGATTTCTGGACGAGGACGAGGCGAAAGTGCTGCACAGCATTGGCAGTGACTATTGGGCTGTCGATCGGTTTATGGAGCAGAACCTGCGCATTCAGGGGATAAAAACGGCACTGGAAGAACTTGTACAGTATGCAAAGCCGCTTGGAGTGGATGTGACGCTTGAGGACTTTGACAATAACTTATCGCCCTGCTCCAAAATGAATGAGCTGCTATGGTTTATGAGAAATGTTTCTGGTTTAAAATGCACATTTGATATGGGAAATTTTGCTTTTTGCTATGAAAACGTTATGGATGCATATGAAATATTGAAAAAATATATTGTTCATGTGCACTGCAAAGACAGGGGAAGTGAGGGGAACGGGCTAAAGTCCGTACCAACAGGAAGCGGATATATTCCTGTCGCGCAGCTTGTCAGAAAATTGAAGGCAGAAGAATACTGTGGCTATTTGTCGATAGAGCATTTCGGCGATATAGACCAGCTGGAAAGCATAGGCCAGTCAGCGCATTTCCTGAAATCGGTGCTGGAGCGTGTTTGAAAAATCATTCCTGCCATCCTATTATGATACAGAAAGGAAAGACGAGATGAAACTGGTGTAGGCAGAAAAGGTTGAACAATTTATACGACCAGGTGAAAGGGCAAAGGAGATGTTCAACATGGCGCAAAATCAAAATCTTATACATTTTCCCACAAAAAAGTGCAGCATATATCGTATCTATAATAACAGGGACATTTTATGCCACAGTTTGTATATGAAAAAAAGCATTAGAAAGGGTGGGGAATTGTTATGAAAAGAAAATGGATAAAAGGTTTAACAGTCTTTACTGTTATTGCAGGACTGCTGACAGGGTGCGGCTCTACAGGCGGCACAAAGTCAATGATGCGCGCCGATTCAGTGGCAGAAAACACTGTGGCGCCACAGGAGTATTATGATGCAGGTATTGCGTATGACGACTATGCGATGGACAGCGCTGCAGCGGAGGAAATCGCTGTTGAAATGCCTGCAAAGGGCGGCGCCGCAGCGGCGAACCAGACACAGGATCCGGATGGTCTGACGCTTTTGGAAGAAAAACTGGTGTACCACTGTAATCTGGATATTGAGACCCTCGACTATCCGGCAACCATGACTTCTGTAAAAGACACCATCGCTAAGTATGGCGGAGTTATCCAGTCAGAAAGTGAGAATGACAGCGGGGCAGGATGGTACTATGAAAATTACCGGAAAACAAGTGCGACGATGCATAATTATCTCGAGGTGCGGATTCCGTCAGAAAATTATGACAGCTTTCTGTCAGAGCTTGATGGTGTTGGCAAAATAATTAATAAGTCGACAAGTGTAGATAATATTAGTCAGCGCTACTATGACACCACATCACAGATAGAGGCGCTAAAGATACAGGAAAAGAATCTGCTTGCTATGATGGAAAAATGTGAGACGATAGAGGATATGATCGCAGTGGAGCAGCGACTTTCTGAGGTTCAGTATCAACTTAGTGAATTACAGACTTCCAGGCGTTACATGGATATGGACGTGGCATATTCCTATGTAAATATCAATATTACAGAGGTGATGGAATACCGTCAGGACAGCGAGCCTGTCAGGAGAAATACTTTTGCTGACCGGCTGAAAAATACGATTTGGTCTACCGGAAAAGGATTCCTTGCGTTTCTGGAGGGTCTGCTGTTCCTGCTGATTCACCTGACACCATACATACTGATTATAGTGGTACTATGTGTTGTGTTCCTCAGAAAAAAGATACGTCAGTTTATCGAAGCGCGGAAAGCAAAGAAAGCACAGAAGCAAAATCAAAATGGTACGACGTCTACCTGACGGCTCCGGGCGCAGTTCCGTAAACCGCGCGGAACGCTCTGTAAAAGGAGCGCATACTGCTAAAACCGCTGGAAAAGCAGATGTCTGTCATGGAAAGCCCAGAGTGCGTCAGCAGCCCCATCGCGTGCTCTGAGCGGATTTTCCGGAGATAATCACTGTAGGAACATCCAAAACTCTCCTTAAAAATATGAGAGATATGGTACTTACTGTAACCGAGGGCATCGGCGAGCTGTGACAGGCTTATTTCTTCGGTAAAATGCTGGTTCAGATAATTCGATATATCCTGACAGATGCCGGCGGAAACGCTTTCCTGCCGTATGAGCGGTGTCTGCGATAGTATCATGGCGGTAAGAATATACAGATATCCCTTGGAAATGCGGATATCTGTATTTTTTTGTGTACTGTCCAGAAGTCCGGACACCAGAAAGGAAAATCGTTCCGGATCTTTAAGGTCGGCGACAAAAGGGTTCTGAGGGCGCTGCATGTGAAATTCCGCAGAAAAATCAGGCAGAAAATCAAGGCTGAAAATAATCATGACAGCACGGGAGCGGCAGGGCGTATGGGTTTCGTGGACGACGTTTGGGAAAGCGATAGAGACCATCCCCTTTTCCAGACGTTTTTTCTGTCCGAATATCGTAATCTCGATAGCCCCGTCAAGCACGTAGAAAATCTCGACCTGGCGGTGCATATGCGCGAGGTAGCTGTTATTGTCTGTCAATTTTACTAACAGATTCTCGTCCCTGTTCTGGTATATCATTAGAATCCTCCGTTTTTAAGGAACTGGTGAGTTGGCTCATTTCAAACATGCTCTGATATTTATAGTAAACGACAAAAGCATTTGCCGTTTACTGTTTGAAATAACCCTTCGGAAAAATCGAGTCTCAATATCTTTGTGCCTTGAACAACAAAATATACCGTTGCTTTATCTGTAATAACCTTGAACAATGATTCTATTCCATGTCCATCACACTATTCTCGTTCTGATTGATATATTTGATTATAAAATAATTATCTGCTCATTACAATGTAAATTTGGAAGTTATTGCTCAGACTCTGGCATTTACGTTATTGTTTACACTTCTGTCTGATTTTGAATCAATTTTTTACGCTCTAGAGCGTGTTTGAAAAATCATTCCTGCCATCTATATAACGACGCGTATGCGTCGTATTCACCACTTTGCG
>JAIECJ010000143.1 GCA_029068555.1 Lachnospiraceae bacterium
ATATCAACAATAAACTTTGTTGCGAAATACATTCCTGCAAACATTAACACGCCGTATAGTTCAAAGTCAGCTAAGAACTTCAGTTCTTTTTCAATTGGTCTTTTCTTAAACTGTTTTGCCATATAGTTTTGTCTCCTTTGCAACTCCCTATTGTGATTTGATGATTTTTAAGGGAAACATTAGCTGTTATATCTTGTTATTAAAATCCCCGCTAACCCTTGAAAACACTAAGTTTGTTGCAGGTGTGCCTTCCCTTAAAGTTTCCCTTGTATTATATCTTCCCATAGGGCATTACGAACCCTAATAAGGGAAATAAAATCATATAAAATATTATAACATGAAATGAACAGGACAGGAAGAATTGATTGGAATGCTTTCATAAAATTCTCCAAAACACAAACAAGAAAGGTCAGATAAAATATGAGATTTACTTATGCAACATATAACATACTCTAATTTTTAACAGGCAACATCTATGCCGCCGATGTAAAGCAAGTAAAGGAGCTGATGAAACAGGTGTGGGATATTCAAAAGGCCTTGTTCTCAATTCAGCCTTGCATGAAGCAGTAAACCGAAACGGAATCACTGTAGCCTTGACTTTTCAAAACCGCTGTATAAAACATATGCAACAAGGAAGCCAGACAGAACTGACAACCCATTCGCCATCCTTATTCACTCAAACCCTCATTACCTTCTCTAATATACCATGATTCATCTCATATACTTCATCACAAAGCAGTTCGATGTCATCTTTATTATGGCTGGCTAAAAGTATCAATTTCCCCATCCCTTTTTGCTCTAAGAAAAATTTTCGCATTTCCGCAACCCCTTCCTTGTCAAGACCATTCATCGGTTCATCTAAAATCAGAATCGCCTGGTCCTCCATTGTGGCCTGGGCGATTGCCAGCCGCTGACGCATTCCCAACGAATAATGGCACACTTTTTTCCTAGACTGTGGGTCAAGCCCAACCTTAAGCATTATGGAATGAATGACCGCCGGATCTTTTTTATGGGTGATACGGTATAAATATTCCAGATTACGGTATCCTGACAGGTTACGGATATAGCCAGGTTCTTCAATGATGATCCCTGCATTTTCAAGCATATCCATCTCTTTTCCCATTACTCTTCCATTTACTGATATTTCCCCTGAATCCACATGAAGAAAACCACAGATACATTTGAATAACACGGTTTTTCCAGAGCCGTTATATCCAATGATTCCATATATCTTTCCACTCCTACAGGTGATATTTATGCCATTCAGTACGGGAATACCCTTAAATGACTTGCTTACATTTTTCACCTCAATCAAAAACTGTTCCATTCAGACACCTCCCTACTCTTCTTTGTACCATTGAAATTCCATCTTTCTTATCTTTGTAAATATCAGGACAGCACATATTACAATTCCAGCCGTCAACACCATCAGCATATAAAGAACCGACGGTTGGATAAAACTGTCATGTAATTTCACGCCGATTTGTGTTACCCTCATCCAGTTTACCGGGACAAACATCGCCATCTTCTCTCTTAACAGCGGATGGATATTTTCAACCAGGTATATCATGAGCACCATGACAAATGCCGCCGTAACCGCTACGCTCCTGTTGATATAGATACTGACAGCAAACATAAAAAGACCAAGAAAACCAATTTCCAAAGTACCGATGATAACCGTCAAAGCAATCAGTTCCAACGGCGAAAACAGCTGCATGGTTTCATAGGAAAAGGCAAACAAAAACCGGTATTCTTTCGGACTGCCTGTCAATGCCAGTGTATGATACAGTTTTCCCCAATCCAGGGTAAACTCACATGACCCGCTTAATAAGACCATGCTGAAAAATACATTTGCAGCCATTATCAAAAACGACTGCGCAAGGATTACACTGACCTGGCCTGCCGCCCATCTGCTCCTTCCTGTACGGATTACCTGATACATATTTTTATACTGCATAAATGGGACATCTGAAAAACAGTAAATAATCCCAATCATAAATAATAGCAAAAAGAAAATATTTGACAGGATAAATGGGAATGCCCACGGTGCTGCTGCGTATCCCATATCCTTTGAAAACTCCACGACAGGCCTCATATACAAATGCAGCATAAACCCCTGCAAAACTGCCACTACATAAGTCCTGGAGCTGAATACCCTTTCTGTAAGCATCTGACGGAAAGACCGAAAATACCCCATCATGCTCATATCCTCCTTTTTGACTGTAACATGCCTGCAAGGCCAAGGAACAGCCATGCCGCTGCCCCCAACAGGAACGCCCATGCAAGCATTTTCAAATCGCTGTTCCAAATATTATGCCTTGCGTCAAAGACCACACGTGGGTCAAACGCTGATATTTTCCGAAAGCTGTCTGCGCCAAATTCAATCAATATCTGGTAAAGCAAAACAGGTACTGAAAATACCAGCAGCTTATTCGGCCAGAAAAGTGAAAAAAACGCTGCTGCCATTGAGAGGATTCCCGCAAAAATCCCCCACTGCATCCCATAAAACCAAAACCACATCAAATACTGCCCATGCTCTAAAAAAGAACGGTATCCCCCAAACATCAATATGTATTCCAGCATCTCCTCATCTACCCACGGTAGCCCCAGCGAACACAACATGGAAAAACAGGTTATACCGATTCCCATTGCCAACATGGAAGAAATGAAGATTACGAGCATTTTTGAAAAAACATACTTTCCCAGGCTTCCGCGAACAACCAGATACTTTGCGTAGTTATATTCCAGATCATCCGTAAACGCAGCCGCATATGGAATTGACGCAAGGGAAAAAGCAACCAGAAACCCCGCATCATAGGATGACAGCAACACAGATGACAAAACGGAGCCGCCCATGTTTCCCATCCCGTCAT
>JAIECJ010000144.1 GCA_029068555.1 Lachnospiraceae bacterium
GTGCAAAATCTGTTATAATTCACACCTCAATAACTTATAAGCTGATGAAAACTGGCGTTGGTGTGAATTGTAACAGACTGCTTTTGCTTTTGGTGTTGCCATGCATGTGAAAATAAATTATAATGCAAGGAGTGATGTTGCTTATGGCGGGGGAGATGGGGATTTAAGGTAAGAACGGGGGGAAACTATGGATTATGAACATGTTGAACATACATTTGGACCAGTTTATGATGTGCATTCCCAAATTTTGATATTGGGGTCGATACCGTCAGTAAAGTCAAGAGAACAGCAGTTTTATTACGGACATCCGCAAAATCGTTTTTGGAAAGTTCTTTCGGCAGTGTTTGATGCGGAAGTGCCAGTTACAATTGATGAAAAAAAAGCATTTTTATTAAGGAATAAGATTGCATTGTGGGATGTAGTAGAATCCTGTGATATTATGGGATCATCTGACAACAGTATCAAAAATGTCAGGACAAATGATATGAATGTGATATTAGGTGTTGCAGATATCAGCGCGATATTCGTGAATGGTGGGAAGGCGTATGAACTTTTTGTCAAATATTGTGGACAGTATTTTCAAAAAGACAAGCTAAAGATTGTGAAGCTTCCCTCAACGAGTCCGGCGAATGCAGCATGGACGTATGACAGGCTGCGGGACGCTTGGAAAAATGAAATTTGTGCAATGCTATAGTAAATGACAAAAGCATTTGCCGTTTACTATATACAAAATGGTTATGTTGGAGGCGTTAATATGGAGTATGAATTAGATGTGATAAGACAGTTTGACAACTATTGCCGTGAAAAAAGAGCGTTTATATCTGGATTAAAGGATGCGGAGCAGAAATCATGTCAGGAAAAGGTGCTGGTTGCAAGATCACTCTTGTATCAGGAGGCGGCAGCTATGGTGTCACATTACTCAAAATATAGGTCAATAGCAAATGAAAATTGTGATGTTCCGGACTTCAAAAATAAGATGAAAGAAATTGACAGCATGGATGTCAGGGATGAATTTATCAGGGAATGTGAGATGAATCAAAGAATGCCAGATATGAACCAGACGCGGTTTACGAACCTTCAGGAAGCAATGCTGTGTGTAATCTGTGCAGGACTTGAAGACATTTCCTTTAATAAATGGAAAGCCAATCTGGTGGATGCCATGTGTCAGGTACAGTCTCTGGAGCAAGTAAAAAGGCTTCCTCGCTTTTCAAATGCCTGCGCAAAAGTGCTGGACAGCCTTGACATTGATTTTTCTGATATTGAGGAGGAGCTGCGGCTGATATTTGAGCCAGAGTGCATTTACAATACACTGATATTATTGGTCACAGCTGTCAAGCTGTATTCGGAGATTGTGCAGGGTATCTATGATAACCGAAAAAAAGATATGAAGGTTCAGCATCATCGCGCAGTTGGGAAGACAAATAAAAAACGCAGCAAATAAGCTGTGATGAACATTGTAGAAATTGGGAGAAAAAAATGCAAAGTGATCAACAGCATAAAAAATACCATACAAAGAGCAAAGATGCGATCAGGACATATTTAAATACGCACAGGGAGCATAGCTTTAGTGCCTATGACATCAATGAATATATGCAGCAGCAAGGCATACAGGTCAACCTGACCACGATTTACCGAAATCTTGACAAGCTCATGGAGAGTGGGGAGATAATGAAATATAAAACAGCCGGTGATGAGTTCTGCCGGTATCAGTGTACCAGACCGCATGCGCAATGCCATGAACATATTCATATGCAGTGCAGGGAATGTGGCAAGATTCTTCATCTGGAATGTGATTTTATGGAGGACATAGTAAAGCATCTGTATGAACATCACAAGTTTACACTGGAATGCTCTGGTTCAGTGCTTATGGGTATGTGTGCAGAGTGCAGGAAAAATATGTATTAGGAATAGGGAGGAAATGATTGTGGAACTGTGGGATATTTATGATGCGGAAAAGAAACGTACAGGACGTACCATGAAAAAAAATGACTGGTGCCTGAAAGACGGTGAGTATCATTTGACTGTACTTGGAGTAGTGGCACATTCAGACGGGAGATTTTTGATAACGAAGAGAGTCCGGACGAAGGCATGGGCGCCTGGCTGGTGGGAGGTATCAGGCGGTGCGGCACAGGCAGGAGAGGATTCAAAAGCTGCTGTGCTTAGGGAAATTCGGGAGGAAACCGGATTGGATGTGACAGAATGGGATGGCGGGTATCTTTTTAGCTATAAACGCGAAAATCCTGGCGAGGGGGATAATTATTTTGTCGATATCTACCGTTTTTCTGCTGATTTTGATGAAGGGGACATTCATTTGCAGCAGGAGGAGACTGACGGATATATGCTTGCCTCCCTTGATGAAATAAAAGCGTTTGCATCTCAGGGAATTTTTCTTCACTATGATAGTATCAAAAAAGCGTTTGAAATGTAGTGCTTTCGTTACGGTTCACACAGGCCTTGGCATTCATTGCTAAGTCTGTGTGAAGCTGCATCACGCTCTAGAGCGTGTTTGAAAAATATTTGCGAAATTATGCATGGATTTTACCTGTTACGGGAGTGGAGCGAACAGTAACGTGCTTTGTTACTGTTCACACCTACGCCAAAGTAGTGGGAATCATGCGCCAAAATGCTTGCCTTTTAGCATTTTGTGTGCA
>JAIECJ010000145.1 GCA_029068555.1 Lachnospiraceae bacterium
GTAACCTGAATTTGGTGCAAATATCACGCAAAGTGGTGAATACGACGCATACGCGTCGTTATATAGATGGCAGGAATCATTTTTCAAACACGCTCTAGAGGGAGAAACAGCTATGAGTTATGATTTAGTGATTTTTGAAAAAAGTAAAACTCCAACAGGCCAGCCCGATTTTCTCAACTGGTACAACAAAAAAATGGAATGTGACGATGAACAGGATATTTCTTTTGCACCAGAAAAAATACAAAAAGCTTTCCATTTATTACGGAATATATTTCCACCCATGAATGGTTCATTTGCTCCAAGTGATAAAGCACTATCTGAAACTCCAGAAATGGAAAAATATGTTAGCAGAGTTTGCATATAACACTGTTAAGCGAACGGCATATTTTTCAAATATAGGTATTTTTAATCCAAAGACAACCGTTTGCCTATACTTTTTGATAATCGTTGTCCTATGCTTTTAGAAGGACAATGGTTTCAGCCCAAAGAAATAGATAGTTTTAATAGCATTAAAGAAAAATTAAGCAGTATGACGGTAAAAAACCGCAGTTATTTATATGTAACAGACCAAATAGGAAATTATATTCAAGTAGGCGGGTATAAAGATTCTTTTACAGTAGAAAAACGAGTTTATATAACTCCCACATCTTATACTCATTGTAAAGCAAGTTATTGTGGCTCTGGATATTCGAGTGATTTAAGTACAATAATAATTGCCGGAAATAGTGTAAAAATAAAACAGAATCAGATATTGTTGAAATCCACAGTAGAACAACTATTTCTGGATTTTTTTCAAGACATAGAAACTGTTAATTCTATTGAATGGATAAAAATGGATATGTAGCTTAATTCCCGTTTATGCGTCTGAAACTGAATCAGAACCACCCAAAATGCCGTTGCATGGATAAAAGACCAAGCAACGGCATTTCCTTATCTCCGCTTCATCCTGCTCAATGGGAAATCCTTATATGCCGGAGTTTTCTTCATAACATTCTTCAGAACCGTGCGCTCCTGCTCTGTCAGCTTCTCATACCGGATTTGCAGCTGCGTACACATAAGGGCGGTGAACAACATCTAGAAAGGAACCCGGCACAGCCAGTGCCTTCTTTGCGTCTTTGATTAGTTTCATGGCATTGGAGCCGTCCAGCGCACTGTCTGTATCGTCCTTGTGCGCTTCCCTATGGCATGGAGGATAGTGACCCAAGTCCGGTGCGTAATCTGACAGAAATAATCTTCTTCCTGTATCTGCATGGCTTGCAATGCCTTTAAAGCGGTATCTTCCTCTACCGGCTGATATTGGGAAAGGACTTGCCCCCGCAGGACTTCCAGAAGGCTGTTGAAGTTTTGAAAGTGGGAAGTGGCGACACCATCCACATAAATCTCCGTGTCCGTCATCAGGGGAACGAAATCCTCATGCGTGGCAATCTCACACAGCAGCCGGTTATTGATACGCTCGTTTTTTAACAGCTCCACCATACTGTCACTCAAATGTAACTCTGTAAGTTCCGTGTCTGGATGATTCCGGTTCTCTGTCCGGCAGAGAAGGTAATCCGTTGACACCCAGTAAAAATCTGCCAGTTCTTCTAATTTTAAATGCCGCTCCGTCCTTAAATCCTTTAAACGCTCCTGAACTGTTATCCCCTGTTTCATGGCGCCATGCTCCTTCCCTGCGGTCTGTTTTTGCCGCTATTTCCATTGTACCACATATCCATGCCGGGCGCATTTGCCTTTGATATTCTTCATAGGTGTAAAAAGCGCTTTTGATTTGCCCGGATTTTCAGGAGTGCAAAATGCACACTTGATTTTTGAACCCGTCCGGCAGAAAGCATTTTCCGCAATCGTGGAATTTCTTTGATTTTGGGCTTCATTCCTGATTCGTGGACATACGGCACAGGGTACAAAAATGTTCTATGATATAGGCAGTTCATCAATGGATTATTCGTTACAATTCACACCAACGCCAGTTTTCATCAGCTTATAAGTTATTGAGGTGTGAATTATAACAGATTTTGCACACAAAATGCTAAAAGGCAAGCATTTTGGCGCATGATTCCCACTACTTTGGCGTAGGTGTGAACAGTAACGATTATTCCAATCGAATGACCGGCCTGTATGGGATATGCTCCCCGGCGATGTAACGCAACGACTTCCTGCAGGGAAATGGAGGAACCTTGACCGCAACAGCGTACCAAGCGGAGCGAAACGCCGCCAAAGTTTGGGGCGGCTCTACGGCTGTATTTCCCTTGAAAATCGCCCCGAAACGCTTGCGGGTATGAAAGAAATCGGGCCAGTGATAAAGGACTTACTGACAAAGGCAATCGTGGAGAACGCCATCCGAAAACTGGAAAAGATACCGGAGCCGGAGTGCAGCCAGTTTGTTGCAGCCACAAAAGTATGGTTCCTGGCAGAGCGTGACAATTCCATCCGCCAGCGGCTTGCGGCGGCAAAGGAACAGGAGCCAATCATGCAGGGGCATGACCTGTCAGGGATAGAACGGTTCCACCCGGAAACCTGGCACATGATTACGCTGGAAGTACAGAAGCAGTGCTTTGTCGGTTTTAAAGGGGAGCGGTTTCGTTTCTTCCTCTCCGATGAGGGCTACCGGAACGCAAAGCGCAGTGAACAGGAGGGGGAAATCAGGATAAAGAGCCATGCCGCCGTTGCTGCTGGGAAGCTCTATTCTGACAAGAAGCCCAGAGAGTGATATCCACAATCATTCTACCAAAGGATGCAGGAGAGCCTGGTTGGAAGAACACTTGAAACGCAGTTTTCCAAAACCGCCCGACAGATATGACGGCCTTAGAGGAATGCAGGAATGGTTTACAGTTACTATCAAGCCATACTGCAAGGATGTTGGAGGGATGCTCATAAGATGGGAAGGCGCTTTTGCAGAAGCGAGGAGGAATAATATCAAGAGGCTTTCGATGAATTTTGGGGCTTCGGAGATTGATCTGATTGGTGGGATGGATGCGTTCAAATCCATTATCGGAGGTTTTCATTTGAAATATTGTCCCAATACAGTATTTGAACCTGAGATTACATATATTTCAGCTTGCAATGTCCAACAGGAAGCTGAAAAAATCGATTGTTATATTTCCTCCGTCTTTTTCAAGTCTGCCGTGGTCCAAAATCACGGTAAACGCATGTCTCTTTTTTCGACAAAAAACTGTGAACTTTTTTGTTGAAATGGCACAAAAGCAAAAACCTGTATTAAGCTATAAATGTTTACATATTTTGAAATTAAGCAAATATAAGCTCTATATTTTCTCAGAGAATCATTTGTTTACAATTTGTTCATAAATCTGTTACTGTTCACTCCCTATATTAGCTCATTGTGAAAAGTGACGAAATTTATTTTTTTGTTTTGTGGAAAAAAGGAG
>JAIECJ010000146.1 GCA_029068555.1 Lachnospiraceae bacterium
AACTTCAGCCTTCATGTAGGTGCGGACGCAGACATGACCAACAAGATTGGTGTCGGCATCAAGGCGCTTGACACAGCAGGACTTGGCATCAAGGGATTGAATGTAAAGGATACAACAGGAGCAGCTGCAACATATGCTATCGACTCGATCGCGGATGCGATTGCAACCGTATCTTCACAGCGTTCATTACTCGGCGCAGTTCAGAACAGATTAGAGCACACCATCAACAACCTGGATAACGTAGTAGAAAATACGACATCCGCAGAGTCAACAATCCGTGATACAGATATGGCTACAGAGATGGTTAAGTACTCAAACGCAAATATCCTTTCACAGGCAGGACAGTCCATGCTTGCGCAGGGTAACCAGTCTAACCAGGGCGTACTTAGTCTTTTAGGTTAATTGACTTAGCACATATACAGGCATTTTTAAGACCACCGCATTCGCGGTGGTCTTTTTAAAGGTTTTCTCAACGCCAACCGTTACAATTCACATCAACGCCAGTTTTCATCGCCACTCCTCCTCCATAGATATTATAAATAGATTGCCATATTTTAATTGATGTAGTATACTGCTATTATAGCGGGTGATTTTTTAGTTATTATTCAATTTTATTACAATATTTGACATAAAACTGCGGATTTGAATATTGCCTGACATCAGAATTGATAAAAAAATGTCGTTATGGCAGACCTTTATGAGAGGATTATATTATGAAAAAACATTACTTTCCGCCCATGGAACAAAAGGAAAATGCAAAACATGGTGAGGCCTTTTTTCCCGTGCAGAAATATATTACACGTCTTGCCTGCGATTATCCGTCCGTCACAATTCACTGGCACGAGGAGGCTGAGCTTACATTGATTACAGGGGGAAGCTGCATATATCAGATTGATTTTGTGGAATATGAGGTGAAAGCGGGTGACATATTGTTTGTTCCTCCGCTGCTTTTGCATTCCATCACACATGGTGCAGGGGAGAATGAGGAAACGTATTCTGAAACGTATGTGTTTCACATGAATTTTCTTGGCGGAAATTCCACAGACATCTGCTCTGCGCGTTATCTTACGCCGATTATGAACCAGAAATTTTCACTTCCATGCCTGATAACGCCGGAGCATCCTGCATATGTATCCCTGCGGAAAATATTTGGTCAGATTACCTCCTTGTATGATGAGGCTGTCATTGGATATGAGCTTGCTCTGAAGTCTTTGTTTTTACAGGTTATTTTTTTGCTGCTGCAGTACCGGGGCGGCAATGCTTCCCCTGGCGCCAGGATTTCCTCTGACAAGCTCAAGCAGGTACTTGATTATATAGAACTTCATTACGCAGAGCCAATTTCTGTATCAGAGCTTGCGAAGTTATGCTGCTTCAGCGATTATCATTTTATGCGTTTCTTCAAAAAACACATGGGAATGACCTGTGTGGAATATATTAATAACCTGCGGCTGGAAAAATCGGTGGAGCTGTTCGGGAAGGGAAATACATCCATTCTGGATGTCTCGCTGTCTGTAGGGTTTCGAAATCTGTCGTATTTTCACAGGGCATTTAAGAAAAAATATCATGTGACGCCGCATTCTTTTATTAAGGAATTAAGTTGAAAGATACAATATATGTGTGATATGATGATACGGTAAATATAATATAGGAACGAGTTCAGGAAGTATAGGTTCATTTGAACAGATCCTAAAATCCGGGGTTGCATTCAAAGTAAAATAGATAAAATGAAGGAGGAATTTTATATGGACAAAAAAGCGATGTACCAGTTAACCTATGGGTTGTTTATACTGACTGCAAAGGAGGGCGATAAGGATAATGGCTGCATTGTCAATACAGTTTCACAGGTTACGACGGAGCCAAATCGTATCGTGGTGGCAGTAAATAAGAAAAATTATACGCATGACATGATTGTGAGAACTGGCATATTTAACGTGTCAATTCTGACAGAAAAGTCCAAGTTTGACACCTACAGACACTGGGGATTTCAGAGCGGCGCAGATGTTGATAAGACCGAGGCAGTCACATACCAGCGTGCCGAAAACGGCGTTATCTATATCGCGGAGGAGACAAACGCTTTTTTATCCGCAAAGGTTGTCTCATCTACAGATCTTGGCACACACACGCTGTTCCTTGCGGATGTGACGGACGGCGCCGTATTGTCAGCGGACAGCTCTGTGACGTATAGTTATTACCAGAACAATATCAAGGCAGCGCCTGCGGCAGCAGAAAAGAAAAAAGGATTTATCTGTACTGTGTGCGGTTACATCTATGAAGGGGATGATCTTCCTGATGACTTTGTCTGTCCGTGGTGCAAGCATCCGGCATCCGACTTTAAGCGAATGGAATAGAACAGGCTGGATAAACTGAATCAGGCGGCAGGCGTGAGCCTGCCGCTTTTAACTGCACAGTGTTTACAGTTCCCATCTTCCATACAAAACAGTTGAGAAAATGTTAAATAAGAGATACAATTAATAGAATGTAAGAGGCACAAGGGAGAATGAAAGAATGTTGATTCAGATACCTGAAATGGGTGTAATAAAAAAACAGAAATTTGATTTGGGGAAAAATGTCTCTATTATATATGGTTACAATAACTGTGGGAAAACAACGATATTGAAAGCGATAGACCAGGTTTTTCACAGCAGGATGATGGAAAAATTTCTTTTAGGTGAAGAAGGTGAAATAGATATATACATTCCGACTAATAGAATAATAGTCAGTGAGTATAGCACAGAAAGTCTTCAGTTAAAGGATGTAGAGGAGTTTATATATTATCAGAAAGATAGCTATATAGACTATAGCCTTCATCTCAAGAGGCTTCGGGATTACCTGCTTACAAATGATATTGTATATCATTTTATCTGTGATGCCATCTATAAGATTTTTGAAATAAAATTAGAGAAAATAAACAGCAGATATAGTGATGGAATTGAGAATATTATCAATATTTATTTAAATATTATTTGGGCAATGACATGGGATATGGAATTTATGGATTTAACAGAGGAGAATTTCCGAAAGCTGTTGTTCCAAAAACAGATTTATGTCCTGATTGATGAAATAGAAATGTTTCTGCATGTAAATATTCAGTCCAAATTAATCACAAGCATGAAGGAGGATTTTCCGGAATGCAGGTTTATATTGACAACACATTCTCCACTTCTTTTGACAAGGTATAAGCAGTGCCTTATATATACCCTGAAAAAGGGCAGATTAAAAGAAGTTGAAGACGATATGTATTATGAGGATCTGAATATTATCTATGAACAACTATTTGACGTAGATGAACTCCCGGCACAGGCAAGAAGGGATATAAATTTTTTGGGAAAGGTGGTCATGGAGAATGACGACAACGATACAGATAAGATACTGTCTGTGATCGAGAGGATGCGGCGAGATTATCCCAATTTATGTAGAAGATACAATGCAGTTATTACAAAGGCACAATATATTGGAGAAAAGTATGATAAATATTAAAAGGACAAGTACACCCAAAACATTGGCAGAAACAAACAGGAAGTTTAAGGCTGCAATAGCTGATATGAGTGTGCAGGATGCGTATGCTTTTTATAAAAAGCATAGAGGAACCTATCAGTACAACACGACTGCAACAAAAAAACATTTTAAAAAGATGAACAAGGAAAGGTGTTCTTTTTGCACAAGATTCATACAGGATTTTGATGATGAAATGACAGTTGAACATATTAGACTCAAAAAAGACGATCCTCAAAAGATTTTCCAGTGGAGTAATTTATTGTGTGCATGTAGAACATGTAATACGAAGAGAAGTGTACAGCCGCATTACCCTGATAAGTATCTCGATCCTGCCAAAATTGCTGATATAGAACGATACTTTTGTTACAAAGCCGATGGAAAGGTTACTGCAAACAGCAATTTGAGGGCGTGTGAGCGTGAAAAAGCAAAATATATGATAAAATTGTATCGTCTTAACAGAAAGGGGCTGGTATGTAAACGGCGAGAGTTTATGAGGAATCTAATGGATGACGATGCGTTTTATGAAACGTTGAAAAACATGGATGAGTCAAGTCAAAATATAATATTTTTATCTGTATTTACATATTATAAGAAGCATGGAGCAGCTTCTTATAATAAATAGGCCAGTTGGATAAAAAGCTATATAAATATATTATGGGAGGTGCTTGGAAAAGTATGGAGAGCAAGGTGTTCATATTGGATCAAACGACAATAAAAAAGCTGTTAACAATATTTAAGCTTGTCATACCGGATTTTCAGAGAAATTTTGTTTGGAAGAAGAAAAAGAAAGAACAGCTGCTTGCTTCCCTGTTTCGAGGATTTCCGATTGGGGCAGTCACATTGTATCAGGATAATAATTTGTACTATATTATAGATGGTCTGCAAAGAATTAATACGTTGAAACAGTATCTTTCCTGTCCTGGGGCAATCATTTCATTTGAAACTTTTTTTCAAAAGGTGGAGTCTGATGTTAATCTGTTTCTGGAACAGAGACATTTGTCAGTCGATATTATGTCATTAAAGAAGTGCATTAAGAAGTGGTATGAAAAACTTAGCAGTTTGTATGAATTTGAAAAAGTGAGCGTTTTCTACAGCGTTCTGAAAACAGGGAATACCAAAATTGCAAAGGAGTTTGACAGTCTGGGGCTGGTTGAAGAACTTTTGGATATATTAAAAGCAAAAGTAGAGATAGCACATGATGATATTGCCCTGATTATTTACAAGGGAAGCAAGGAGGATCTGCCAGATTTATTTAAGAATATTAATACAGGGAGTGTGGCGTTGTCACAGTATGAAATATTACAGTCTGTATGGAATGATTATACTTTGGATAGCCACCTTGTCAGGGAAACAAGTGAGGCATTTAACAGGGAGCTTGAATTAATAAGAAATGATTATGAAATTGACGCTGTGAAAGAAGCTGGAAAATTTGATGTATTTAAGAATATTGTCGGCCTGAATCATATAATCTGCTGTAAAGGGGATACCAATACTATTTTCCGGTTTTCCGGATATAAGAGACTTGCGGATGCAAAAGACGTAGGGCATGGAATCATGAAATATTACGACAACGACAGTATTGCATTTGAAATATATTCCACAATTTTATGCCATACTCCCAATAAAATTGTGGAAGCAGTTGATTTGCTTTATAAAAATCATGATAATGAGCAGGTGAGCCAGTTTGTCAATAAACTTAACAGGATAATTGTGGAAGCGGTTGATGTTGCCGTTGACGAATTAAAACGGAAAAATATTGAACCGGTAGAAAGCAAGTATCATTCTCTCTATATTTTGGCGGGGATTATTTTTTCAAAGTTTGATATTGATGTCAAAAACCTGACTTTAAACAAAACAGAATTTAATACAAAAGTATATTATGCATGCCTGAATATTGAGCGCCACAAAAAAAATAAGTGGTTTGTTGACGAAAACAGGCAGGTTGGTTTTTTTAACATTAAAATAGAAAATCTGTTGGGAATGAAAGAAAGTAATATTGGCGAAAATGAGAAAAACGAACGCAAAATACCAGATAATCAATTAAAAATTAAAATTGAGGATAAAATTATAATTGCGAATACGGTAAAAGAATTTTATGGGAAAATATTTGTCTATTTGGAGGAACAGTTTGATATGGATGAGTATATCCCCTATGCGACGGGCAAAAAGCGTTATCTTGTTAATCGGGTAAAGTATCATATTAATGGAGATTTATTCGTTGCACCGATAAAAATAGGAGACTACTATATCGAAACGCATAAGAGTAAAAGCGGAGCATTGAGGGATATTTACAACTATCTGAAAAAAATCGGCATAGATGTCGCATATGTTGAATAAATTAGAACACCGTTTCGCAAAAGCCTCGTGCAATAGTGTAAAATCTATTTCATGAGGCTTTGCCAAATAAAAAGTAAAGTGAGGAGAAGAATGAAAATAGCAGATATGCACTGTGACACAATTTCCGAGATATGGGAGGCTAAAAAGACGGACAGCCCGCAGCAGCTTTGCCGCAACAGTTTGCATATAGATGTCGAGAAGATGAAACAGGCAGGGTACCTGCTGCAGAATTTTGCAATGTATGTTGATCTGAAAAAGGGAATGGATCCATTCGTGTATGTATTGGAATTAATTGATGTATTTTATGATGAGATGAACAAAAACAAAAATGATATTCGTGTCATAAAATCTTATAAAGAACTTCTCGAAAATGAAAAAGACGGTAAGATATCTGCCCTTATGACAATAGAGGAGGGGGGATGCTGCAAGGGACAAATTGAGAATCTTGAGACGCTGTATAACCTTGGGGCTCGTATGATGACACTCACATGGAATTATCCAAATGAGCTTGCATCTCCCAATTTGTTTTCCGAAGAAATGTTGAAAGATTCAGACTCAGGAAT
>JAIECJ010000147.1:0-24943 GCA_029068555.1 Lachnospiraceae bacterium
GAGATAATGATAGTTATTATATAAGTGATTTAGATAGTTCTAACGGGACATATGTAAATTACGTAAAATTAACAGAAGAACATAAACTGAGAAATGAAGATATAATAAAGATTGCAGATGTAAAACTCGAATTTAAGCTGTAATAAAGTGTCTAAAATAAGATTATATTTTATAATGGTATTTAGAATTAATTTGTTACTGTTGTTTATAACTTAAAACTACGATTTCATTGACTATATTTATAAGTAAAATAAAGGTGATAGAAAATCAAAAGGTCAAAATGACCTCTTGAAATTATCGGAACAGAATCCCAATTTCATAGCTGTTAATAAATGAATCCTAAAATAAAAAGTTTTGAGCTTTAATATCAAATAATTTTAGGCAAAAAAAAATAAATATATCAAAACATAATTCACAAAAAGTCTTACGAATAAATATAACCCTATGAAACAAAAAATATTTAAATTCATACGAATAACTTTACAGAATCGCACTAATAATATATAATAATAGTGCGAAGGAGATGATCAGATGTCTATAACGGCAACAGAACTAAAACAGAATTTAGGAAAATATTTACTTCTTTCAGCAAAAGAGGATATTCTAATAACAAAAAATGGTAAAACAATTGCTAAACTGACGAATCCTAATCAAAATAGAGTGAATACGGCAAAATCTCTGTTCGGGATATTACCCGAAGATGCCAGTCTGGAAGATACAAAAGAGGAAAGGCTGAATGCTAAGTAATGAAAATACTTGTAGATACAAACATAGTAATTGATGCATTGACAGGAAGAGAACCTTTTAGAGAATCAGCAGAGCAGATATTTTTGTTGGCTGCAAATCAGATCGAAGATATGTACATTACAGCCAGTTCAGCTACAGATATTTATTATCTGGTAAGAAAACACTTGCACAATACGGAGCAGTCTAAAAATACCTTGTCAAAGCTTTATCAATTATTCGCTATTTTAGATGTTACGTCAAAAGACTGTCAGGATGCATTGGTGTCTGAAGTAAAAGATTATGAGGATGCAGTAATTTCCTGTTGTGCGAAACGTAACCAGATGGACTATATTGTTACAAGGAATATCAAAGATTTTAAATATTCTAGGGTCAAGGCATTATTGCCAGATGAATTTATTAAAATAATTTCACAGAATGAGGAATAAAAAGAAATAATTATATTTGTAAATGATCAGACTATAAACTTTAAATCAAAACTGCCAGTGTGAAATAAAAATTCATAAAGGTAGTTTTTTTGTATGCCAATTTCCATAATTACCATAAAATACAAACAAGTTTTCCGAACATATATACGAAAATGGTATTGACAATTAAGAATATATGTTCTATACTAATCATCAAGAAAACACAAAACTAAATAAAAAGACCTATCCAATCATACAAACGGTGTTGACGCACCTCTGATGGACAGGTCTTTATGACTACACGCAGAATAAATTATTATTACATATCCATGAGCTAATTTCAAGTAATATTCGCGCATATTTCTGCAATGTTTCCAGTAGTAATCATTTCCATGAAGACTTATTTTGTGGGAAAGTTTAACAATTTAATAGAAGTAGTTGATAAACCTTATAAATTCTTGAAAAATATAAGGCTTTATTAAATGCGTTCTGAAAAGCGAAATGAAAATACCTAAACTAATATACTTCTACATTTGTGATGAAAAATATCTGAAATGTTTCATTGCTGAATGGAGAAGTAGTTATTACAAGAAAAAAGTTTCTGCACAGATGGGGAAATAAACAATGAGGTGATTGAAATGGGAATGGCGAAAAGAAAAAGGAAATACAGTTGTAGCATGTGTCAAACAGCATACTTGGCAATATGAAAATTTCGGATATCAGGAAAATAAACATTACCTGTTTTTACGAACAATTGCAAGAAAAGGATATTTCATATGGCACTGTTAGTTATTACCACAAGCTGTTGTCTTCTGTTTTCAATATGGCGATTGATAATGAACTGATCAGAAACAATCCGACGAAAAGAGCTTTGGAGGTGGTTGATGGATCGCATCAGAAAAGAGAGGCACTTACCAGAAAACAGCAGGACGGACTTCTTTCATATCTATATAAGCATGACAGGGACATGTATAGAAAGGTTGCGTTTTTGATTGGTACGATGTGCCGGGTAAGCGAGTTTGCAGGACTGACATGGGATGACATAGACATGAAAAACAGAATCATAACCATAGACCATCAATTGCAGTATAAAAAAATTGGCGGGGAAAATTTTGATTTCCATATTTCTTCTACCAAGAATACCCACACAAGAAGAATCCTTATGACAGATGATGTTTATGATGTATTGAATGAATTACACAAATACTTTTTCATATTGAGAAAGGATTACTGTGTTGACGGCAAAAAAGATTTCTTGTTTTATTCCAAATCAGGTAAACTGTTGAGCATTACCTCTTTTAACTATGAACTGAAAAAAGCTGTTGAAAAGTATAATGAAACAGCAGAATATAAAATTGATAAGATTTCCGCGCACACATTACGTCACACTGGATGCACAAGAGATGCAGAGGACGGAATGGATATTAAAGTCTTACAATATCTGATAGGACATTCCAACACGCAAATTACAAACAATGTTTACAACCATGTCAATGAAGAACGGGCGGTAAGTGAGGTTGTGAATGTGGCTGAAAGGCGCAGAAACAGGGCATAAATAAGAAAAAATTCATACACCAATTTTACACCAATCATGTGTAAAGATATGTGAATTTATAACGGGTTACGTGAAATTACAAATTATCGTAAATATCCAAGAAATGCCGAAAAATAAGGATTTGTAGACTTATAACAAGTTACATGAAGTTCATAAAACACCACCCCAACCTTACGAAAGTGTAAGAAATACTGCGCAAATGTAAGCTGAATCAATGGCTTGCATTTGCGTGTTTTGTTATACTGAATACAGTTCAAAGGAAACAAGGCAGAACAGGACATTATGAGGGGGAAGTAACTATGAGAAAAAATGTAATTTGTATTATGGCAGTCATGTTGAGTGCAGTATCTTTTCTTACAGGATGTGGAAGCAGTACAGTGGCTGCAAATATGGAACTGGCACAGACCAGTGTGAGTGCAATAACTGTTCCGGAGGATGTACTGGTGGTGGGGTTGGGCGAATCCAGCCATGGAGTAAAAGAGTATCAGGAAATGAAAGCGGAGGTGTTTCAGGCGCTTGTCGAGAATAACGGGTGCCGGACGTTCGTTATAGAAGGTGATTTCGGGAGTGCGCTGAAAGTAGATGACTATATTCATGGCGGAGAGGGTACTGCAAAGGAGGCCGCTGCCCAGATTGGATTTCGTATTTACCGCACTGAGGAGATGGCGAATTTAATCCAATGGATGCGCACTTATAACGAAACTGCTGCGGAAGGTGAAGACCTGCATTTCTATGGAATGGATATGCAGCAGGCTGACAACAGCAAATCGTATGTATTTCATATACTGGAACAGATTAACCCGGATATCAGTGCGAAATACAGGGAGGCGTTGGCTTTTTTAAATGATGATGCGATGTTTGATATCAGTGCGGATGCGTTTGAGCATGGAATGCTTGTGGCAGAGAAGCTGATACAGGAAGTGGATAATTCGGGGGAACGCATCGTGGAAATATTTGGAAACGAAGCCTATGCATATGCCCGTGAGTGTGCCCGCAGTATTTATAACTGCTGTGACATTCGCAAATCCGATAGCGCGTATAATGCAGTGCGGGACCGTCATATGGCGGAAAAAATACAGTGGTATGTAGAACGTGGTGATGGCAGCGTCATTTTCATTAATGGACATAACGGGCACATTGGAAAGGTTAACGCTACGCCATATTATGACTGTCTTGGCAAATTGCTGGCAGAAAAATTGGGTAACGGTTATTATGCCATCGGTACAGATGCGGAAGTTACAGTATTCAATTCCCAAACGAATGGGGGATTTGAGGAATTGAAAGTAAAAAACCAAAATTCTTTGAATGCATTGGTCAGCGGGATTGCGCAAAATTATTATTATATTGACTTTTCGGCGGCCGCGGAGGATGATAACTGGAATAAGATTATTTCAGATAAACAGAGAATTACTGCACTGAATGTTACGGGTGCTACAATGATGAAGGTATTCTATACTACAGAAGTCATACCAAAAGATACCTTTGACAGTATGATCGTCTTTGGAAAAGTATCACCTACAACGCTCGAACAGTAAGAAAAATGCAGGAAACTACAAATACTGTTCACTGATTCGTTCATATTTTCATATGGAGAGGACACCGCCATCTGGAATGAGCTATGGCTTTCTGTCCTCGCCACATAGAAATCATATTCAGGTTATAGTTATTATACAGTCCTGAAGCATGGGAGAAAAGATGATAGACGGTTACCTCAGCTGCAGCAATCCCTTATCATATAGTATCGTGACTGCAAATGCAGTGAACTGTTTGCTGACAGAAGTGGCATTAAAGCTGTTCCAGTTTTTTCTTCCCGCTGCTCATGGTCCTGACGGTAAAAATTGTAAGCTTCCAGAAGAACCAGCCGACGGCAAAAAGCACAATGCCTGTCAGAAACGAAATCGGCAGGAACGCGGAAGCGCTGGCTGTGTAGGTGTTAAATGCGATGCTGATTTGCGGAATTTCGTGTCCCATTAGATGCGCTGCAAATTTGATAATCCCGGCAAGCGGACAGAGCGCGCCGGCAAACATAAAGGCAATTCCGCAAATGCTGGTTACGGGCAGCACAATCATACCGCCAAGACCCGCAAGGCTGTAAAAGGCAATGACTGCACTCAGTTTGCGCCAGCTAAAGCCGCTGCTTTTTGCAATCGTTTCGCCCAGATAGGCTTTTGCGAGTGCCTTTGGACTGCCGAGCCGCTCAATAATCTGCTCAGGAGAGATGTCGTTATGCTGCAATTCCAACATCTCACTCTGGATTTCCTTGACAATGTCGATGCGCTCGGAAACTGCCATGGGTCTGAGGTATTTATCAATCTGTTCCAGATAGTTGTTTAACTTTTTTTCCATTCCTTCCATATTTATCATACTCCTTTGATTTCGTTGACAGTTTTTATCAGGTTGTCCCATTCGGCAGACATTGCAGACAGGTATTCCAGCCCCTTGTCTGTGATGGCATAATATTTTCGCGGTGGCAGCCCCTCCGCACTTTCCTGCCACGACGAGGAGATGAAGTCCTCTTTTAACAGCCTCCGCAGCAATGGGTAGATGGTGTTCTCTTTTGCAGCCATAATCGGATAGTTTTCTAACGTGCTGATTAGCTCATATCCATAAGTGGATTGTCTCTTAATCAGCAGCAAAATACAAAATTCGAGTGTTCCCCTTTTTATCTGGGATTTCCAATCGTCAATGTTCATATACTGTTCCTCCTGTTAATATATCGTATCACACAGTATATCAAAAATCAATAGTATTTTAAATTTTTTGTTCGAGGGATCGAACTCTTTTTCATTTTGCAGCGCCACCCTTAAAAGTATGGTAACAGACTGTTACAATTCACACCAACGCCAGTTTTCATCAGCTTATAATTTATTGAGGTGTAAATTATAACAGATTTTGCACACAAAATGCTAAAAGGCAAGCATTTTGGCGCATGATTCCCTCTACTTTGGCGTAGGTGTGAACAGTAACACAGACTACTAAACGGGGAGAGAACACTTGGATAAGGAATTGCATTTTCACGCTCGCAGTGATACAATGAGGGGCAGGGTGCAATTCATAAAATGAATGGAGGATAAAGAGAATGGTTTCACAGAAATATAGGGATATGCTTGGCGCCAAGTCGGTCATCAGGCAGATGTCTGAGTGGGCAGCAGCAAGGGCAAAGGAAATCGGGAGCGAGAATGTATTTGATTTCAGCCTTGGAAACCCGTCTGTGGCAGTGCCGCAGGCATTTACAGACAAGATGGCAGAGCTTTTGCAGACGCGCGACACGATGGAGCTTCACGGCTATAGTCAGTCACAGGGCATTCCGTCCGTGCGGGCAAAATTCGCGGAATTTTTGAATCAAACATATGGAATGGCGTACACGGCGGAGCATCTGTTCATGACGACAGGCGCTGCGGGCGCTGTGGCGCACGCAGTGCGGGCGGTCACACAGCCGGGGGATGAGGTTATCACGTTTGCGCCGTATTTTCCGGAGTACAATCACTATGTAAATCAGACGGGGGCAGTGTTAAAGGTGGTGCCTGCTGATACAGTGCAGTTTCAGATTAACTTTGAGGAGCTGGAAAAGCTGCTAAGTCCAAAGACGATGGCGCTGCTCATCAACACGCCGAACAACCCGTCAGGCACGGTTTATTCAACGGCGACAATCAAAAAGCTGGCGCAGCTGCTTGAGATGAAGCAGAATGAGTACGGACATGACATTTTCCTGATTTCGGACGAGCCATACCGCGATATTCTCTTTGATGGTGTGGACGCGCCGTATATTTCAAAATACTATGATAATTCGCTCTCATGCTACTCGTTTGCAAAGTCTCTATCTATACCGGGAGAGCGTCTCGGATATATCGCGGCTAACCCCAATTGTACGGACAGCACGTTGATTTCACCGATGTGTGCACAGATTTCGAGGGGAATCGGTCATAACTGCCCGCCGTCCATCATACAGATAGCAGTGGCAGAGGTTTTGGGACTCACATCGGAGCTGTCTGTCTATGAGACGAATATGAAGATTATCTATGACGAGCTTGTAAACCTTGGGTTTGAGGTTGTGAAGCCGGGCGGAACTTTCTATATCTTTCCGAAAGCGCTTGAGGAGGACTCGGTGGCATTTTGCCAAAAGGCGATGAAGTATGATCTGGTGCTTGTGCCGGGTGATACATTCGGATGTCCCGGGTATTTCCGGATGGCATACTGCATTGAGACAGAAAAAGTGCAGCGTGCAATGCCTGCACTGCGCAGATTTGTCGAGCAGGAATACAATATGAAGTTATAATTTCACCATCCTGGTTTGAATGACCGCGGAGGCGGCGGATGGAGTTTGTGAAGATCATTTCTAAGCCTGCAAAAGACGCAGACTAACAGATACGAAAACTTCACATTGTGTAGGAGGGATGTATATGGTTGAATGTGGTCTGGTGCTTGAGGGCGGCGGTATGAAGGGGATGTATACTGCCGGTGTGCTTGAGTACTTCATGGAGAAAGATTTATATTTTCGGAATTGTTATGGCGTCTCGGCGGGGGCGTGCCATCTGTGCAGCTATATTTCAAAGCAGAAAAAGCGTGCTTACAGAGTGGCATTAAATTATCTGAAGGATAAGAACTATTGCAGTCTGCATAGTCTATTGACCACAGGGGATTTGTTTAATGCCGATATGTGTTATAATCAGATTCCAAATAAGCTGGATCCTTATGACTACAAAGCCGCAGCAAAATATGAGGGGAACGCTTATGCGGTGGTGACGAATATCCGCACAGGGGAGCCGGAGTACATGATGCTGCGGGAGATGCATAAGGACACGGTTGCGGTACGGGCGTCTGCATCCCTGCCGCTGGTATCCAGAAATGTAAAAATTGGGAGTGAGTATTATCTTGACGGCGGGATTGCCGATGCAGTTCCGATACGCAAGGCGGCTGCAGACGGAAATGTGAAAAACGTAGTTATTCTTACAAAGGAAGTGGGCTATGTCAGAAAGCGGGCTTCGGCAGCAACGCTGAACCTCATCAAATTGAAATATGCCAGATATCCCAAAGTCTATGAACTGACGGCGGACCGCTATGCGCGTTACAATGAGACACTGCGGTTTCTTGACGAGGAGGAGAAGGCGGGCAGGGCATTTGTTATCAGACCGCAGTGTGCAAATGATATTGGCAGGATTGAGAAGGACAGGGCAAAGCTGGAGGTGCTGTATCAGCAGGGATATCATGATGCCAAAAAACGTTATGAAAAACTGATGGACTTTTTAAAAGAATAGTCCGCTCTAGAGAAGCAATTTTATTTAATGGAAAGGATTGTATCCGCGTCATGGCTTTGTGACACAGATGCGAGGGAATAATTTATGATAGAACTTCTAAAGGCGATACTGTTTGGTATTGTCGAGGGAATCACAGAGTGGCTTCCTGTCAGCAGTACAGGGCACATGATTATTTTGGATGAATTTATCAGGCTTGACTGCACGCCGGAATTTCTGGAGATGTTTTTGGTCGTCATCCAGCTCGGAGCGATTCTGGCGGTCGTGATTCTGTTCTGGAACAAGATTTTTCCGTTTCAGTTCAGGGACAATTCAAAGCCGATGATTGAAATGGATAAGATTCTGCTGTGGCTGAAAATAGTCGTGGCATGTATTCCGGCGGCGATTGTAGGGGTATTGTTTGATGATGTGCTGGATGAATTGTTTTATCATGCGATACCAGTAGCACTTGCGCTGATTGTGTTTGGTGTGGCATTTATCGTTGTGGAGCGCAGAAATAAAGGGAAAAAAGCAAAAGTGAAAACGCTCGGTGACATCACATTTCAGACGGCGTTCATGATTGGGATATTTCAGCTGATTGCGGCGGTTTTCCCAGGAACATCGCGATCGGGAGCGACAATTGTAGGTGCGCTGCTCATTGGCGTTTCAAGAAGTGTGGCGGCGGAGTTTACATTTTTCCTTGCCATACCAGTGATGTTCGGTGCCAGTTTGTTAAAATTGGTGAAATTTGGACTATCTTTTACAGCGTTGGAGGCGGGGATTCTGATTATCGGAATGCTTGTGTCGTTTTTCGTCTCTGTTTTTGTCATCAAGTTCCTGATGGACTATATCAAAAAGCATGATTTTCAGGTCTTTGGCTGGTATCGGATTATACTTGGCGCAATCGTGATTATATTAGGCGCATGTGGTGTGATATCTGCATAAATGAGACATAAAAAACTGCCGTTGGGGCAGTTTTTTATGTCTCACTATTTTCTTCATCATAATATGCCTTAATGCGGATTGCCTGATTGTGGTCGCCAAAATCTTCGCCAAACAGGGTACATCCGCCGCAGTTTGCGGTGTCCTTTGGAACTTCGAGCTTAAAAGTGATATAACTGTTGTAGTCAATGTTCAGATCCTGGATGGTTACATCGGAAAGTTTGTTGGTGCCGTCCATAAAGCAGCCTTCATTGTTAATGATAAGCGTTTTGAGCAGTCCATACTGGTTCAGGGCTTCCGGCCACCATGCAGGGGATACATAGCCGCTCCGGCCGCCATAATCGCCGGGACTAATCCACATGCCGAGTGAAATTCCGTTGATGGAAAAATAGATGTCGGAAGGGTAATCTTCATTTGTGTTTGGGCACTCTGACGAAATTTCAAAGGAAATCTGAAGCTCTGTCAATGTCTGTCCTGCCAGGAGATGGTTTGGCAGGTTGTACTCAACATATCCGCTGGTAAACCACAGGATACCAGCCTGAAAACGGTCAGGGAAAGAAAACACCTTTGGGTCATCAAAAGAGCCGATAATTTCCTTACTGGTGGCAAGTCCGCAGGTCGGGGTGCCATGACATGTGGTATAATACCCTACACGGATATCGTCAGTATAGCAGCGTCGTGCTTCCTTGACAGGGGCCAGGTCAATCATTAGTCTGTCATATCGCGGGCGGACAATCTTCATGGTTCCGCGTTTTCCTGAGGTAATCTTGATGCGCACAAGTCCGGCTTCCTCGAGTTTCCCTACGTGCATGGATATTGCACCATTGGTAAGACCAAGCGCTTCAGCAAGGTCATTCATGCTAAGGGAGTCATTTTCATATATCATTTCCATAATTTTCACGCGCATAGGTGTGCTTAATGCTTTAAAGACATTTTCGGCTTCGCCGACAGAACGAAAGTACAGCATAAGACAATCTACCCCCTTCTCCGGTCATCAATTTATAATCATTGATTTATTTTTAATGTATTGTATTTATTATAGTGAATACTAAAACAAAAGTCAAGGATTAAATTGACAGTCCGTTGCTAGAGCGTGTTTGAAAAATCATTCCTGTCATCTATACGCTTTATTATAATATCATCTGCTCTGTTTCAGGAAACATTAAAAATAATACGTGATAAGTACACGTTATAAATGGATTGTATCTCAATATAGTGATTATTATTCATAAACATAACTAAAAGAGTACACTATTTGATAAAACATTTAATTGTCGCTAAAAATATATAATGTAATACGAATATTTGCGAAAAAGGCACAAATTGTTGATAGTGCACAAAATAAACGGCTAAAATTCGTCAAATAACTCAAAAGTTCTTAAAACCTTATAAAATCAAGGAATTTGTATGTTCATAGTGCCAATGTAAATGAGAAATGATATTGACTTTTTTTCTAATATAGCGTAAGTTAATTATATAAAGCAAAACTAAAATAATTAACTCATGAATAAAACAAACAAAGTGAAACGAAACAAAAAGGTTCAAATTGTTATGTGATCAGAAAGGTCGGGTCGTCATGAAAAGAGGAAATGCAAAGAGAGTCATGGCGCTTAGCATGGCAGTATGTATGGTCGCAGCCACGGCAGTGACATCGCTTCCGACAATGCAGCTAAGGGCACAGGAATCAGAACAGACAACTCAGGGGACGGAGACAGAAAATTATTCAAATGAGAGACTGGATAACGGTTACACAAAAATCAGTGCGGGGTACACGCTTTCCGCATACACTGGGGAGCCGGTTCGCTACAAAATGAGCAATGTGTACAAATCAGGGGATGCCAGTCTGACAAGAGAGTATGGGTATGTGGGAAACGGAGAGGATGATGGCGCACTTTCCATTCCGGAGAAAGGAAAGGTGGAGCTTGAAATCGACGTGCCGCAGTCAGCAGTTTACTATATGAACTTTGACTATCTGGCAAATAGTGAGTCCATTCTTCCGGTTGAGGCAGGTATCATGGTTAATGGTGCCTATCCGTTTTATGAGATGCGTCAGCAGAAGCTTGAGAGTCAGTGGACGGCGAAAGACAAAAAAGTGTATGACAGCTACGGCAATGAAGTTGTCAGCATGCCGGATAAGGTGTACGACTGGCAGAATAAGTATGTGCAGGATTCCACATACCGATATACACAGCCGCTTGGCATTGAGCTTCAGCAGGGGAAAAATTCCATTTCTATTGAATTAAATGAAGGTACCCTTTTGCTGGGGGACATTTGCCTGACGGCAAAGCCGCAGATACCAGAATACACAGGAAGCGAGACGGCGCCGGGCGATGGATTTATCGAGATACAGGCGGAGGACTTTTTGTATAGAAACGATTCGGCAATCCATGCGACTTGTGAGTATGATCCGGATTTGTATCCCTATCAGGCGGGAAACAGGGTTATGAATACTGTTGATGCGACGTCTTTCGGAAAAGGTGGTCAGGAAGTGACTTACATCTTTGATGCAGAGCAGACAGGAAATTACTATGTCGCATTTCACTACAGTCAGGGCGATAAAGCGGACTTCCCAGTATTTATGAATGTGAAGATAGATGGCAGTATTCCGAATACAGCCTTTGAAAATCATGCGTTTGCATATGAGAAAAAATATGAAATGTACACAATGGTTGACGGGGACGGAAACAGAATCAGCGTGCCGCTTGAGGCAGGCAGACATACGATTTCCATGCAGATTAGCATGGAGCCGGTCCGAGAGTCCCTTGAGACCATTGAGAAAATTATGGGAAAGGTCAATGACCTGTCACTTGAGGTCACAAAGGTTGCTGGCACAAACAAAGACAAATTCAGGGACTTCTCCCTGGAGGAATATATTCCGGGAATCGGCGAAACCATGACAGGGTGGGCGGATGAGTTGAATCAGGTCATGGAAAACGCAAGGGTGTATAATCCAAAGAAAAACAAGATAGCAGCATATGCCTCTATCAAGATTGCGGAGAACCAGCTGCGGAGTCTGGCAAAGAAGCCAGATGAACTGATTTACAGAATCGACGAGCTTGCAACAAGCACCTCCTCTGTAAACCAGCATCTTGCCAACCTTATAGACAGTCTTAACGGCAATGATTTCGCGCTTGACAGTATTTATCTGTATCAGGAAAATGCTGCAAAGCAGCTTCCGAAGAACAAGAATATATTTGTGAAGGTATGGCTTGGCATTGTGCGGTTTTTTACTTCCTTTGGCGAGCAGGCATACTCCTCGACAAATACCAATCCGGAGCATTTGCAGGTTTCGGTAAACCGTTCCAGACAGCACCTTGAGATTATGCAGCTTCTGATTAATGAGCAGTTTACACCGCAGACGGGAATAGAGGTAGACCTTTCTCTGATGCCGGATCAGACAAAGCTGGTGCTTGCCAATGCGTCAGGGGATTCGCCGGACGTGGCAACAGGGGTCAATTACTCCATTCCGTTTGAGCTTGGTATCAGGGGGGCGTTGAAAGATCTGACGGAATTTGATGATTTTGCAGAGATTGCGGAGCGTTACAATGCAGGACTTATTATGCCATATGTTATTGGTGACCGAATCTATGCGCTTCCGGAGACAATGAATTTCCAGGTGATGTTTTACAGGAAAGATATCCTTGACAAACTAGGACTTGAGGTTCCGGATACACTCGAGGATGTGCAGGCAATGCTCCCTGACTTGCAGATGAGAGGACTGAATTTTTACTACCCGACGGCAAGGACGGTGGGTATGAAGACGTTTCTCGACACGACGCCGATTTTGTTCCAGAGCGGAGGAAATCTGTATGATGGTACGGTTGACCAGGCGGTGTTAACCAGCGAGGAGAATGTGGAAGGCTTTACAACAATGACAAACTTGTTTACCATATACAATCTTCCAAAGGATGTGCCAAACTTCTACCAGCATTTTAGAAACGGGGATTATCCGATTGGTATTTCTGACTTTGGAAATTACAACATGATTTCGAATGCGGCTCCTGAGATTGACGGTTCATGGGGGGTGGCGCTGATTCCGGGTGTAAAGGATGAAAACGGAGAAGTGATGCGTTATTCATCGGCGGGCGCTGAGTCGACATTTCTGTTTGAATCTACACCTGAGCGGGAACAGCAGGCATGGGAGTTTGTGAAGTGGTGGTCAAGTGCACAAGTGCAGGCTGAATTCGGACAGCGGCTTCAGATTACATATGGTGATGAATACTATTGGAATACTGCAAATGCGGAGGCGTTTGCACAGCTTCCGTGGGACAGCGACGACAAAGAAGTTATTTTGGAGCAGCTTGAGTGGACGCTGGAGGCTCCGAGAGCGTTGGCAAGCTATATGGTGGAGCGTGAGCTTTCCGACGCATACAATCTTGTGGTGCTTGGAGCAAAGAGCGCTTCTGTGCGTGAGTCGCTTGATGATGCGCAGAAGAGTGTGAAGCGTGAGACCCAGAGAAAGCTTGAGGAATTTGGCTATATTGAGAATGGTGTGATGGTTGAGGAATATGAAGTGCCGACTGTCGAGAAAGTGCGTGAGATTATAGCCAATTCAAAATCGAAGGGGGTGAAATAGATGGCAGTCAAAAAAACCAAGGCTGCTCAGCGCGAGCATGCCAACAAGGCGGCGTATGCGTTTCTGGCTCCGTATGTAATCCTGTTTACCATCTTTATCATTATTCCAATGATGGTGGCAATAGCGCTTTCCTTTACAAGCTATGACACGATACAGGCGCCTACTTTCAAAGGGTTTCTGAACTACATAAACCTGCTGACGGCGGATGATATTTTCATGCAGAAGGTATTGCCGAACACAATTATCTATGCGGTGATTGTAGGGCCTGGCGGATATGTCTTGTCGTTTCTGGTTGCATGGCTTCTGGCGCAGCTAAGCTCGGTTCCGAGAACAATACTGACAGTCATCTTTTATTCACCGAGTATGACTGGAGCGGTGTCTATGACGGTGCTCTGGAAGATTATTTTCTCCGGTGACCAGATGGGGTACCTGAACAGTTTTCTGATGCGCCTGGGCGTTATCGACGCGCCGATTATCTGGCTGGTGGACGCCAGATACCTGCTTCCGATTATTATTATCGTAGCGCTGTGGTCGAGCATGGGCGTTGGATTCCTTGCGATGCTTGCCGGCATTCTGAATGCGGACGAGGAAATCTATGAGGCGGCAGCGATTGACGGTGTGAAGAACCGTTTTCAGGAGATGATTTATATCACGATACCAACCATGAAACCGCAGATGCTTTTCGGTGCAGTTATGGCTATCGTGGGCGCTTTCCAGAACGGTGCAATCGGTGTCCAGCTTGCAGGAACAAACCCGACGCCAAATTATGCGGGGCAGCTGATTGTCAACCATATTGAAGATTATGGTTTCCTGAGATACGAGATGGGTTATGCCGCTGCAGTTTCTGTTGTGCTGCTTCTGATGGTGTTTGCATTCTCGAAGTTCTTCGGGCGGCTGTTTCGAGAAGATTAAGGGAGGTGCGATATGGCTGGATATAAAGGAAGTAATATCAATCCCAAGAAGTTTGAGATTGGTCAGTTAAAAATAGTACTGGTACTTTTGCCGCTTGCGGTTTTTATGGGGATTCCCATTGTGTTCATTGTCTGCCATGCGTTTAAACCGATGGATGAGTTGTTTGCGTTCCCACCGCAGATTATCGTACACAGGCCGACACTCGACAATTTTGTTAAATTGTTTAAGGCTTCGGCAAACAGCAATATTCCCATGAGCCGTTATGTGTTTAATAGTCTGATTGTGACAGGCTGCGTTGTTCTGTTGTCAATCCTGTTTTCCACGATGGCGGGATTTGCGCTGTCAAAGCTCCGTTTCAAGGGAAAGTATGCATTGCTTGAGGTGAACAATACTGCGTTGATGTTTGTGTCGGTGGCGGTTATGATTCCGAGATATCTTGTAATTGATGCGCTTGGTATGAAGGATACATATTTTGCACATATTCTGCCGCTTCTCGCCATGCCTGTAGGACTGTTTCTGGTAAAACAGTTCATCGACCAGATACCAGATGCGCTGCTTGATGCGGCGTACATGGATGGAGCGTCGGATTTCAAGATTTATCGTTCGATTATTCTGCCGCTTGTGAAGCCGGCAATAGCGACGACGGCGATTCTTGCTTTCCAGCAGGTCTGGGTAAATGTTGAGAGCTCAAATTTTTATATTAATGACGAGAGTATGAAGACGCTGGCATTTTATCTGAATACACTGGCGAACCAGAATAGCAATGTGGCAGGGCAGGGAATTCAGGCTGCCGGTATTCTGATACAGTTTATACCGAATCTTGCAATTTTCTTAATCCTCCGGAAGAGCTTTATGAACACAATGGCTCATTCAGGCATCAAATAGCGGAAAGGAGGTGCGAAATGAGACAAAAAGTAAAAATGGTGATTTTGATGGTGTTGTGTCTAAGCATGATTGCCGGCTCCACAGCTATTGCTGAAACGCCTTATAGGACATATACGGTAGATGGTTACGGATACGTGCTGGAAACGCAGTCCGCATACAATCCGGCGTCTGCCATCACAAAAGTCGGGGAGACCTCTTTTGTGACGCCGATGGATATGGCAATCGGAAATGATGGAAACCTGTATATTGCGGATGCGGGTGCTCATGTGGTTATGGTCAGCACAGTCGGAGGTGACGAAGTGCGCATGATTGGGGAGGGTACACTACAGTCGCCGACAGGTGTGTTTGTGTCGGATGATGACAAGGTGTATGTCGCTGACAAGGATGCGAAAAAGGTATTTGTATATGACTTGGAAGGCACTCTTCTAAACGAGTATGGGAAGCCGGATTCACCGATTTATGGGAACAGTATGGACTTCAAGCCAATCAAGGTTGTGGCAAACAACACAGGCACAATGTATGTGATTTGTGAGGGAAATATGAATGGTATTGTCCAGATTAGCCCTGTGGACGGCGGTTCATTCCTTGGCTATTTTGGAACAAATTACACGTCGCTAAGCCCGTTTCAGATCCTGCAGCGGCTGATTCTGACGGACGCGCAGAGGGCGCAGATGCTGAGTAATATACCTTCGACACCGACCAATCTTCACATTGATGAGGACGGACTGATTTACACTGTGACACAGGGCGACAAGGATATGGCACTGAAGAAGCTGAATATTGCGGGTAAAAACTTGCTGGATTCAGATCCATACTGGGCAGACCTGCCGGCGGCAGTGACGACAGGGCAGTATCATAATATGCTGGTGGCAGACTCGGATGGATATATTTACGAGTACAATGAGGAGGGTGAGCTTCTGTTTATGTTTGGCGGACGGGATGACGGACGCCAGCGAATCGGCCTGTGCAACAAGGTAGAGGCAGTGGCAGTAGATGCTTCTGACAGGATTTACCTGCTGGATTCGGACAAGAGGCAGGTACATATTTTTGAGCCGACAGAGTTTACAAACCTTCTTCACGAAGCGCTGTATCTGTTTTCAAAAGGAAGGTATACAGAGAGCAAGGAGCCGCTTGAAAAAGTTTTGCAGATGAACAGTATGTTTGACTATGCCAACCAGGCGATGGGGCATGCATATCTGCAGGAGGAGAATTATACAGAAGCGCTGCGGTATTTTAAGTTAGCCAAGTCAGCAGACGGTTATTCGGATGCGTTCTGGGAGGTCAGAAATATTTGGATTCGGAATTATCTGGTGGCGGCGGTTGCAGCGATTGTGGCAGCATCAGTGGCGCTCAGCCTTTATAAAAAGAGGCAGCGAATCAAGTACGGGGAGAATGGTGCACCTGCATATTTTTCACAGAGAGTACCGCTTCTGGGAACACTCAGGTACAGTCTGCATTTTATGCGGCATCCGTTTGACGGCTGCTATGGCGTGAAACGTGAAGGCCGGGCGAGCATTGCCTGCGCGAATATTCTGCTTGCGGCATACATCCTTGTCTCGATTATTGAGAAGTACTTCAGCGGTTTTCTTGTAAAGACAGTCAGGGAAGGTCGGTATGACATTATTTCGGATATTGGCACAGTTCTTGTTATTTTTTTCGGATTGACGCTCTGCAATTATCTGGTTGTTACAATCAATGAGGGCGAGGCTTTTTTGAAAGAGCTGTACTGTGCTTATGCATACTGTCTGACTCCATTTATCGTTATTAAACCATTTGTAGTGATTCTGTCAAATGTGCTGACGTACAATGAAGTTTTCCTGATTTCGTTTGCAAACATTATTGTATTGGTATGGATGCTGGTACTGTTATTGATATCTGTTAAGGAGATGAATAATTTTTCGGTAAAGGAGACGGCAAAAGCGCTGGCGCTGACTGCATTTACCGTTTTGATACTCTCCCTGCTGATTTGTATTATATATGTATTGTTCTCACAGGTTATCGACTTCATAAGTTCTGTATTGCGAGAGGTGGTGTATAGAATTGGAAGCTAAAGTTGATATGAAGAAAACAGGCAAGGGCCTTATAAAATTTGGCATAGCTGTGCTGGCCATTATCGTTATTGTGGCAGTTGCAGTGGCGGCTTCCAAGTCCGGTGGGAAGGACAGCCTGAATGTCAGTGAGCTTCAAACGGCAGTGAATGCACCTGAGGCTGCACTGAGCGATGGCGCTGTGGATACGTCCAGACAGCTTGACGGACATCATCTGGTGGCGGCAAATGATACCTACGAGCTTTATCTGTATGAACCTGCACTTTCCATTATTGTTAAAAATATAAAGACAGGTGCGGTGATGGAGTCCACTGTCCGTGACGAGGAGCGTCTTGGAAATGTCAATGAGACATGGAAAGGATTTTTACAGTCGGGAATTGTTGTGGAGCTTCAGGAGGAGACCAACACTATGCAGAAGAAGCTGGGACTAGAGGGAAGCGGTGCACAAGTCAATGTTGAACTGATTCCTGGCGGATTCCGTGCAAAGGTAGATTATCCGACGCAGGAGCTTGGGTTTGAAACCGAGGTGAAGCTCTATGACGACGGAAGTATCACAGCATGTATTCCTGAGCGTTCTATCTATGAGCACGCAGATAACAAAAAGATTGGTAACATTTATGTGTTTCCGCTTCTTGGAAACTCAAGGCTTGGTGAGAAAGACGGGTACATGTTTGTGCCGGATGGAAACGGCGCACTGATTTATCTGGACGACAAGGAAGGACGGTTTGATTCTGGATATGTTCAGAAGGTGTATGGCTCTGACATTGGCGTCGGAGAGTCCTATGTGCTTTCTCTTTTGTGGGGGCGCTACGAGACACACAATGATGCGGAGATGATTCTGGCGCCGGTTTACGGCATGGTTCACACAGGAGATGAGATGGGATATCTTGCCGTTATCGAGAGCGGTGATGAGGAGGCTTCCATCTATGCGACACCCAACGGTGCATATTCCGATTACAACTGGATTACGGCAGCATTCCGGAAGTGCACGACCTATATCCAGCCGACATCTAATTCAGGCGGTTCTGTTACAAAAGTAACTGACAGGATAAAATACGACATTAATGTCAGGTATATGTTTGTCGACGGTGAGGATGCAGACTACACAGGACTGGCAAAACGCTACAGGGAGTATCTCCTGGAAAAGGATGAGCTGGTCAGGGTGGAGGACAGTTTTAAGGTGCGGCTTGACTTCCTTGGGCTGGATGTCGAAAACTGGATGCTGTGGAAAAAGGATGTGCCGGTGACGACTGTAGACAATATCAGGGAAATGTATGCAGACTTGGAAAAAGAGGGTGTCACAGATATTCTTTCTTTGTACAAAGGATGGCAGGATGGCGGCATTTATGACTTGCCTGTGACCACATATGATGTGGCGGGCGGCATAGGCGGCGCAGGTGACTTGTCGAAGCTCATGGACGAATGTGAGCAGAAAAATATTGATTTTTACCTATTTACAGACGGTGTGCGTGCAAACACCGAGACTGGAAACACAACATTTGACACGGTTAAGAAGATGGATAAACGTCTCTACACACAGAATACATACCAGAATGTGTATCGTGAGTTTGTGTACTGGACACCGCAGAAAACACTTGAAAATTTAAACACACTTCAGAAGAATCTCGCAAAAAAGGGTGTCAATAAGATCGCATTGTCAGTAATTGGGAATACGCTGTTTACCTACACGATGGGTGATACGATGCAGACCCGCGGCGTCTCAAAATACCTGTACGAAGAAGCGCTGAGACAGACAAGTGAGAATATGGATCTAATGCTGGAAGCGCCGGTTGAATGCTATTGGCAGTATGCAAAAGCGATTGTGGATATGCCGATTGACGACTCCGATTATATTTACACAGACCAAAGCGTACCGTTTTTGTCGATTGTATTAAAGGGAATCCTTCCGATGTATGGCGACTATGTGAATTTTGAGGCAAATGAGAGGGAGTATTTCTTAAAACTGGTGGAGACAGGAATCTATCCATCGTTTTATCTGACATATGAGAATCCGTCTGAACTGATTTATACCAATTCAAGCCATGTGTATACTTCACAGTACACAGTGTACCGTGAACAGATACTGCGTTATTACAATGAGCTGCGGCAGATTAGTGAGCTTACGAAAAACAGTATGATTGATGAACATGAAATAACTGACACAGGTGTCATAATTGTAACCTATGATAATGGTGTAAAGCTGTATATCAATTATTCTGACGCAGAGCTGAAGGCAGATGACGTGACAGTTCCCGCACTTTCATATGTGGCTCGTGTAAATAATGAATTGACAGGCATAGCAGGAATGGGGGTGGATGAAGGATGAAGGGCAGCAGAAAAATAAAACCCGGACAGCTTGAGCGCCGGGAGAATGCGATTGGTTATCTTTTCATATTGCCATGGCTTATCGGAATCCTGGTGCTGGTGCTGTGGCCGATGGTGCAGTCCTTTGGGTATTCGCTCAATAAGATAAGGCTCTTGCCGCAGGGTATGGCAAAGCTCTATGTCGGATTTGAGAATTATAGTCAGATATTCCTAAAGGATCCGGATTTCATTATGGGACTGGAATCGTATCTGCTGGAGACATTGATTGCCGTTCCGGTTATTGTGGCATTTTCACTGATTATAGCGATGCTGTTGAATCAGAAAATTTCCTGCAGAGGAATTTTTCGAATGGTATTCTTCCTTCCGATTATCATCGCCAGCGGACCAGTCATGCAGCAGCTGGCCGACCAGGAGGCGGCGAGCATTCCAATGATGAATGTGACGATGATAGAGCAGCTTTTGGATGAGTATCTTCCGCATGTGCTGGCAGTGAGTCTCACAAGCGTATTTAGTAATATGATTACGCTGCTATGGTACTCCGGCGTACAGATTTTGATTTTCCTTGCGGCGTTGCAGAAGATTGATACTTCGCTTTATGAGGCGGCAAAGATGGATGGCGGTTCCAAGTGGGAATGCTTCTGGAAGATTACACTGCCGACCGTCAAGCCGATGATTCTGCTGAATGTTGTCTACACAGTAATCTTTATGTCAAATAATGAGCAGAATGCGTTGATTGTACTGATTTATGACACGATGCTTTCCGCCACGGGCGGTTACGGATATGCTTCCGCGATGGCATGGCTGTATTCTGTCATCGAGTCGGCAATTGTTATTTTCTTTGCGGTCCTGATTATGGGACGCAAGGACGTGTACGAGAGACGTGCAAAGAAGTACCAGCGTGAGCTGAGGAAACAAAAACGCCTTGAGAAGAAGATTAGAAAGAGGGGTGAGCGAAATGAGCGAAACTACGCAAAGCAAAAAGAGAAGCGGCAGCGAAAGCATTCTAAAAAGAGTGCTTAGTTCCGAGGGCAGGGAACAGATAAAGTACAAGGTCAGAAAATTTATATTTGGTTCCAAGGATACAGAGGGTGCAGGTAAGCTTGCCGTAATCTATCTGCTGCTAATCAGCATTGGGTTTGTCTATCTCTATCCGGTTCTGTATATGATCAGCAAGAGCTTTATGAACCTCAATGATTTGCTCGACACCTCGATTAACTGGATTCCAAGCCAGCTGTATCTTGAAAATTACAAACAGGCATTTCAGTCCATGGACTACTGGAAGACGTTTCGCGATTCTGTCGTGATTGCGGGATTTCCGACATTGATAAACGTTGTTATTTGCGCCATTGTCGGATATGGATTTGCGCGCTATGAGTTCAAGGGGAAGAAGCTATGTATCGGACTGCTTCTGTTTTCTTTCATCCTGCCGCCGCAGGCAACAATGATGCCTACCTATGTGTTTTATACAGATATCGGATTAATCAATTCGATTATGGCGTTTATCATCCCGGCGCTGCTTGGACAGGGACTGAAATCGCAGATATTTATCCTGATTTTCTTTAACTTTTTCCGTCAGATACCGAAGGTACTGATAGAGGCGGCAAAGATAGACGGGGCAGGACATTTTAAGATTTTCCGCAAAATTGCGCTGCCCTCCGCGGCTCCCGCGATTCTGGTTGTGTTCCTGTTCTCAATTGTATGGTACTGGAATGAGTCATATCTGACGCAGCTCTATGTCGTTGGCGCGTTTACAAGCAATGCGGACGCGTATCACTGGAGTTCGCTGATTGTATCGCTCAAGAATTTTGAAAATAGTTACAATACTGCAAGAAGTGTCGCCGGAAGCGGAATGGTTGACATTAACGAGTCGATTAAGATGGCTGGGACGATGCTCAGTATATTACCACTGCTGATTATGTATCTGGTACTTCAGAAGCAGTTTGTTGAGAGCGTGGACAGAACCGGAATCACCGGGGAATAAAAACGAACCGTTTTTTGGCAAGGTAATTTTTAAATTATATATTAATAAGGAGGAATGAAACATGAAAAAGAAAATGGTAAGCTTTATGATGACTGCGGCTTTGGCGGCTGGTCTGCTTAGTGGGTGCGGTGGAGGTTCCGGCTCGGCTCCGGCGACTGACAGCGCCAGCACTGGAACAAATGCAGGTGCGAATACGGATGCAAATGCAAGTTCAGGGGATACGGCAGGTGACACGGCTGCGGCTGGGGAGCTTCCGGCGATGACTACGGATGAGATTACACTGACTTATATGCATTTTGACAATGAGCAGCTTGTAAACAGGGTGGCGGAAGCATTTATGGATAAGTACCCGAATATCAAAGTGGAAGCACAGGCGTTTTCCACGGACGGATATAATGACACTCTTCTGAATCTTGTTCAGTCCGGTCAGACGCCTGACTGCTTTATGATTCTGGGTAACTGTGATTTCGCGCTCTCCAATGCGCTGCTTGGCGATATGACACCGTACTGGGAGGCTGACCCTGAGAATCAGAATATCCTTCCTTCCATCAACAGTGCGAGGCTTGGTTATTATGGAACAGACAAGAAGCTTGCGACACCGATTAAGTTTTTTCCGGATGCAATTTACTGTGATTTGAATGTGTTTGAGACCTTGAATATTGAAGCGCCATCTACAAACTGGACATGGGACGAGATGATCAATACGTTTAAGGCTGCGACCAATACGGACGCAGGAACCTATGGGTTTAACCAGTTCCACTCCGTTGTCACATATTATCCGATTTCCAACGGCAACAATCTGATAGGAGAGTTTGGATGGGATGGCAAGGCATATCATATGGATCAGTGGGCAGCAGGTGTAAACCAGTGGGCGGAGCTTGTAAATGGAAAGTATCATGCACCGTATGGCGATACAGACGAGATGGAGGCATGGACAGGTGACAGAACGATGTGGGCGGCATACACAGGAAAACTTGGTTTCCAGATTGACGCGTGGTGGACTTATCTGAACCTGTTTGATACGCCGGACTATAGAAACCGCGGTATGGAATGGGTTCCTTACACAACACCGGCAAGCCAGAGCGGATATGTATTTGGCGTGCTTGACTTCGGCGGTATTTCTTCTTCTACAAAACATCCAAGAGAGGCGTATGAGCTTTTAAAGTGGATGGGCTGGGGCGCTGAAGGCTGGCAGACAAAGCTTGATGCTTATCAGGATGTCGAGACTTATGCGGATCTTCCGCTCTACAGACAGTCAATGCCTTGTCCGATTACGACAGATGCGGATATCTGGAAAGAGTTCCAGGAGTCCTTCTATCCGACAGCAGCCACAAGAACATTCCAGGCAGTAAATGACCCGGTAAACGGTGAAGCGCTTGTTACGGCAGACGAGGACACGAAGTACGGCAAGTATTTTGATGATTTCTTCGCAAACTGCAAGAATCCGATACCATTTGGCGACTGTCAGATTCCGGGATTTGCTGACTTCCTTGATACATCTTATCGTGCAGTGGGCGATACGCTGGGCGTGGAAGATCAGGTTCGCTTAGAGGGCAAAAATGCAAGTGACTTTGCGGCAGAGCTTGAACAGAAAGCTTACGATGCAAATCAGGCAGCTTTGGCAGCAGCCAAGGAAGCATATCAGATGATTGGTATTGAACTGAATTATTAATATGTGCATAATATAACAAAGCATTTTACCGGATAATAAAATAATGAAAAGGAGGGCATTATTTGAAATGCTCTCCTTTTTTCAAAACATCCATGCAGGAGGAATCAACATGATAAAAAAAGTAGCGGCAGGAATGCTTGTGACTGCCCTTTTGACGGGAATGCTCGGCGGCTGTGAAAACGGCAGGACAGATTCTGCAGGCAGTGAGGCGCCTGTGCAGGAAAGCACTGTGTCAGAAGTGCATACAGATGAAAGTAATGCAACGGGCGAGAATCATACACAAAATATGCAGCCAGACAAAACGGCGCAGGAAGAGGAGGAAACAGAAATGACAGAAGTGTCATTTAATCGTGTGAGTGTGCATGACCCTTCAGTCCGATATGATAACGGAACCTACTACATTTTTGGTTCTCATATGGCTTGGGCGAAAAGCACAGATTTGAGAAACTGGGAAACCTTTCAGACGAACATCAATGCAGACTATGCAAGTCTGTTTGGAAAGGAGTGGGAGGCGTACTGCAGGACGGCAACAAATCCAGACCTGAACGGAAACCTGTGGGCGCCGGATGTCATTTATAATCCGAACATGGATAAGTATTGTTTTTATATGAGCGTAAATGGCAATGACTGGAATTCGGTGATTGTTCTGCTCACTGCGGACAGCATAGAGGGACCATATGAGTACGCGGGACCAGTGGTGTACTCGGGTTTTAATACGGACTCGCATGATGTCAGGCTCACGGATGTATATCAGGTGCTCGGGGAAGATGCAGACCTTGCCAGATATCAGAATATCAAAAACACCAAGCTCAATGCAATCGATCCATGCGTCCTTTTCGACAGGGATGGATCGCTCTGGATGGTATTTGGCTCCTGGTTTGGCGGCTTGTACATGCTCAGGCTCGACGAGAACACAGGGCTTCGCGACTATACGACAACATATGAAACGATACCGAACGCGCAGGATGCGTATTATGGCTATAAGGTGCATGGCGGGTTTGGTGTGTCTGGGGAGGGACCTTATATTATAGAAAAAGACGGATACTATTATCTGTTTGTCTCTTACGGCGGACTTGTGGCGGACGGCGGCTATCAGATTCGCATATTCCGTTCGAAAAATATTATGGGACCTTACGTGGACGAGGCGGGAAACAGCGCAGTCTACACAAAGGAGTGCAATGATCTATTTGAAAAGGTAGGCGTCCGCATCATGGGTTCCTATGACTGGACAGGAAATCGTGAAATCCGTGTGGCGCAGGGACACAATTCTGCGTGTGTGACAGAGGACGGTGAAATTTTCATGATATACCACTCACGGTTTGCCGGCGGCAAAAATGGTGTTTCGGAGGCACATGAGGTACGCGTGCAGCAGCTCTTTGTCAATGAAGACGGCTGGCTTGTCGCAGCGCCTTACGAATACGCAGGTGAGAAAATCAGCAGGACAGGATATGCTGTCGAGGAGATGTGTGGTGATTACGAATGGATAGTGCATATGCCGACAACATATTATCAAAAAGCTGGAAGCAAGACGTTGGGAGTCATGCAGCCGTCAAAAATAACATTGAATGCGGATGGAACGGTTTCAGGCGAACTTACAGGAAAGTGGACGTATGAAGACGGAACGCCCAATATGACAATCACAGTTGACGGTGTGACATATAAAGG
>JAIECJ010000147.1:24953-61588 GCA_029068555.1 Lachnospiraceae bacterium
TATAACAGAAATATATAAAGGAGTCTTTTTGAAGATGCCTAGTGAACAGCTTTACTTTAACCCAAATGAACGAAAGGTTGTCATGACTTTTAGTGCAATTGGGGGCAATGTGACGGCGTGGGGGAGTAAGTAGAAAAAAGCAGCCTTATTGTCGCTATTTTGTGTATTTTTTCACAAATTCGTTCTGTACATTTCAGTTTTATGAGATTATAATAATGTTATCGGGTTAATTTAACTAAAAAATAGCAATATTATACAAAGGAGAGAAGAAGATGACAAGAGAACAATATTGGCGTGCGAATAAGGTGGTTTTTCCTGTAATGCTAATCATTTTAGGGTATTTGTTTGCCGCGATGGGTCTGGCTGTGCTGGCGGGAACGGCAGGCTGGTACACCTATCTTGAGATGGGGGCTTCACTTGCCGGACTTATTGTGGTGATAATTATTTTTGCCGCTAAGAAAGATACGAAGCTGTGCGGTATCTGCATGATGGGAGCGGGAGCGTTTGTATATGTGGTATTCCGGATTTTCGGCATGTCTGAGAATACAAGTATCTACGCTTATCCAATACTTTTTGCCAGTATGGCGTACCTCAACGTCAGGCTGTTGATCTGGGGAAACGGCGTTCTGGTTGGTGCGAACGTGGTGAGACTGATTATGCATCTGGACGGTATCAGTGGTTCGAATGGGTCTGAAATGATTATGAATGTGCTGGTAAGCTTTCTTGTCGCATGCGCGTCCATCCGGATTACCCAGATTTTGGTGAAATTCAATGAGGAGAACACAGAAGTAATCGTGAAAACGGCAAAGAAACAGGAGGCAAGTAATGCCGTCATGGTTACTGTCGCAGATAATATTATCAAACACTTTGGGGAGGCGATGGAGCGGTTTGATACATTGGGCGAGAGTCTGAAAAATAGTCATACATCCATGGAAAATATTGCCAGCAGTACGGAGAGCACTGCGGAGGCGATACAGGCGGAGGCCTCTATCTGCGGCGAGATTCTTGCACAGACAGACCATGCAGGCGAGGCGACGGAATCCATGATGGCAGCTTCACGGCGTGTAAATAGTACCGTTGACAGCGGGGCGTCATCTGTGCAGGAGCTTGGCAGACAGGCGGATAATGTCAGCAGCAGCAGCAAGGTTGTGGAGGATGTGATAACAGAGCTTACCGCAAAGGTTCAGAAGGTGGGGAGTTTTGTGGATACAATTCTCAGTATTTCCAGCCAGACAAACCTGCTGGCACTCAACGCTTCCATAGAAGCTGCAAGGGCTGGGGAGGCTGGCCGGGGGTTTTCCGTGGTTGCAGATGAAATCAGGCAGCTTTCTGAGGATACCAAAGAGGCGTCTAACAATATTACGCGCATTATACAGGAATTGAATGCCGATACCAGGCTTGCCAATGAGAGTATCGTGAATGCAGTTGATTCTGTCGCAAAGCAAAATGACCTGATCGCAGAGACGAGGGATAAATTTGGACAGGTATCAAGTGAAGTGGAGCTTCTCTCCAGCAATATCGACGAGGTAAAGGAATGCATGGAGCAGACAAGAAAATTGTCGAATAGCATTTATGACAATATTTCACACCTTTCGGCAACAAGTCAGGAGGTAGCAGCATCGTCGAACGAAGGGCTTGAAAACTCAAATATTACGGTACAGCAGATAGATACATGCAGGGGAATATTTGAGTCAATCTATGAACTTGCCAGGGATTTAAAAAGTCAATAAAAACGGGCGCCGGCAAAACGGCGCCCTTATTATGCCAACTACGCACCTTTTGCAAAATCCTCAAGTGTCCGGAATGTGTATCCCATTTCTTCCCATTTTGTCAACAGTTCATCCAATATCTCTCCGTTGGTTTTCGATGTGCTGTGCAGAAGCACCACAGCACCCGGATGAATCCTTCCGACGAGCTTCTTAAAGGCTTCTTCATGGGTCGGCTGTTTATCCTGGTACCAGTCGACATAGGCGAGGCTCCAGAAGAAGGTATGATAACCCATATCCTTTGCCATTTCTAAGTTTTTGATGTTGTATTTGCCCTGCGGAGGGCGGTAAAACCGTGCCAGTTCCACTCCGGTGATTTCCTTAAATTTATTTTCGACATCGTTCATCTCTTTCGCAAAGGACTCTCTGGAGGAAATCGAGGACATATCCAGATGGTGGTAAGTGTGGTTTCCGACAAAATGTCCTTCTGACACCATTCGTTTCACAAGTTCCGGCGCAGACTCAAGATAATGTCCAACCACAAAAAAGGTTGCCGGTACATTGTGTTTTTTCAGTGCGTCCAGAATTGGCTCTGTATTTCCATTTTCATATCCTGCATCAAAAGTCAGGTAAATTACTTTTTCTGTATTATTTCCTACATAGTATGTATTGTATTTTTTTAATTCCTCCACAGAGGCATTTCCGGTAGGCTGGCTGCCTTCCTGACCAAAGCCAAGTCCCCAGTTCTCGGTAGACACACTTCCGCTGGCGGGAACGGCAAGCTGATCCCATTTTTCGTATTTGACATAAGCAACTCCTCTTCCGAACAGAAAGGCCGAAGCCAGGAGTACGATTAATATTGCTGCCTTTTTCAGTCTGATTTTCATAAAACAGTATCCTATAGGTTCTTATTTAAGAATATTTCCGGAATCGTAAAAAAATTCCTGATCCACATCATTTTTCAAAGTGGTGGCGGGATCGGACAGAATGTGGTAAAATAAACAGTAAGGTAAAGAAGAGGGAGGCTGGATGGAGATGGACAGTGCGGTATCAATAAGTATATTGTCGAAGATTGAGGAAAATGTATCAAAGGTAATTGTCGGGAAAAGAGCGGTGACAAGAATGCTGCTTGCAGCTGTGGCAGCAGGAGGGCATGTGCTTCTAGAGGATGTTCCGGGAACGGGGAAGACAGTTCTTGCAAAAGCGCTTGCGAAGTCGATGGGATGTGCTTTTGACAGGGTGCAGTTTACGCCGGATTTGCTCCCGAGCGATGTGACAGGACTGTCATTTTTTAATCAGGAAAAAGCAGTTTTTACGTTTAAGGAAGGACCGGTATTTACGAATATTCTGTTGGCAGATGAGATAAACAGGGCTACGCCGAGGACACAGTCAAGCCTTCTTGAATGCATGGCGGAGGGACAGGTAACTGTGGACGGTGAGACAAGGATTTTGGAGGCTCCTTTTTTTGTCATTGCCACACAGAATCCGGTGGAGACAATCGGCTGCTTTCCGCTTCCGGAGGCACAGCTTGACCGCTTTCTTATAAAAATTCGCATGGGAGGTTTAACCCGAAAGGAAGAACGCCAGATGCTTGACCGCTTTATCAATGCAGAGCCTCTTGCGGAAATTCAGGCAGTGTGCAGTGTGGAGGATATCAGGGAGCTGCAGTGCGCATGCAGGCAGGTTTATGTGCATGATGACCTGCGTGATTATATTGTTGCGCTTGTGCAGGACACCAGAAAAAATAATGTGGGTGTAAGCCCGAGGGGAACTCTTGCCTTCCTGCGTGTATCACAGGGATATGCGCTTGTGCAGGGGAGGGACTATGTGGTGCCTGAGGATATCAAGGAGACTGCGCACTGTGTGCTGTGTCATAGACTTATCGGTGAATTTGATGAGACTCAGAAGGATGCCGTTGTTACCAATATTTTAAACAGTGTAGAGCTGCCGACAGAGGACTGGTCAAAGAGATGATTTTATTTTTATTGCTTGGAGTTATCATAGCAGGTATGCTATGGCGGATCTATTATAAATACTGGTGGTCAAAGGATGTTTCTGTGCGGCTGTGGTTTGAGTCAGGAGCAGTTTATGCAGGGCAGGAAACAAAGCTTTACGAGGTGATTGAGAATCGCAAAAAAATGCCTGTTCCAGTTCTTGAAGTGCGGTTTCATACCAGAAAAGAGCTCGACTTTACGGACACGGAAAATACCAGTGTCAGCGATTACATTTACAAGAGGGATGTGTTCGCCATACTGGGCAGACAAAAAATTACGAGGGAAATTCCTGTAAAATGTACCAGACGCGGAAAATATACGGTCAGTGGTGCGGAAATTACAGCCTATACCCTGCTATACGACAAATATTATAGTAAAGGAATCGACACGGCTGCGGAGCTATACGTATATCCTAAAATGACAGATGTGTCAGAAATTCTATCCATATGTGAACAGATGCTGGGGACGATTCAGTGCGCCAAACGTCTTTATGAAGATCCGTTCGCTTTTCGCACGATCAGGAGTTACACCACAGATGACCCGATGAAGACAATCAACTGGAAGGCAAGCGCCAGGACTGGCTCTCTGATGGTTAATACATATGATTCCGTACAGTCGCGCAAGGCGATGGTTTTTCTTGATGTGGAGGACTCGGGTATATTAAAGCGTGAAGACTTGGTGGAGGAAAGTATAGCCATGGCAGCAACGATTGTCAGAACCCTTTTGCGGCAGAATGTCGAGGTGGGATTTGCCTACAATGGGGAAGGGCGTACAGTGATGCCGACCAACAATAAAGGCGTCCTGACAGGTCTGGAAAGGATGCTTGCAGAATACAGCTGTGCAGGCAGGATAAAGGAGTACGGGCAGATGATCGCGGAGCTTTTTTCGGGCGTATTTTCCCAAAAGCCGCTTTCGCAGGATACGCTTCTTCTATTTATTACAAAAAATCTGGATGTGAAGCTGATGGAGCGCATCAGGGAATGTGCGGGTACCTATCATGCATTGGTTGTGATGCCCGTATGCCGTGGCGAAATAATGATTCAGAAGGATGCTGTCAATAGCAAGGACAATATACATGTTTTGATCAAGGAGGTGGAGAGAGGATGAAATGGAACCAAATCCTGAAGATGGCAGGATATGCCCATGCAACGCTTTTCTTCGCCTTGATGATTCCGCTCATATATACGATAGCAGATCTGAAAGATCCTGCGGGCGCCGGTATTTTATATGCCAAATGCCTGCTGGTGGTTATTCCGGTAATCGTTACGGAGCGGGCAGCAAAATGTTTGAAAAGTCTTGCCGCGTACCTTGTTATATGCGCGGCGTTGATGGCAGCTGTCTGGTGTGCAGCAGGATTAACAAATGCTTCCGGTGCATATGTGCTCTGCTACTGTATTGGAATGTCTGCCGAGACTTTCGCCATATCGCTGAAGCGGCTGCAGGGCAGATTAAGAGAGTCTGCACACAGAAAAGCGAGCGAACCGTTTGCGCCAAAGGAAGAGGAATTTCTGGATACGCCTTTGCTGCCGCTGATCTGGTATTTTGTCGTGATTTATCTGTTTGGATTATGTCTGGATGCGAAGCCTTTGTGTGACATGGCGTTTTACAGTGCCATTGTCTATCTTTTCCTTGCATTATTGTGTACATATTTTCGGGCATCGCATGCTTATCTGGAAATCAATAAACGGACAAAAGGAATTCCGAAAAGACGCCTGTACGGCGTGAGCTTTTCCATGCTTTTGATTTTCTGCGCGTTCCTGTTTCTATCAATCCTCCCAGCTGTCCTGATGGCGGATCAGAGACCCTATACGGATATCAGGCACTGGTTTGATGATGTCGATTTGGTCTCCTATGAGTACGAAAGCAGCTCCGGATTTGAAGGAGTGGCTTCGGGCGGTATGGGAATGATGGAGCTGTTAACTGACGGAGAACCTGCTCCGGAGCCCTCTGCATTTATGAATGGTATGTTCTGGGTGATTGGCAGTGTATGTGTTCTGGCGCTTGCCTGCGGAATTATTCAGCTGATACGGCAGGTCTTTCGGGATTTCAGAAACAGCAGCGATGAGAATGGCGACAAGATCGAGGGGATTGAGGAGACAGAAAAATCAGACGTGAGGCTTTTGCCGGGCAGGAGTCATCGCGGTGTGGACAGTGACGCGGAAAAAATCAGGCGAAGGTATCGCAAAACGATACGCAAGCATAGAAAGGATGTACCTGCACCGCACGAAGCGCCTGCTGAGATTGAGGAGCAGGCAGGGTTAAAGGACGATGAACAGATGCAGCAGCTTCACAGAGATTATGAAAAAGTGCGCTATGGGAAAAGAGCATAAATACGATATTTTTCAATAACAACTTGCGTAAAGCTTTAAATTGCGTTATTATAAAAATTATATGTATCGTTTTAAGAAACTGTAAAGTTAGTTCTTTATGGTAGCTGACTATAGGAAATCATGGGTCACTGTTTCCTTTGGGATTTAGCAGGTGCAAATCCATTTGCGAAGCAAATTTTGCAGGGATTTTTAGCTGTTACGTACTGGAACAGAGTGAACTGTAACAATCACGTTGCGAAAGAGGTTATTCAATGAATCGTAAGAAAAAAAGAGGCGGTACGGAAGTCGCTTTCAGACCACAGACCATCATTGAGGCAAGGTATGATCTTGACAGAAGACAGAACGATATCCTGGACATTCTGCTTGGCATTGTCGGCGAGGGAGATGACACTGAGGAAAATACGCGTTATGAGATTAATATAGGTGATGTGAAGCATCTATATAATTTGCATGACGAGTCAAATGCATACAATTATTTGCAAAAGGCGGTAAAAAAATTTGAAGGACTTGGTTTCCGCTTAAAGGAAGACGAGGGAACGGATATTTATTACCCGTGGTTTAGCAAGATAAAGTATCAGAAAAAGCGCGGGGACGAGAACAGAAGCAAAATAGTGCTGGATCTCCACCCGGAGGTCAAGGAAATGATTATGTCTGCGAAGCAGGGGGCATACTATCGTATCGAATATCCTTTGAATCTTACCAAAAAATATTCCAAAAGGCTTTATTACCTGTTAAAGGACAAGGAGACATTCAACGGCGGTGTGTTTGTGGTAGCGTTTGATGAGCTTAGAAAGATGATGAAAATACCCGATTCTTATGCTAACGGTAACGTGAAGCGCGAGATTCTGGACAAGCCTTATCAGGAGATTAACGGAAACACAGACATCTCTTTTGAATATGAACTGATATATGAGCGCCTGCCGAGCGGACAGCAGAGCATCAGCGCCGTCCGGTTCCGTGTAACACGGATAAAACGAAGCCGTACAGTGGTCGAGTATGAGACGATAGAGAAAAACGGGGAATCGGTGGTCGCAACGGAGGAGGAGCAGGAGGTTATTGATATTATTGACTGCAGCCTCAAGGAAGCAAAAGATATCCTGCGGACTGCGAAAGCCAATGACCGGACACATGAACAGATGATTGAAATATTGACGTATACACTGAAAAAGCAGGTGGAGAATAAAGTTGGTTATGTGCTTACCATACTGAAAAACGGGTATAATGAGCCGACAAAGCTTGAGGGAAAGCGGAGTGGCTCGTCATGGAATAACAAGGAGCTGGACACGGCATATTCGCAGATGAATTTTGCCGATTTGGAAAAACAGATTTTATCAAATTGATAGCACAGAAAAAGGATTGTGATATGGAACGGTTACTGGCGGTAAATATTGTATGCTCGTATGGACGCAAAAAAGTACTTTCCGGTGTGAACATAGCAGCCGGGGCAGGGCAGTGCGTCGGCATTGTCGGGACAAACGGCTGCGGGAAATCCACGCTGTTAAATATTCTTGCAGGGTTAAAAAAACCGGACAGCGGGGAGATTTATTTTGATGGAAATCTGGCATCAGGGCGTCAGGGAAGACATTTTTTTATGCAGTATGCCGGATATGTGCCACAGGAGAGCAATCTAATACCGGAGCTTAGTGTGATGGACAATCTGCGGCTCTGGTACCGCGATGCGGATTCATTGCGTCAGGGGCTTTGTCAGGGGCTTCTGCATGAGCTTGGCGTTGATGAAATGTGCAGGATGAAAGCCGGAAAGCTCTCAGGAGGCATGAAAAAACGTGTCAGTATAGGGTGCGCGCTGGCAGGAAATCCACCGATACTGATACTGGATGAGCCGGACGCCGCGCTTGATCTGCCGGGAAAGGCGGATATCAGGAGGTATCTTACAATGTACAAGCAGCTTGGAGGAACGATTCTTCTCGCTACGCATGATGAGATTGATTTGGATTTGTGTGACAGGATTTTCGTCCTGAACAGGGGAATAAGCAGGGAGGCAGACAAAACCCTGCGGGGGGAACAGCTATTAAAACAGATGAGAAATGAGGAGTAGAGAGAAGTGGAAGATAACAACAAATTAGAGAACAATACAAACGGCTCAACGTATGGAAGCGCGCTCTATAGCGCGGATCCGCAGACGGAAGGGACAGAACCGTTGTCTGTCTATGGTCAGCCACAGCAGGCAAAGGAAGCGGAGCCGGCATCCGTGCCCAGACAGCCACAGTCAGTGCAGGAAGCGGAGTCGGTGCCGACGCCTGAACAGCCGCAGGAACCGGCAGCATCTGTTTCACTTGAGAAACCGACAGAATCAGAACAGCTGCAGGCAGGGCAGTCATATCAGTCGATGGGAAGTCAGTCAGCGAGTGGCGCTCAGCAGGGGTTTTACGGTCAGCCGCTGCCTGGGAATCAGCAGGATCCAGGTGCATTCAATGCAAGCCAGCCGGTGTTTCCAAACCAGCCAGACGGATATCAGCCAGATTACAACGGACAGCCGATGCGCGGGAATTCAGTAAATGGAAATCCGGTGAACGGGAATCAGCAGGGCGGATATCAGACAAATTACAACGGACAGCCGATGAATCCAGGCTATCCGATGAATGGATATCAGCCAAACTATAATGGCCAGCAGGTGCCGCCATATGCTCAGCCGAAGAAGCGAAAAACAGGGCTGGTAATTGGTATTGCCGCAGCCGCTGTAATTGTGGTGACAGCCGCTGCAGGCGTTCTGTTTTCAAAGTCTCTTTTTGGCGGTGGCGCGAAGCAGCAGCTTGCAAAGGGAATGATGAACATGTCAAAGGAAATGGCGGCATATTCAAGTTCCATATATCAGGATATTGATATTGCGGCGCTGCGGAAGCTTGCGGCTGAGAAACCAATGCACACCAATATTGATTTGTCATTTACCGATCCAAATACTTCAGGAAGCTTTGATAATGTGAGTGTCGAGATTGATGCCATATCAGATGCCAGAAACAAGCAGGGAAAGTATGATGTGAACGTTGGCACATATGGATTTGACATGGAGCTTGGAAGTATTGTTGCCGACAGCAATACGTTATATTTTAGCTCGCCGCTTATTTTTAAGGATGACGTGTACAGTCTTGACTTGACAAATCTGGGGAAAGATTTTAACAATTCGGCCTGGGCAGAATTGTTTGAGACCACTATTCCGGAGGACAGTTCTTACACGCTTTTTGCAGATGAAAATGACAGTGCGGAAACAGGTGCGGCAGATGCGCTTGAGCTTGGTAAAATTATTGGGAAGTACAGTAAGGGGACAAAAGACGCCTGCACATATGCAGTTATTAAAGAAAAAAGGGAGTTCCCATACGGTGGTGCTTTGACGGCGTTTGGCGGGGTACAGGCTACTGTGGACAAGGATGCTGTCAATGCGTCTATGGAAAGTATAAAAAATGATATTCTTTCCAGCGAATTTTACGCAAATTATTTGGAACAGTATAAGACGGTGTACGGCAGTGAATTTGACGAGTATAAGAAGGAGTTTGACAATGCAATTGAACAGATTTTTGGATTAAGGTATGAACAAGATCCTGTGTTGAACTTTTATCTTGACAAGAAAGGGCGTATTATCAATATTTCCACGCCAGAGGATATAGCGGTGTCAAGTAAATACGCAGATATTGAGTCCATTGCAGTTGACATTGACTTTGGAGGTGATGAGCGTGCATTGGATGCCATCGAAGGCGGTATCTATATGCAGACGGGAGAGGAAATACTCTATCTTGGTGTTTCCCGAACTGCCTATGTCACGGAGGACTTTTATAGCGAGGATTTAACGATAAGGCTTCAGAGTGACAGCAGCAAGGATGACATTACCTTTTATTATGGGAATGACTGGGGGTACGCTGACAAGTCATATGACATGACAATATCAATTGAGGCATCTGGTGAGACAATAGCTCTGACCGCGGAGGGCAGTTTTGAAGATGTTGTAAAAGGTGAGGGATACACTTTGCGGGTGAACAATGCTGCGCTGACCATGGATGACGAAGATTTGCTGCTTATGAGCGGCGTTATCTCGATGGAACCGGCGGGCAGCGATAAAATCGCAGTGCCTGAAAATGCGATTGACATGCTGAAAATGAGCAGGCAGGATATTATGGGGGCAATTTACAATGCGGCCTATTCACTTCAATAAAAAATGTGAAAAAATGTCGAAAAATAAGATATGGTTACGAACAGAATATAAAAGGGCAGCACTGATGCTGCCCTTAATTTTAAGGAGGGCAATGATACTGGCAGCTGTGTGTCTTACAGTCAGCGGTATGATTGCTTTTTGCGCAGGTCTTATCCGGAATGCAAAGGGTAGGGAGCTCAATCTGCGTATCGGGTACACGGCGGCGGATAACATGCTTACAGAGCTTGCGGTTTCCTATGTGCAGGACATGGAGTCGATTCAGAGTCTGTGCACGCTTGAGGCTGTTGGAGAGCAGGAGGGGAAAAAGCTTTTAGAAGAAGGTGCTCTGTCAGCATTGATTGTGCTTCCGGAGGATGTTGTGGATGAAATTCTTTCTGGAAGAAACGCACCGGCAAAGCTGTATCTTCCAGGGAGGGATGAGAATGCATTGTCGGGCGGTGGTCTTGAGGCTGTTAGCGGGATGCTGTTCGAGGAGCTTGCATCGGCAGGAATGGGGATGCTTCAAACCGCGCAGGCTGAGATCTATGCGTCGTCTTCTGTGTTGCAGGAGCTTATGGCGGGGAATGAAGATAGGGTAAATAGTGCTGTTATTGACAGTAGTTTTCTACAGTCAATGTATGACGATATCAATAGATTTAACCTTGGCGTGGTTACATCAAGAGAGAAGCTGTTTCAGATAAAAAGCCTTTCCTTGACGGAAAATGACACCTATGCGGTGTACTATGGCAGTGCTCTTTTTACAGTCTATGCGATGCTTGCAGGTCTTTTTTTCGGGGAATTTTGTAAGAGAAGTAATTTCTGGCAGAATATGACAGATAAACGGATAGGTATAGGGTATGCGGCACAGCTTGCGGACAGATGCCTTGCGGGTAGTCTGCTGATGTTTGTCGTGACAGCGCTTCCGATGGTACTGTTTGCTATACCACAGGTTCGGACACTGCTGTCATTGGAATGCACACTGGCAGGCGGTGTCAGCCTGATTCTGATATCGTTTTTTTTAATAGTCTATAACATGATGATATATCAGATAGTGGAAAAAAGGGAGTCGGCAATTGTGGTGAGCGGAATACTGGTTTTGATTCAGGCGTATATGTCAGGCTGCCTGATTCCTTCGGTGCTTCTTCCGAAAGCAGTTGCAAAGGTAGGGGAGCTGCTTCCGGCTTCCTTTATGAAAAAGGGATTTACACTGCTTTTTACGGGTGGATCAGATGCGCTTTCCTATATGGCAACGGGGCTTATAATATGGGGAATGGTTTTGTTTTTGCTGACAATTGTATGTATGTATACAGAGGAGCGGGATGGGGCAGCTGCAAGAATCAGGCGGAAGCGTTTTCCAGCGGGGAGACATGTGCCGTCAGTCGGCATGGTACTGTTCCGGCGTGTGCTGCGCAAGAAAAGTATCTGGCTGTTTGTCGGGGGATTTGCGGTATTGTCTGTGGGGATTGTGCGGGTGGAAAAGAACTCCGCGGTACAGATTGAGGCGGCTGTGTATGACGCGTCAGGTAATTATCAGGAATTGTTAGAGTCATATGAAGGTCTCATACGTTTTACAATGTATGAAAACAGGGAACAGGTGATGGATGCAGTCCAAAGAGGCAGTGCCGAGTGCGGATATGTCCTGCCGCGAAACCTTGGAGAGAATATGGCATCGCGCCGCGCGAACCAGTCCATTACAGTATACCAGGATGAAGATGCTGTCGCGGTACCTGTCATAAGCGAGGTGATATTTGAACGGATTTTTCGTCAGGTATCCCTGGAATGGTATGCGGACTATGTTCTGCAGAATGATGTCATAAGGGAATACGGCATTAGCCAGACAGCGTTGAAGAAGAAAGTGCAGGACTGCTTTGACAGGGAGCTCTCGGCAGGAACGACATTCCGGTTTGAGATAGAGCGGATGGGGATAGATAACGCTTTCGGCAAAGAGGAAGGCAGGGATAAAGTCGTTTATCCTGTTTTTATGGCTTTTGTGATTGTGGCGGTACTGTGTGCGCTGCAAGGGTGTACACAGGCAATGGCGGACACTAGGAACCACAGTTTTTACAAACGAAACAGAGCAGCGATGTCGGCGCTTACGATAGTGCTTCCTGTTCTGATTGGGGGGATTGGGATGTCTGTGGCTGTAGTGCTGTTATTCTTTTTATAAAACATAATTCCTATTGACTTTATAGGAAATAAATGATATATATTATGTGTGAGGTGGAATAGAAAAAGGAAGCACAAATTAGGAGGCATTTTATGACGATATCGACAAAAGGGCGTTATGCCTTGCGAATTATGATGGATCTTGCGAATCATATCGGAGAGACAATAAAGCTGAAGGATATCGCTGCCAGACAGGATATCTCCGAAAAGTATATGGAGCAGATTATTGCCGTGCTGAATAAGGCGGGATATGTCAGAAGTACCCGCGGCGCGCAGGGCGGATATCAGCTTGTAAAGCCGCCGGGGGAGTATACGGTCGGTATGATTCTCAGGCTGACGGAGGGATCCCTTGCACCGGTTGAGTGCCTTACAGAAAATGCACTTCCATGTGAGCGGCAGGGCAGATGTGCCACCATTGAGGTGTATAAGCGTATTTATGAGGCAATAAACAATGTAATAGATGCAACTACTGTACAGGACTTGATCGATATTGAGCGCGAGAAGTCAGCAGATCATTATGTGATATAAAAGAGCAGTAAAAGATTTTTATGTTTTTGTATCTATAAACTATAGTAAGCATATAGGAAAAATAATTTTAATACAGGAGGAAAACGGGATGATTTATCTGGACAATGCAGCGACAACAAAAGTTTCAGAAGATGTTTTTGCTGCGATGAAACCATATTTCTGTGAACAGTATGCGAATCCGTCCGCTATTTATACCTTTGCCGGAAAATCCATGAAGGCTGTCGAGGAGGCAAGGAAAAGCGCTGCAGAGCTGATTGGAGCGCAATCCAATGAGATTTACTTTACAGCTGGCGGAAGCGAGTCCGACAACTGGGCGGTAAAGGCGGCAGCAGAGGCAAATAAAACGAAGGGAAAGCACATTATTACTTCCGCCATAGAGCACCACGCTGTCCTGCACACCTGCCAGTATCTTGAGAAGCAGGGATATGAAGTCACTTATGTCAATGTTGATGAATTTGGTATGGTAAAACTGGATGAGCTTGCGGCAGCAGTCAGGGAGGACACGGTTTTGATTACAATTATGGCTGCAAACAATGAAATCGGTACCATACAGCCGCTCAAGGAGATCGGCGAAATAGCAAAGAAAAACGGCATTCTTTTTCATACAGATGCAGTGCAGGCATATGGACATATTCCACTGAATGTCGATGAGCTGGGGATTGATATGCTGAGTGCCAGCGGCCATAAGCTGTATGGTCCCAAGGGGATCGGATTTCTTTATATCAGAAAGGGTGTGCGGATTGGCGCTTATGTACATGGCGGCGCGCAGGAGCGTTCGCGTCGTGCGGGAACACTCAACACGCCTGCAATTGTAGGTATGGGAGCAGCAGCGCGCTTTGCTGCGGCGAACCTTGAGGAACGTATGAAAAAGGAGACAGAGCTCCGGGATTATCTGATTAAGAAGGTGATTCGTGAAATACCATACAGCCGCTTAAATGGACATCCGGAAGAACGGCTTCCTGGGAATGCCAATTTCTGCTTTCGTTTTATAGAGGGTGAGTCCCTGCTGATATTGTTGGACCAGAAGGGAATCTGTGCGTCGTCGGGTTCGGCATGTACGTCCGGATCCCTTGACCCGTCGCATGTGCTTCTTGCAATCGGACTTCCACATGAGATTGCGCATGGCTCGTTAAGGCTCACACTCTCGGGGGAAACAACAAAGGAGGATATTGATTTTACGGTGGAGGAATTGAAAAAGATTGTGGAACGTCTGCGTTCCATGTCACCATTATATGAAGACTTTTGTAAAAATCAGGAGGTATCAGGATAGATGTACAGCGAAAAGGTTATGGATCATTTTAATAATCCGCGTAATGTAGGGGAGATAGAGAACCCCAGCGGGGTAGGGACAGTCGGAAATGCAAAGTGCGGCGATATCATGCGGATATATCTTGATATTGACGGCGATGGAGTAATAAGGGATGTAAAATTCAAGACATTTGGCTGCGGAGCGGCAGTTGCGACAAGCAGTATGGCGACAGAGCTTGTGAAGGGGAAAAATGTTCAGCAGGCGCTCGAAGTGACGAACAAGGCGGTTATGGATGCGCTTGACGGACTTCCGGCTGTAAAAGTACATTGCTCCCTCCTTGCAGAGGAGGCGATCCATGCGGCGCTCTGGGATTATGCGGAGAAGAACAATATTACAATCGAGGGACTTGAGAAACCAGTAGATGACATAGAAGAAAAGATAGAGGAAGAGTATTAAATTTTATGGCAGGCAGGGGAAAAGATTAATCTCCTGTCTGTTATTCTTTAGCAGCAAAATTGTAACAAAAATGGAACGAAAAAGATTGTAAAAACCGACAGGCTGCACTATACTATTATATAAATGAGTCTGATGATTTGACACATAGAGTATATTCCGGATTTTTTTGCGCGAAAAATTATGAATAGGTACGAGAAAGTTCGGTAAATGCTGCACACACAAGGAGGGTATTGAATGAAGTATGTTATTTTAGGCGGCGTTGCCGCCGGAACAAAAGCTGCGGCAAAATTGAAGCGGCTTGACCGACAGGCAGAAGTCATTATTTTTACGAAAAGCCAAGATATTTCTTATGCCGGCTGCGGACTGCCATACTATATTGGCGGCGATATTCCGACGAGGGAGGGACTTATCGTAAACTCACCAGCCAAGTATGCGGGACTTACGGGTGCACAGGTGCAGACGGGCTGTGAAGCAGTTGGCGTTGACAGCGGAAAAAAGCAGGTATCTGTGCGTCGTGCGGATGGAAGTATCTTTACAGAATCATATGATAAGCTGATTATTGCGACTGGTGCAGCGCCTTTTGTTCCTCCGGTAGAGGGAGTGGGACTCCCTGGTGCTTTCTGTGTGCGCACGCCGGATGATGCGGTGCAAATCCGCGAATATGCGGAAAAGAATAACTGTCGCAAAGCAGTTGTGTGTGGCGCTGGATTTATCGGTCTTGAAGTGGCGGAGAATCTGGCTGCGATGAATCTGGAAGTGACAGTGATTGATGCGGCTCCACAGATTATGCCAAATGCCTTTGACGAGGATATGGCAGGATATGCCAGGCGCCGGCTAAAGGCAAGCGGAATGCGTGTACTGACATCAGTCAGCCTGAAAGGAATAAACGGGAAGGAGCATGTTGAGAGTGTTTCTGCAGATGGCGGCATTTTACAGGCAGATCTTGTGATTCTGGCAATTGGTGTGCGTCCGGCAACTGAATTTTTGAACGATTCCGGAATTGAGATGTTTAAGGGAACAATTATTGTAGACAAGGATATGAGGACAAGCATCCCTGATATTTATGCGGCGGGCGACTGTGCTATGGTAAAAAATGCTATTACTGATAAACCGCAGTGGTCTGCGATGGGTTCTACGGCAAATCTTGCCGCGCGTGCGATGGCAAAGAAATTGTATAATGCCGGAAGCGGATATGGCGGTTGCCTTGGAACGGGTGTTGTGCGGCTGCTTCCAACATTAAACGGGGGAAGGACAGGGCTTACGCAGGAACAGGCAGCGGCGGCAGGGTACGAGGCGGTATCGGTGGTCTGCGTCCTCGACGATAAGGCGCATTATTATCCGGATGCGTCCTCCTTTATCATAAAGCTTACCGCAGATGCCAAGAGCCGCAGAATACTTGGTATTCAGGTATTGGGTGCGGGGGCGGTGGACAAAATGGTGGATATCGCTGTGACAGGAATATACCAGAATTTGAAGCTGGACGATTTTGACACGATGGACTTTGCCTATGCGCCGCCGTTTTCAACGGCAATCCATCCGTTTGTCACGGCATGCTACATACTGGAGAATAAGCTTGACGGCGTGCTCGACAGTATGACTCCGGCAGAATATGCTTCTGGTGCGGCAAAAGGTTATACGGTTCTTGATGCACAGCCTGCTCCGGCAATTCCGAATGCACGCTGGATAGACCTTTCCAAGGTGACAGAGCCGATAGAAGGGTTGGATAAGGAGGCAAAGCTGCTGCTTGTGTGTGCAAAAGGAAAAAGAGGATACTTTTTACAAAACCGTCTGAAAGCGCTCGGGTATACGAATACGCTTGTTTTGGAGGGCGGTGCCACGTTTAACGAGGTAAAAGTGCCGCGTGACGGGAAGAAACTGTCACCCGAAGATATCAAGCGCGTAAAGGGGCTAGGCTGTCTGCAGGATAAGCGGTATGACGATATTTTTAATGTGCGTGTTATTACCAGAAACGGTAAAATTACGGCGGACGAGCAAAAAAAGATTGCTGAGGCTGCGGAGCGTTTTGGAACAGGCGAAGTTACCATGACAACTCGTCTGACATTGGAAATCCAGGGTGTGCCATATGACAGCATTGATGATTTGCGCGAATTTCTTGCAGAGGCAGGACTGGAAACAGGCGGTACGGGTTCTAAGGTTCGTCCTGTTGTTTCATGCAAGGGAACAACCTGCCAGTACGGACTGATTGATACCTTTGAGCTGTCGCAGAAAATGCATGATTTGTACTTCAAGGGTTATAACAGTGTTGCGCTTCCGCATAAGTTTAAGATTGCAGTCGGCGGCTGTCCGAATAACTGCGTGAAGCCGGATTTGAACGACCTTGGAATTGTCGGTCAGAGAGTTCCTGAGATAGATTTGTCAAAGTGCCGTGGATGTAAGGTGTGCCAGGTTGAAAAAGGCTGTCCGATTCATGTGGCACAGATGGAGGACGGAAAGATAAAGATTGATTCTGGTTCATGTAACCACTGTGGCAGGTGTGTTGGAAAATGCCCATTTGGCGCTGTAAATGAATCGGCTTCCGGTTACAGGATTTATGTCGGAGGACGCTGGGGGAAGAAAGTGGCACAGGGACATATGCTTGATAAGATTTTTACTTCCGAGGATGAGGTAGTCGAGATGGCGGAACGCGCAATTTTATTCTTCCGTGACGAAGGGCTTTCCGGAGAACGGTTTGCAGACACGATAGACCGTCTTGGCTTTGAGTATGTTCAGGATAAGCTGCTGAACAGTAAAATTGACCGCGCGAGCGTTTTGAAGAAAACAGTGGTAGGCGGGGCAACTTGCTAATATAATGTATTTTGGGTAACTTTATCAAAATCGAAACTGGAAAATCCTTTTGCAAAATCAGGCACGGGAGATGCCAAAAGAATATGGTCGTATAAGGAGGACAAAAAAATGGAGAAGAAACGCAACATAATAGTGGGACAGTCGGGGGGACCTACATCTGTAATTAATTCCAGTCTGGCAGGCGTTTATAAGACTGCCAAGGAGAGGGGATTCCACAAAGTGTACGGCATGCTTCATGGAATTCAGGGATTTCTGGATGAACAGTATGTGGATCTGTCCACACAGATTCACTCGGACATGGATATCGAGCTGTTAAAGCGGACGCCATCTGCGTTTTTGGGTTCATGCCGTTATAAGCTGCCTGAAATTCATGAGAATCCGGATATTTATGACAAGATTTTTAACATTTTAGACAAACTGGATATTGAGACGTTTATCTATATCGGTGGAAATGACTCCATGGACACGATTAAGAAATTGTCCGACTATGCGATTATAAAAGGTCACGCGCAGAAGTTTCTGGGGGTGCCAAAGACGATTGACAACGATCTGGCGCTCACAGACCACACGCCTGGTTTCGGAAGTGCGGCTAAATATATTGCGGCGTCTACAAAGGAGGTAATCCGCGATGCGCTGGGACTTACCTATCACAAAGAGATGATTACCGTTATTGAGGTTATGGGACGCAATGCAGGATGGCTCACAGGAGCAACAGCGCTTGCCAAGACGGAGGAGTGTGATGGACCGGATTTGATATATCTGCCTGAGCTTCCGTTTGATATTGACAAGTTCCTGAAAAAAGTGCAGGAATTGTTAAAAAAGAAGGAGTCCATCGTTGTTGCGGTGTCGGAGGGTATTAAGCTTTCTGATGGCAGATATGTCTGTGAATTGTCAGGCGGCGCAGATTATGTGGACGCGTTTGGGCACAAACAGCTTCAGGGAACCGCTGCGTATCTTGCGGGATTCCTTGGCGCGGAGATTGGATGCAAGACACGCAGCATCGAGTTTTCAACGCTGCAAAGAAGCGCATCCCATATGGCGTCGCGTGTCGACGTAAATGAGGCGTTTATGGTGGGCGGTGCTGCTGTGAAAGCCGCCGACGAGGGTGACACCGGAAAGATGGTTGTTATTGACCGTGTTTCAGATGACCCGTATATGAGTGCTGCCGGCATCTATGATGTGCACCGTATCGCAAACAATGAGAAGCTTGTTCCCAGAAGCTGGGTTAACAAAGAAGGGAACTATGTGACAGCGGAGTTTATCAACTATATAGAACCGCTGATTCAGGGTGACTATCAGCCATTTATGGTTAATGGTCTGCCACAGCATCTGGTACTTAAGAAAAAATAGAGAATAGAGCAGGCAGGACCTGCTCTATTCTTCTGATCGCATGTTCGGGTTGACATGGGGACTTGGGCACATTCTGACAAAAGTAGAGTTTTATAGGAATTGGCATATATTTTTGTCGTTTCCTATAGATATTATTGGAAGGAGACGAAAATTATGATGGCTATCAGTAATGTAAACGGGACATGTCCTGAAGGTAGAAATGAAGCAGGATGAGGGGCAGGATACCTCGGCAAAGGAAGCGGAGCCTGCCGAGTAAAAGGGGATAGAAACAGTGGTAATCCATTCGCAGCAGCCACAAAGCATTTCAGGACAGTGGGATTGTTTTGCAAAATTGGATATGATAATATAAATTATTCAGGAAATGTACAATAATAGCCTATAGAGCTGGCACAAGATAAAGGAGCAGGGCGTTATGATTTACATTGCAGTCTGTGATGATGAAAAATATATGTCAGATAAAATCGACGCGATGATAACAGATTTTTTTCGCAGTAAAAATAAAGAAAATATGCGCACAAACCAATACGAACAATATGAAATAGAAGTTACACAGTTTCACAACGGAGAATCCCTGTTACAATCGGGCAAGCCATATGATATCGTGTTTCTTGATATCCAGATGAACAACATGGACGGCATGGAGACGGCAAGACGTCTGCGCCGCTGCGGATTCAAGGGATTTCTTATTTTTATAACAGTGCTTAAAGAGCTGGTATTTGAGTCCTTTGCAGTGCAGGCATATGACTATCTGGTCAAGCCAATTGAGGAGTCATATTTTGAAAAGATGATGGAGCGCCTGCTCACTTCCATGCACAGTGACAGCGACAGGAGTCTGCTCGTGCAGAAAGGATATGACAGCAGCATCATCCCGTTTGGTCATATTGTATACTGTGAGATTATTGACCGGAAAGTGTATCTGCACCTCAGTACATCGGAGGTCGTTGATTTTTATGACCGGATTGAGAAGCTAGAGACGAAGCTCGACGGCAGATTTTACAGATGCCACAGGAGTTACCTTATCAACATGACATACCTGCGAGGGTACAAAAATGGTGTGGCAAGAATGGAGGGCGGCGTACAAATACCAGTGTCGCGTCTGCGGAGCAAGGAATTTTCGCAAGTGATACTAAAGTATATGAAAATGTCATGAATGAAAAAAATTCATCACACGGCTGTTAAAATCGTGTGCCTCCTCATAGGCAGCGTGACCAAGTCTTTCATAGAGATACAGTTCACTGTCCTTGATTTGTCCGGCAAGTTCAACCGAGGCGGCAGCGCTGACAATTTTGTCGCAGCTGCCGCCGATGACCAGTGTGGGGCAGGTGGTAAATTGCCATGACTACTTGACACATAACAGTTCAGATAACCCTGTTTGCATACTTTAAAATAGCGAATTACGGGACGTGAGGATTTAAAAAATGGGGAAACGCAAAATAGATTCTTGTATTGACAATCTATATCATGTGTAATAATATTGTTGCATATAAATATGGATTTTTACATTACTTCGGCGGTTAAATGTGCAGCATATTGCGCCGAATAAATCTTCATAGTCAAGGCCAAAGCTTGAGCTGTGGCGATTGACAGCAATGTAGCTCAAGGAGATTTGGGCAAGTGAGCGGTTGTGTTATTTAACTGCCAGAGTAATATATGGCGGACAAAATGAAAAAGAAAAATAAAACAAAGGAGCGCATCTCAATGTATCAGATTATAGACGGAAAAAAGATTTCACAGGAAATAAAGGATGAATTGAAAGAGAAAGTGGCAGCATTAAAGGAACAGGGGAAAAGCATCTGTCTTGCAGTGATTCAGGTAGGAAGTGATCCTGCATCAGGCGTGTATGTGGGCAATAAGAAAAAAGCATGCGCGTATATTGGAATTGAATCATTGTCGTATGAGCTTCCAGAGGAGACAACACAGCAGGAACTTTTGGAGCTGGTACAAAAGCTCAATGCGGATGACAAGGTAAACGGGATTCTTGTCCAGCTTCCGCTGCCAGCGCAGATTGATGAGGAGAAAGTGATTCAGACAATAGCACCAGAAAAGGATGTGGACGGATTTCATGAGAAGAATGTAGGTTCGCTGTGTGTCGGCAGTAAGGGTTATGTGTCCTGCACCCCGCTTGGGATTATCCAGCTTTTGAAGCGTTCCGGAATTGAGATTGCAGGAAAAAACTGTGTTGTCATCGGGCGAAGCAATATTGTAGGAAAACCGATGGCACTGCTGCTGCTGCGGGAGAATGGTACGGTAACCATCTGCCATTCGCGCACACAAAACATTAAAGAAATTACAAAACAGGCGGATATTCTGGTAGTGGCAGTCGGTAAGCCGAAGTTCATTGATGATACCTATGTAAAGGAGGGCGCTGTTGTTATTGATGTCGGAATTCACAGAGATGCGGACAATAAGCTCTGCGGTGACGTTGATTTTGAGAAGGCAGCGCCGCACACAAGCGCTATCACGCCGGTTCCTGGCGGGGTAGGTCCCATGACCATTGCCATGCTGATGTATAACTGTGTGTCCGCTGTCGGGTAAAAACAGTTTTAGAACTGTATCACACAGTCGCGAAACACGCTGCTTACGGCAGCTTTATATTCCGTATAATCTGATGCCTTGCGAATCCTTTTGAGGTGTTTGTCTGAGGCCTCAAAGCTTTCGCTAAGGTAAGTCCAAAGGTCTTTCATTTTGAAAAGCGTGGGTGTTTCACCTGCCATTTGTGCGGCATAGCCCTCAAATATTTCATCATGAAAGGCCTTTAAAGATTCCTTTTTCAAAATTGGCTGTCCGATGGCACTGGATGATTTTAGCTGTGAGACTAACACTGGATTTCTCAAAATCCCGCGTCCTATCATGACACAGTCCGTCTGTGGGATGGCGCTTAGCAGTTCTTCATAACTTTTTTTTGATGTGATATCCCCGTTGTAACAAAGTGGAATTTCTGGCAGTGCGGTGAGAGCAGCAAGATATGCCTCCTTGTGCGGTGTGAATTTGTAAAGCTCTTTTTGCAGGCGTGGGTGGATAATCAGTTCTTCGAGTGGATATTTCCGGTAGATGTCAAGAATGTTTTCCCACTCATCGACGGACGAAATACCGATTCTGGTTTTGATGGAAATCTTAAGCGGTGAATGCTCATAGATTTCATATAGAAAACGGTCAAGTTCGTCAGGAACACTTAAAAAACCGGCACCCCGTTTTCTTGCGGTGACAGTGCCCGAGGGGCAGCCAAGATTTAGATTTACAGTGCTATATCCGTAATCTGCAATCTTTTTTGTAATTTCAAGAAATTCCTCAGAACGGTTTGTCAGTATCTGCGGAATAACGGTTAGAGACAGATTGTGTTCCGGAAGGATCTCGTTTCGCTCACGGCGGTTCATTTTTTTGCTGGCGATAAACGGCGTAAAGTATTTGTCAATGCCGCCAAAATAATGATTATAGGCATTTCTATAGATATAGGTAGTGATTCCCTCCATTGGGGCAAGATAGAATTTCATAATAGTCTCCCATTACATTTTAAAGTTATAGGAAACGCAAATATTATTAGTGTTTCCATATATTGATAATAGCACAGGTTGGATTATAAAGTCTACCGCAGACTTTTTCTCCGTTACTGCTCACGCTGCTCTTGCAACAGGGAAAATCTATGCTTAGTACGTGTCTGAAAAATCATTCCTGCCCCCTGCGTCTCTTTTATTTGGTTACAATTCACACCAACGCCAGTTTTCATCAGCTTATAAGTTATTGAGGTGTGAATTATAACAGATTTTGCACACAAAATGCTAAAAGGCAAGCATTTTGGCGCATGATTCCCACTACTTTGGCGTAGGTGTGAACAGTAACTTTATTTGGCACAAATCTCCCACAAACAGTGACACTCCCTTGATTTATGAAGTGTTTTTGGATAATATAATATATAGGAAACGCAAATATTATTTGCCTTTAATCTTATTTTAATCTTTTCAACATTTTGGTTTAATTTTGATTGTTTAAGATACTATCATCAGCTGAAAACAAAGAAACAATCAAAAAGGAGAAAAAGAGATGGACAATTTTGAAAAAGTAGAAAAATTAAGGGAGCACGCAAACGTATCTTATGAGGAGGCAAAACAGGCGCTGGAGAGCAGTAATTGGGATATTCTTGATGCAATGATTTATCTGGAGCAGAGCGGAAAGGTTCATGGACCAGAGCAGTCAAGCTACACGACGCAGGCGGAAAAGGTGAAGATTGATATTGAGGATAAGGAATGCAAATCAAGCTTCTCGGATAATATAAAGCGTTTTGGGGAATGGTGTGCAAAATGGTTCGAAAGGGGAAATAACAACAGTTTTTGTGTGGAGAAAGACAAACGGGAGATATTCAGGGTGCCGATTACATTGCTGATAGTACTTTTGTTCTTTGCATTCTGGGTTGTGGTTCCCCTGATGATTGTAGGAATGTTCTTTAACATGAGATATCATTTTGTAGGACCGGACATTAGAAGTGTCGACATTGATATCAACAAAGCGATGGACGGGGCAGCAGAGACTGTTGAGAACATCAAAAATGAGTTCAGCAGCGCAGCAGCTGGGGAACAGGAGAAGTAATAATGCGCACAGACCGGCTCGAACAGCTGGTCTGTTTGTGTACATATAATAAGGAGGCAGTTATGGCGGTAACGGTGTTAATCGTTGAGGATGAAGAAAAGATAGGGCGTTTTTTGGAGCTTGAGCTTTTACATGAGGGCTATGCGGTCATAAAAGCGGAAAATGGCAGGGAGGGACTTGAGAAGGCACAGAGCGGCAAGGCGGATTTGGTAGTTCTTGATGTGATGCTTCCGGAATTGAACGGATTTGAAGTGCTTCGGCGTCTGCGGAAAAATTCTGACCTCCCTGTCATAATGCTGACGGCGAGGGATGAGGTTATGGATAAGGTTGCAGGGCTCGACGGCGGGGCGGATGATTATATGACAAAGCCTTTTGCCATAGAGGAGCTGCTTGCCCGTATCAGGCTGGTGCTCAAAAAGCGCGGAGGTGCGGTGAGCGCTGACAGGAGCCAGCTTGGCATCGGAAAGCTCAGTATGGATGTCAGGCGGTACGAAGTGTATTATGACGGCGAACAGGTGGAGCTTACGCACAGGGAGTTTGAACTGTTGAAAGTGCTGCTTGAAAACAAGAATATCGTGATTTCCAGGGACACACTTCTGGAAAAAGTATGCGGCTATGACTATATGGGAGAGACAAATATTATTGATGTGTATGTGAGGTATCTTAGAAGCAAGCTTGATGATGTATATCAGGTTAAAATCATTCAGACCGTTCGAGGGGTGGGGTATTGTATCAAAGATGAAAATTGAAAAAGGAAATAAAAAAATAAATACCGAAAAAGCGGATCATTCTGCGCAGCGAAAAACCAGATCGTCGGAGTCCATGCGCGTGACCTCCATTGCAAGAAAGATTAACTGGAATTATGTAGGACATCTGATGCTCTCGTATCTATTCCTGGATGTGCTGTTGTTTCTTGTTGCAGCGGCAGTTTTTCTGATTGGAATGGACATGCAGATGACAGGAAAGTTTTCTTTTGCCTATGTCAGGGCGTTTTCATCAGGCGACACACTGCAGGATGTGATGTACACAGTAAGTACGATTTACGATGAGCAGCTGTATCAGATACAGATAGGGGGATGGCTTGTCCTTTTTTACTATGGAGCAATTCTGATTGTGTTGTCGCAGCTGACTGACTTGATAACGATGGTATTTATGGGGACAAGGGAAGTGCGGAAAGAACTCCGTCCCCTGAATCAGATCGCGATGCGGGCACAGCAGCTTAGCAATATTGCATTTGACGAGACAAAGTACCATAACCTTGAAGATGCTATCTCCAATCTCAGGGTGGACTCGATGGAAAAGGGAATCCATATGCACGATAAGGAGCTTCAGGGCATCGAGACGGCGCTGAATGATCTGTTGGAACGTATCAGGGCTTCCTACAGGCAGCAGGCTCAGTTTGTGTCGGATGCATCACATGAGCTGCGCACGCCGATAGCCGTCATTCAGGGTTACGTCAATATGCTCGACCGATGGGGGAAGGAAGACACAGCTATTCTTGAGGAGTCCATCGAGGCGATTAAGAATGAGTCGAATCATATGCAGAAGCTTGTGGAGCAGCTTTTGTTTCTTGCAAGAGGAGATTCCAACAGACAGAGTCTGGACATGAAGATGCTGGAACTCAACAGCATTATGCGGGAGGTCTACGAAGAATCGCTGATGATTGACGAGAACCATCGTTACCGCTTTGAGGAACTTGGATGTGCCATGATATATGGGGATTGTGATATGATAAAGCAGTCAGCAAGAATCCTGATTGACAATGCGGCGAAGTATACCAAACAGAGTGAGGAAATCATGATACGTGTCGGTAAATGGAAGGACGGATCGCCGTTTTACGGTATACAGGACAATGGAATCGGTATGTCACAGGAGGATGTCGTGCATGCGTTTGACCGCTTTTACAGGGCTGATTCGGTGCGCAACAGCAAGACGGGCGGCACGGGGCTGGGGCTGTCCATCGCGAAATGGATTGTGGACAGACATCAGGGCTATTATGACATTGTGAGCCGCGAAGGGCTGGGGACACGGTTTAGCGTGGTGTTTCCAAGGACTGTGGAAATGTAGACGGGCAGGGGAGATGTTCCCTGCCCGTTATGCTGCGGATGAATTTATAGCAGCAGTTCCACACGATATTTTTTCAGCCAGTAATTTACCTGCAGGAGATAAGCAAGCAGCTGCGGGCCTGCCATCAACTGCCCGTAGAAGGGTCTGCCATAGTCGGAAGGCTGGCTGATATAGTCGAGCACTTTGTTGAGGTCGATCAGCTCCCGCAGCGGTGCGCGTGTGTCGGAAAGCGTTTCGACGATCGCGGTGCGCAGCAGATTTTCGTAGGCAGGGTCATAGGTTTTGGGATAAGGGCTTTTGCGCCGGTACAGGACTTCGCCCGGAAGCAGTCCGTCCGCGGCGGCGCGCAGCAGTCCCTTGACGACACCGTCCTTGCATTTCATCGACCAGGGTACATTCCATAGATATTCCACAATGCGGTGGTCGGCGAACGGAACGCGCGCTTCCAGCCCCGCATGCATACTTGTGCGGTCCATGCGGTCGAGAAGGGTCTGCATAAACCATTTGATATTCAGATAAGAGATTTCCCTTCTGCGTTTTTCTTCTTTATTTTCCCCGTCCAATACAGGAACTTCGGATATTGTTTTTGCATATGCGTCATGTGCGTACTCCTCCAGCGGGAGAAGTGCGATCACACTGTCCTTTAAGAGCATGGTGCGCGGTGAGAAGTCCATTGACCATGGGAAGCAGTCGGCGTCAAAACATTCTTTCTTGTGAAACCATGGATAGCCGCCGAAAATTTCATCTGCGCACTCGCCAGTGAGCGTTACCTTGTGATTGGCGGCAACCCGTTTGCAGAAATAGAGCATGGAGGCTTCGACATCCGCCATGCAGGGCAGATCCCTTGCATCTACAGCCTCAAACAGATAGTCATACAAATCGGCATTGGCACACTCAAGGTACTGGTGGTTCGTATGGCAATGGGCAATCATCAGGTCCACCCAGGGTCTGTCCTGTGAGGGCTGGAATGCGTTTGCCCTGAAATTTTTGTCGTTGTCCTTGAAGTCAAAAGAGTATGTATCGAGCTTCTTTCCCTGCTTTCGAAGCTCGCTGCTGCATACCGCTGTGACAAGACTGCTGTCCACACCGCCCGACAGGAAGGTACAGACAGGCACATCGGAAAGCATCTGCATTTTGATGGCGTCTGTGACCAGATAGCGGGTTCTCTCGACTGTCTGTTGCCAGTCCTCCTCGTGTGGATGGCTTTCCAGTTTCCAGTAACAAGTTGTGGTAAAATCGGAGCCGTAATATTCGAGATAATGTCCCGGCAGCAGCTCATCTATGTTTTTAAAAACACCCTTTCCGTAAGTCTTTGCAGGGCCAAGACCGAAAATCTCACAGAGCCCGTCGCGGTCTGCCTGTGCCTTAAATTCAGGATAGCACAGGATTCCCTTCAGCTCTGAGGAAAAGATGAGGGTGTTGCGAAAAAGAGTATAAAACAAAGGTTTTACCCCGAGTCTGTCACGAAACAGGTATAACCGCTGTCTTGTTTCATCAAATATAGCAAAGGCAAAAATGCCGTTTAAGCGTGTCACGTAGGAAGTGCCATGGAGAAGATATCCCATCAGAATCACTTCTGTATCGCAGGTTGTTTCAAAGACAATGCCTTCCTGCTCCAGCTCCCGTCGGAGGCTGGGCATGTTGTATATCTCACCGTTGTAAGCAATGACCGCACGATGATTTTCAAGCTGTCTTGCCATGGGCTGTTTCCCACACGCAAGATCCAGAATAGACAGGCGGGTGTGGGAGAGTCCGCAGCTTCTTGACAGATAGAGTCCGTTTTCGTCAGGTCCGCGGTGATGCTGGCAGGTATTCATTGTCTGCAGAATGGAGAACCATCTTGCGGATTCTTCTTTATAGTTGGTATGAGAGCAGCTAAAGCCTGCGATTCCACACATTTTATGAAAGTCCTTTCCAATTTATAATCACAAATTTAACACATCAGAGATAGTCTTTGAGGATTGGCTGGTACTGCTTATGCTCCAATGCCATTTCCAGCGTCGGTATCAGCAGTTCGACATGCGCTACCAGGGAGTTTGGTTTTGTCTTATAGTTATCCTGCCCAAACGGGACAAAATAGATATTTTTACTGTTGCACAGCAGTCCGATATTTTTCAGGTTCATGCCAAGTCCGTCGTTGGTCGAGATGGAGATGACAAGGGGCTTGTTGTTGCGCATATGCGCTTTTGCGGCCATCAGTACGGGGGTGTCCGTGATGCCGTTTGCAAGTTTTGCAGCGGTGTTTCCGGTGCAGGGAAGGATTGCCAATGCGTCGAGATAGGCTTTTGGGCCGATGGGTTCCGCGCCGGGGATGGAGATGATGGGCGCCTTTCCGGTGATATCTTTTATCTTTGTGACATAGGTGTCAGGTGTTCCAAAGCGGCTTTCGATTGTCTGTGAGGCGTCTGACATGATAGGGTAGATGTCAGCGCCTGCGTCTTTTAATTTCTGTAATTCTACAAACATTTTTTCGAAAGTACAAAAGGATCCGGTCAGTGCGATGCCGATTTTTTTTCCTTTGATGTCCATATCGTTCAAACCTCCATGCTATATTCTATTGATCACGTAATCAGTCAGGTATTTTGCGCAGCTTTCTCCAGCGTATTTTCCAGGAAGTCCCGGACAGAAGCGGATGTTGACTTTTAACTTTTCGGCAGTCTCGTAGTCGGCTCCGGATTTGTTGGAAGCGATGTCGATGATGACGGCACTCGGTGATACTTTTTCCAGACAACTGCGGTTTAGGACGCGCGCGGGAATCGTGTTGAAAATGTACTCAAAACAGCAGATTTTCCGCCATAGCTTAGAAAGGTGCAGGGTCTCAAAGCCGAGCGCGCAGGCGAGAGCAAGCTCGTTGGCATCATTGGAGCATACGGTGACACAGGCATGCAGTCCGCTCAGGCGGTCGGCGAGAATCTTGCCGCACCTGCCATAACCCAGCACCAGTGTATTACTCATATGGATGTTGGTGTCTTTGTGCAGCAGTGCCTCTAAGATGGCGCCCTCTGCTGTGGAGACAGCATTGTACAGGGTCATTGGCTCATCGCGCATAAAATCATAACAGCTGATTTCCCGTTCTTCACAGGTACGGCGGAAGGCTTCCGGGATGATGCCTGCAAATATTTTCTGGTGTTTGTGGATGCTGCGCTGAAGCTCAGAGAGATTGAGATCAGAGGTGCCTTCCTCGCAGTAGAGGCAGTCGGACTTGGTAAACGGGATGCCGCCAATCAATACGGGTGCGGCGTCGAGGACTTCCCGCAGTGATTCCGTGAAACTTATTTTGGACTTTATGGATGGACTACAAGGGATTGGGGCGGTGCGAAAGCATATGACACGGTAGCCCTTTTCAACGAAAATGGGAGCCATGCAGGCAGTCCGCCGGTCGCCGCCCAAGATTGCAATATCATATTTTGTCATATCGAACCTCCATATAATTTAATGAAACAGAGTGGTGGTTGTACCAATCTGTTTATTAAATTGAGAAAAGCAAAGACAGTAGTAACAGTGAAGGTATCTGAACTGTTACAAACAGTATGTCTGGCTGATTTCGCTTATATTTGCTGACTTACTTATAAAATATGACAAAATACCAAAAACGTTCCTCGTGTGCATAGCTGTTACTGTTTACGATTTCAATATCTAAATTTGTGCTGGAATCTGATAAGGCGTGGACAGGAACCAGCGACCGGATGTTTTAAAGGCTGCAGTCTGGGGACGCGTTCATCTTGTCCGCATGATTGAGACAGATGTGGATGAAATTGAGGAGTGGCTGGTGCGAAACGGCGTGCACAATGATGTTGTGCCTGCGTATTCAGGGCTGGATTGTTTTGAGTAGGTGCACGATTTAGAGCGGCTTCGGCGTCCGGCGCTTTCCGGATATCTGGAAGGCTTAAAAAGTGTATTGCCTGACAACTGGCAGTACACTTTTCAGGTTGCTAATGCGGCAGATTAACGCTATACTAAGGACAGGGATTATATCGCTGAGAGGAGAATGGGATGGGCTATTGGAGAAGAATGCAAAAAAAGTTTTGCATAGCCGCCGCAATTTTCGGAGTCTGTGTTGTCCTTTTATATAGTATATGTAGTGGAAGGTCTTTGAGCGGAAAGAAAGATGACAGAATGCCAAAGGCGGACATTGCCGCAGACTGTGCCGTGTGGGAGAAACGTTATGGCAGGGAGAATACGCTGCCTGCGGAGCTTCTTGCGGATTTGCAGGACTATGTGGCAAACAGGTATTACATCGGTGCACTTGCGGCATACCGCGATGAATCCCTCCTGTGTACCAGGGAAGAATTGCAAAGGGCATGTCCTGAGTATAAAATGCTGATGGAACAGTCTTTTGTGGGGAGCGGTTATGGGAGAGAAGCGCTGGATGAGGATCGGATATATTGTCTGGATCGAAATGCAAAAATGTCTTTTCTTCTTTTTACAAACATATTTTATGATGATGCGGTCAGAATTGGCACCCTGCTTCTGGAAGATGAGGAGAGCGGCTGGACGGTTAAAAGGTCAAACGCAAGCCATGGAAATGTTGGGAGATTTGAGATTTTTTCCAGAGAGGAAAACGGCGAAAAGCAATATTATGTTTTATGGGCAGGATCAGATCGGTTAGGTATTTCCAGGCTTTCGAACCTGCCCGATGGAGTATTTCCGTCCAGGGAGACTGTGAGAAGCATCCAGACAGGCGTCGTGTCAGATACGCTTTACAGAAAGCGGTTTAGCGGGATAGCGTCACAGGTGGAGGACTATGTGCAGGAGAACCTGGAGCTATTTGTGTGGCGGTATCAGGAAGAAAAAAACATATGGGGTGATGAGGAGTTGACACAGCTGCCGGAGGAGGCGTTCAGGGCAGACCGTTACGACTCGTATGTGTTCGCTGATTATGATAATGACGGGGAAAAAGAGCTGTTTTACAGAGACATGGAAATGATAGAACAGATGGATAAAGTGGATGGGAAGTACCAGGTGACCACTGTGGATATGCTGGATAATTCGGACAGTATAGACATGAAACGGATATGGTTCACTGATTTTGACGGGAAAATTGTGACCTTTCAGCTTTTGGAACCGGAGCCATCTGAATTGATGATAAAAGCGTTTTTATATGAGGACGGGAGGGCAGTCGATCTGTATTCCTGCAGAATCGGTTTCGAGCAGAAAGCTGGTGTTGTGCATTACACACTTGCTTACTGGGAGGCGTTTGATTTTAACGGTGTGGCAGTGCGGGAAACGGAGGATATATGGTTGCGGCCGCAGGTTCAGGAGCAGGTGCAGAGGGAGCAGGAGAACAGGACGATTGTGCCCTGTAAGGATGAGGATGTGCCGTTTCCGAAAGGACTTCTTCTTCTGCTGCGTGAACAGGCACATGCCGGTCTGTACGGCAGAAAGAATGAATATCCGGAGCCATACCGTGTGGATTTATCCAAGGACACAGAACTTTTTTTGAAGCGGATGCAAAGCCATTTGCGGCGGGATGAGGATTACTGGAAATGCAAATGGGCATACCACTGGACTGCGTCGGATGGGAGTGAGAACTTTATATCCTGTATCAATTATTCATGGGAAAGTGACAGCATTGAGTGGTGGAAGCTTGTGGCGGGCGAAGTGCAGGATCATGCCTATATCACAGAGACTGAGACCGATTCCCAGCTGATTGACTATGAGGGACAGCTTTACTGTGTGACGGATTTTGGCAGAACTTATGGTTCGCTGGGCGGTGACAGCGTGGAGATGGAAGTGATTGAGATGAACAGACTGGAAGACTGGCGTTATACATGGTTTGTGATACACAGTACGGCTTCGGATTCTCAGGATTTCTCGTGTATTCCATTGTATGAGGAGGAAGGGCTGTGTCCGGAAATTAAGGACTATATAGATGGATGCTGTGAAAATGTCGGCGAGTCCTGCGCAAAAGCCGGCATAGAAATCTTTTCCAGATCAGGGGAGACGGAGTATACCAAAGCGCAGGAACGGGTATTGAAGAATCTGGCGGATGGCAGTGTCACGGGGAGTCCGTATGCGTATTATTTTGCTGCAGACATAGATAATGACGGCACGATGGAATACGCTGCGGCATCCTGGCTGCGCGGCTGGATGGTTACGTTTTATGAAAATGAGGATGGAAATTTTTGTGTCATACCGATAGAAAATATCACTGCTGTTTCGCCCGGGGAACAGGAAGCGCCGGCGGAAACAGCGAATCTAAGCCAGATGTGGTGCAAAGAGCTGGGAGGTACGACATATTTGTTTACGGTAGAAAATTTGTGGGACTCACCAGATCTGGTGCTGCGTGTCAGGATGCTGAAGGGTGATGTCATGGTGGATAAGGCGATTTATCTGCTCAAGGCCAATATGGCAGAATCCTGCAGCCCATGGAGTGAAATGGCGGTGGAACCAGACGAGGCAGTCGGCTGATGAAATATAGGAGGTTTATCATGCGGAGTGAGGCAGAGATGTATCAATTATTGACGGATATTGCGAAGGAGGACGACAGGGTTCTGGCAGTGTACATGAACGGTTCCAGAACAAATGAAAATGTCCCAAAGGACATTTTTCAGGACTTCGATATTGTGTATGTAGTAACAGAGACAGCCACTTTTATAGAAGATAAGGACTGGATATACAAATTTGGCTCGATTCTCTATATGCAGTATCCGGATGAAAGTCCAAACGCCCCAAATGACAAGGAAAACCATTATGGCTGGCTGATGCAGTTTGATGATGGTATTCGAATTGACCTTACGGTGCAGTCAGTCCGGTATGCAAAAGAGCATATCCATGACGATAAGCTGTGCCGGATCTTGCTGGACAAAGAGCACATTCTTCCGGCGATACCAGAGGCGACTGACGCCGCGTATCACGTGAAAAAGCCTACTGACGCGCAGTTTCAGGCGTGCACTAACGAGTTTTGGTGGTGCAGTAACAATCTGGCAAAGGGATTGTGGCGGGAGGAGATGCCCTACGTGCAGGACATGGCAAACTTTGTCGTCCGCAAGGAGCTTGAAAAGATGCTCTCATGGAAGGCCGGCATCCAGACAGATTTTCAGGTGAGCGTCGGAAAGTCGGCGAAATACCTGTACCGATGGCTTGACCCAGAGGAGTACCAGATGTATCTGGACACGTATTTCGGCGGATGTGTCGAGGAGGGCTGGGCAGCAGTCATGCACATGTGCGATTTGTTTGAACGCACATCTGAGTATGTGGCATGCAAACTGGGATATACATACAATGCCGCCGAGGGAAAAGCGGCAAGGAGTTATCTTGAACACGTGAGACAGCTGCCGAAGGATGCGCAGACTGTGTATTAATACAGATATTTATGAAATTAGCGTGAGGATATTTTAAGGATGCATTTTTGTTGTATACTATCTATAAATATAAAGGTGGACGTATATGACGTGTCAGATTCAGAAAGAGTAAAAGCGTTTAGATAACACGCTCTAAAGCTGCGCACCTGAAAATAAGATTATCTGTTTGACAGAATCCGGCTGTCGTGGTACGGTATAGGAATAAACGTAAAACCGAATTTTAGAAAGGTGCATTGAAATGGAATACAAGAAGAATGTAAGGGCTGGCAGAAAATTCGTGGAAGGAATCGCTCTGAGCTTTGAAATTATGGGACTGTTCATTATGCTGCAGTTTATGGTCACAATGGCAGTGATGCTGGCAATTACCTCGGCATATGTGGTGTATGAGGGGGGAGATTACAATTATTATGGCGCGATGCTTTTTATGTCCAACACATTGTCAAAGGGAAATTTTATGGTAATGCTGACAGTTGCGGCAACTGCGATATCGACAGTGTTTTCAGTAAGCTTTTACTGGGCAGTGTGGGGAAGGAAAAAGTCAGAGCAGGACAAGCAGTACCTGAAGGAAAAAGTGCTGCGTGCAAAGCCGCTGTCAATGATTTGTATCGCATCTGTCGGATTGTATTATCTGGCAATATTGATTGCGGCAGTTATTGCGGTGGCGAGCCCGGACACGATGGAACAATATAATGAAATGATGGAGTCAGCGCTCGGCGGAAATCAGGCGCTGGCAATGATCGCAGCGGTGCTTCTGGCACCCGTCAATGAGGAGTGCATCATGAGAGGACTGGTGCTGAAGAATCTGCAAAGATTTTTTTCGACGCCGGTAGTTATAGTGATTCAGGCAATTATGTTCGGGATTTTTCACGGAAACTGGGTACAGGGATTTTATGTGATTCCTGTCGGGGCAGCGCTTGGCTATGTGGCAGTAAAAAGCCGGTCTGTTATACCTTGTATAGGAATGCACTTATTTTATAACTTTCTTTCCTTTATCGTGGGATTTCTTCCGGTGTTCTGCCAGACAGGATTTTTCGCAGTGATGGCAGTGGCCGTCAGTGCAGCAGCAGTGTGGCTTATGGGCAGGCAGGAAAGCGGCGCCGAAGGAAGTAATTCGGGAATAAGCAGAGGGTGAGCAGTCTATGACAAACATCAAAACAGATAAACGGACAAAACTTTTCGAGAGTGTACCAATACCGAGAGCAGTTGTTGCGTTGTGCGTGCCCACAATTATCAGTTCGCTCGTAATGGTGCTCTACAATCTGGCGGACACCTATTTTGTGGGAATATTAAATGACCCTGTGCAAAACGCGGCAGTCACACTTGCGGGGCCAGTTCTGCTTGCATTCAACGCAGTAAATAACCTGTTTGGTGTGGGCAGTTCAAGTATGATGAGCAGGGCGCTTGGACGAAAGGACTATGATACTGTCCATAGAAGCTCTGCGTTTGGATTTTACTGTGCACTGTTCTGCGGTATTGTCTTCTCGACTGCCTGCACAATCGGAAAGACGCCGCTTCTGGCGATTCTGGGCGCTGACGAGGTGACAACACAGGCGACATCGGACTATATGCTGTGGACAGTGTCCTGCGGCGCGGTACCTGCCATATTGAATGTGGTGCTGGCGTATATGGTGCGCGCGGAGGGAGCGGCGCTGCACGCAAGCATTGGTACGATGAGTGGTTGCCTTTTGAATATTGTGCTTGACCCAATCTTTATCCTTCCGTGGGGACTGGACATGGGATCGGCGGGAGCAGGACTTGCCACTTTCATCTCAAACTGCGTGGCGTGTGCATATTTTTTCGTACTGATATATGTCAGAAGAAATACGACCTGTGTCTGTATCAGACCAGACAAATTTTGTCTGCGGAAAGCGATTGTACTGGGCGTATGCGGCGTAGGGATACCGGCATCCATACAGAACCTGCTGAATGTAACGGGTATGACGATTTTGAATAACTTCACGTCGGTGTTCGGTGCGGATGCCGTGGCGGCGATGGGAATTACACAGAAAATATACATGGTTCCGATGTATGTGTGCATGGGTGTCTCACAGGGAATCATGCCGCTGGTAAGCTACAACTATGCCAGCGGAAACCAGAGACGCATGAAGTCGGCAGTTGTGTTTGCGGGGGAAATCAGTGTCGGGTTTATTACGGCGGCGGCAGTTTTCTTTTTTGTGGATGCGGACGGTGTTGTGAAGTTTTTTATGAATAATCCGGCTATTATCGCCTATGGAGTCCGGTTTATGAGGGGATTTTGCCTGGGACTGCCGTTTTTGTGTATGGATTTTCTTGCAGTCGGAGTTTTCCAGGCGCTTGGTTATGGCAAAAATGCACTGGTCTTTGCCATTATGAGAAAAATTGTGCTTGAGATACCGGCGCTTTATCTTCTGAATGATATCTTCCCGCTTTACGGGCTTGCCTATGCGCAGTTTGTGGCGGAGTTTGTGCTTGCCATCGCTGCGGTGGCAGAGCTGTTTGTGATATTCAGGAGACTTGGCAGGAAGACAGAGTACATAGAGGATGTGTAAGGTTTAAGAGAATCAATTTGGACGGAAGAGGTAAAAATATGTTTGAGTTAGGAAAAAAGCAGTCGCTGATTATTGTGAAGGAGCAGGATTTTGGTGTGTATCTTGGGGAGGAGCCGAATGCTCCCATGGATGCCAGGGTGCTTCTGCCGAAAAAGCAGGTTCCGCAGGACAGTAAAATCGGTGACGGGATTGAAGTATTTTTGTATAAGGATTCAAAAGACAGAATCATAGCAACGACGAATACACCGCTGCTGTGTGCGGGAGAGGTTGGAAAGCTCAGGGTTTCGCAGGTGACAAAGATTGGCGCATTTCTGGACTGGGGGCTTGAGAAGGATGTTCTCCTTCCATTTAAGGAACAGACTGTACGTGTCAAGGAGGGCGATGAGGTGCTGGCCGCTATTTATGTAGATAAGAGCAGCCGTCTCGCTGCAACCATGAAAGTATACCATTATCTTCAGCAGGGCGGCAGCGGATATGAAAAGGATGACATCGTGCATGGAACGGTGTACGAGATGATAGAGAATATGGGGGCGTTTGTCGCTGTTGATGACCGGTACTCTGCATTGATTCCTCAGAGGGAGCTGTACGGCAATATCAGAGTCGGCGATGTGGTGACAGCACGTGTTATCAGTGTCAAAGAGGATGGAAAGATTGACCTGAGTGTGCGTGAGAAAGCGTATCTCCAGATTGAAAAGGATGTGGAGAAGCTGGAAAAAATCATTGCGGAGTTCGGCGGCGTGCTGCCATTTTCAGACAAGGCAAATCCCGCGGTGATAAAGCGCGAGACAGGAATGAGTAAAAATGAATTCAAGCGCGCTGTGGGGAATCTGCTCAAAAACGGAAAAATTGTCATCAAGCCAGACTGCATCCGGATGAAGTAGCTTCCGGCGGGAGACAGACACGGCGGGCAGGGAAAAGGTTTTTCCGCTGCCCGCCGTGTCAGGCGTAGCTTATACGCTTATGTCAATATTTCCGCCAATATCAGGGTTGACAGAAAGTTCCATGGCGGCTGAGTCAAGCATGTCTGTCAGGCTTGCTGAGACTGCTTCTGCCTGGTCCATGGTTTTTGCCAGCACAGCAGTTCCGACATCAGTCAGAAGATTTGTCTGCGCCATACTCATTGAAAGAGCTGGTATATCCATATTACCACCTTCCTTTTCTGGGGAGTTAGTTCTATTTATGCGTCTATATCATGTCCTCTTTATATAGACACATAACTACGATATATATTTCGGTAGAAATTTTTTAAAGTTTATAGTATATTACATATATAAAATATAAAAGTAATCTTTTCGGATATGCTTCCAGAGCGAAAAATGCATTTGTATATCTTGCATAAATGATGAAAAAATTTTATTTTTTGGGAAAAATATTGTTACTGTTCACACCTCAATAACTTATAAGCTGATGAAAACTGGCGTTGGTGTGAA